>DASRJH010000036.1:0-5525 GCA_035649575.1 Planctomycetota bacterium
ACGCCGTTGTGATCACGCCGCGGACTCGCAGGCGGCGCAGCCGCGCGAGGTCGGGCTGCAGTTCGCGAACGGCGCGTTCGGACGCGAGCTCGACCAGCAGGTCGTGTCTGCTCATCGCAACCGCGCGCGGCGTGGCACCGAGCGCCTGCGCGAGCCCGCTCGGCGCCTTGCACGGCCGCGCGGCAAGCGCCGGGAAGTCGAGCTCGATCGCGGATCGCGTGCGCACGGCAGAGAGCCGCCCGCTGCGCGTCTCGAAGCCGAGCTCCGCGTGCTTCGGCGCGATGCCTTCCTGCCACAGCACGTGAGCCGCTGCGAGCGTCGCGTGGCCGCACAGGTCCACCTCGACCTTCGGCGTGAACCAGCGCAGCGAGAACCCGCGCGCCAGCGGCCGCACGAACGCCGTCTCGGACAGGTTCATCTCGGCCGCGACCGCCTGCATCCAGCGCGTCGGGCGGCTCGCGGTCAACAGACACACGGCGGCCGGGTTGCCGCGGAACGCTCGCGCCGTGAACGCATCGACGTGGAAACAGGGGACTGTCGCCATGCCCCCGTTCTACCACGCGCGCGAACCCCGCTCGCTTCGGTTCTGGCGGCTAACGGATAACTTCGTCGCGGCTCTTGCTCTTGCGCTCGAGCCTCTTCTTCGGCGCGGGCTTCGCTTCTTCGGCTTCCTCTTCCTCCTCGTTCTCCTCTTTCGCTTCGCGCAACGCGGACTTGATCGCCTTGTCGATGATCTTCTGCAGATTGCCGTTGAAGTTGCCCTTGCCCGAGATCACGTTGTCGAGCAGGCCTTCGACGTCCTTCTCGATGCCGAGCTTCTTGAGGTCCACGTCGTGCAGCACCTCGACCCTGGCGTCGTTGAGGGCCGACTTGGCCGTGCGTACCGCGAGGTCGCGCATCTTCTCGGCGTCGTACCCCTTCTCGAGCAGATCGTTGACGAACTTGCCGATGTCCTCGTGCACGCCGAGGTCGCGCAGGGTCCCGTCGGCCTGCAGCTCCTTGACGATGACCGAGCCGGCACCCTTCATCGCTGCCTTGATGACGGAATCGATCTGCTTGTCGAGGCCCTTGCCGCTGCCGATGTTGTCGAGCAGGTCCAGCACTTCATCCGTGATGCCGAGCTCACGCAGATCCTTGTCGCGGAGGATCTCCTTTCGCGCCTCGGCGAAGCCGGCCTTCAGCCCGGAGCGGATCTGGTCGGGCAGGCCTTCGAGGTCGAGGTCGTCCAGCTCGAGGTCGTTGAGGACGACTGCCTTCTTGTTCTTGCCCGCCTTGGCTGGGCCTTTCTTCGCGACGGGATCCTGATTGTCGTCGCTCTTCTTCCTCTTGCCCGGCCGAGCCGCGGCCTCTTCCTCTTCCTCGCGCAGCAAGCGCTCCAACAGGATGCGTCGCGCCTCGCCGCTGAGCTGGTCCACTTTCTTGCCGTTCACGCGCACTTCGACGCGGACCGGCGGCTCCTCTTCTTGCGCGGCCACGGGCACGGCAAACAAGCCGAGTCCGAGCGCCGTGAAGGGCAACCACCAGGCGCGCGAGCCGCGACACGGGACGTTCTCGTTCAGGATCATCGTCAACCTCCGTTCGAATGCGGCCCGCGCCGCCGGCCTCGCACCGAGGACGGTCATGCCGGGAACCGCGGAATCAGGTCGTGCCACGGCCTCGATCAGCACCGTGGCGAAGTCGATCGTCGCTTCGGGCACGCTCGCGACCGCCCACGCGTCGCAGGCGAGCTCGGCCCAGAGCCGCAGCCGCGCGCGCGCGAACCAGAACAGAGGGTGCCACCACAAGGCACTGGCCATCACGAGCTCGAGCTGAGCGAGCCAGTGGTCGCCGCGTAGCAGGTGCGCGAGCTCGTGCACGAGGACCGCCGCGCGCCCTTTCGTCGAGGCCGCCGCGAGCGCGCGAACGGGCAGCACGAGCCGCACCGAGCCGAGGCTCCATACACACGGCGACGTCGCAGCGGGATCGTCGAGCAGTTCGGGAACGCGCACGCCGAGCCGCGCGGCCAGCGTCTCGACCTCGCGGGCCAGCCAGGGCGGCACGGGCCCGAGCGAGCGCAGACGGCGGTGTCCGCGCACGACGCCGAGCAGCAGGAACCCGACGAACAGCACCGAGCCACCACCCCAGGCCGACAGCAGCACTTCGCCGAGCGTGAACGGGTCCGGCGCCAGCGCGGCAGCGGGAAGCGCGGGCGTTTGGGGCTGCGCCTCGTCCACCAGTCCTGCGCTGGCTTCCCATGGCACGACGACGGGCTCCACCGCCGTCTCGGCGCGCAGCCAGGACACGTCGATCGGTACCTCGAACAGCGGCGGCAGGACGAGCTTCAGCAACACGAACAACCACAACACGTGCATTGCCGCCGGTGCCGGCCGCAGCCACCGCCCGACCCCCATCACGAGCAGCGCGAGCACGCCGGCGACCAACGTATTCGCGACGAGCCAGCTCACGACTTGCCTCCTCGCGCCTTCTTCTCGGCCGCCTGCAGCAGCGCGCGGAAGCGCGCGATCTCGGCCGCGGTGAACCGGCCCTTCTCGACGAGCCGTAACACCAGCGGTGCTATGGCGCCGTCGAGCAGCGAGCTCGCGACTTCGTCGACCTGCCGATGCGCGAGCTCGTCGCGCGCCACCGTTGCCGTGAACACGTGCGCGATGTCCTTGCGGTCGGCGCGCACCTGCCCTTTCTCGACGAGCCGGCCGACGAGGGTCTGCACGGTCGTGTAGGCCCAATCAGTGCCCAACCGCTGCAACAGCTCGCGCACCGTCGCGGGGCCGCCGTCCCAGAGCACCTTGAGCACGGTCAACTCGGCATCCGTGGTGGCCGACGAAATGCTGCGGCGCGGTGACATGGGAGAAGGGTTATCAGCCGGCGAACGACGCCTATTGTGGCACAAACCTCCTACAAAATGTCGGAGGAGCCGCGACGTCGGGGCAGGAACTTTGCCCGCTGCCGCAGTGGGTCGGCGTCGACGCCGGCGGCCGCGGCAACGCCTGCTACCAGCGGTAGAAGCCCTGACCCGTCTTCTTGCCGAGCTTGCCCTCGGCCACCATCTTGTGCATCAGCTGGGGTACCTTGAACCCCGGGTGGGACAGTTCCTTCCCGAGGTAGTCGGCGATCGCGAGACGCACGTCGAGCCCGACGAGGTCCGTGAGCCGCAGCGGCCCCATCGGGTGGCCGTAACCGAGCACCATGGCCTTGTCGATGTCCTCGGCCGACGCCACGCCGCTCTCGAGCATGCGGATCGCCTCGAGCCCGAGACACACGCCGAGCCGCGAGCTCGCGAAGCCGGGGCTGTCCTTGACGAGGATCGTCTCCTTGCCGAGCTGCTTGCCGAACTCGGTCGCCGCGTCGATCGTCGCCTGCGACGTCGCGGCCGTGCGCACGAGCTCGAGCAGCACCATCAGCGGCACCGGGTTGAAGAAGTGCATGCCGATGCAGCGTTCGGGGCCCGCGACGCCGGCGAACACCTTGCCGAGCGACAGCGACGAAGTGTTGCTCGCGAGCACGCACGCGGGCGTCACGACGGCGCCGATCTCGCGGAACAGACCGTTCTTGAGCTCGAGCTTCTCTGGTACTGCTTCGACGACGAGATCGGCAGCTCGGCACGCGCGCACGCGATCCGTCGTCGTCGTGATGCGCGCGAGCACGTCAGAGCACTGTTGCGCCGCAACCTTGCCCTTCTCGACGCCCTTCTGCAGGAAGTCGCGGACGCGCGAGAGTCCCTTCTGCGCCAGCTCGTCGGTGACGTCCTGCAGGATCACGCTCGAACCCGCCTGCGCGCAGACCTGCGCGATGCCCGCGCCCATCGTGCCCGCACCGAGCACCGCGACCGTCTCGAACCTCGGATTCGTCATGGTTCAGCCTTTCGCCTGTTTGCTCAAGAACGCGTCCATGCGGGCCTTCTTGTCCTCGCTGTCGAACAAAGCCGCCTGCACCGAGCTCTCGCACGCGATCGCGCGCTCGTGGCCGGGCCGCGACAACGCGTTGAGCGCGCGCTTGGCGCCGCGCACCGCGAGACGGCCGTTCTGCGCGATCTCGGCAGCGAGCGCGAACGCCTTGTCGATCACCTGCGCGTCGGGCACGACGGCGTTGGCGAGCCCGATGCGCAGCGCTTCCTGTGCGTCGATCATGCGGCCCGTGTAGATCAGCTCGCGCGCGCGGCCGAGCCCGACGAGGCGCGGCAGGCGGTAGGTGCCACCGGCCGCCGGGATGATGCCGAGCTTGACCTCGGGCTGGCCGAGCTTCGCCGACTCGCCGAGCACGCGAAGATCGCACGCAATCGCGAGCTCGCAGCCGCCGCCGAGCGCGAAGCCCTTGATCGCGGCGATCACGGGAGCCGGAAACTCCTCGATGCGGTCGAAGATGCGGCTGTTGATGGCGCGCAGCGCGTCGCGCGACGTGCGCTCGCGCAGCTGCGCGATGTCGGCGCCCGCGGCGAACGCTTTGTCGCCGGCCCCCGTGATCACGAGGGCAGCCAGCGACTTGTCGTGCCAATGCTCGTCGAGTACGCGGTGCAGCGCGTCGACCATCTGCTGATCGATCGCGTTGCGCCGCTGTGGCGCGTTCAGGGTGACGAGCACGGCATCGCCGCGGCGCTCACAGAGAACCCGGGCCTCGTTCATGCGCGAAGGATCTTGCCGCCTGAGGGGGTCGATGCCAACTGCGAGTGCGCGTCTACGAAGCGCGCCGCAGCGTCAGGTTGATGCGGCAGCGGCCCGTCGCCTCGTGCACGCCCTCGCGCAACGGCAGCACGCCGTGGAAACACAGCCGCGACGGGCCACCCCACACGACGACATCGCCGTGCTCGAGCTGCACACGCTGCGCCGCGTCCGCGCGCCGCAGGCCGCCGAACAGGAACACCATCGGCAAGCCCAACGACACCGAGACGATCGGCTGTGTGCGATCGGATTCGTCTTTGTCCTGGTGCAGCGTCATGCGCGCGCCGGGCTCGTAGCGGTTGACGAGGCACGCATCGGCCAGGAACCCCGGAAAGCCGGCAGCCGCCGCCGCGTCCGTCGCGAGCTGCGCGAACGATGCCGGCAAGGCAGGCCACGGCTGGCCGCTCGCGGGATCGAGGCACTCGTAGCGGTAGCCGCGTGCGTCGGTGATCCAACCGAGCGGCCCGCAGTTCGTCATCGCAACCGACATGCGATGGCCACCCGGCGTGGTCATGTGGCGGAACGGCGCCGCGAGCGCAACCTGCGCCACGCCTGCGAGCAGCTCGCCGGCGACCGCCCGCGCGAAGGCGCGCAGCACGACGGCACCCGGCGCCAGTTCCTGCCGCGGTGGCTCCGCCATGAACGCGAACTTCGGTTGCATCGCCATGTTCACCCGCGCTCTCGCGCGAGCAGCTGCTGCTTGCGCGCGCGGCCCCAACGGTAGCCGGCGAGGTCGCCGTCGCTGCGGACCGCGCGGTGGCACGGAATCGCGACGGCCAGCGCATTTGCCGCGCACGCCTGCGCGACGGCCCGCGCGCCGTGCACCACGCCGAGGTCGCGCGCGATCTCGGCGTAGCTGCGCGTGTCACCTGC
>DASRJH010000037.1:0-11675 GCA_035649575.1 Planctomycetota bacterium
ATCGACATCAACATCGCGATCGGGCTGCGCCGCGACAACAGGCCCGCGATGCCGAGCCCGAACAGCGCGATGGCCGTGACGAGCACGACGGCCGTCGGCGACATCGCGACCGCGATCACCGCCGCACCTCTGCGCCCGAGCGCCGCCACAACGTCACCGCGCCGATGATCGCGATCAGCAGCAACAGCGCCGTGAGCTCGAACGGCACGAGCTGCGGGCCGAACAGCGTGCGCGCGACGGCGGCGACCGAAGTGTCGGTCGTCGCCGGTGCCTGCGCCGGGCCGGAGGTGCTGGCGACGATCGCGCCCAACGGCAGCAGCACGGCAGCGGTCCCGGCGAGCGCGAGCAGCGTGCGGCCGGTGCTCGTACGCGGTTCGCTGCCGCCTTCGGGCAGCAGCAGCACGACGAACAGGAACAGCACGACGATCGCACCCGTGTAGACGACCACCTGCGCCATCGCGAGGAACTCGGCCGTCATGCACCAGTAGGTCGCGGCGATCGCGAGGCTGTGCACGAGCAGCAGGCAAGCGCAGCGCACGAGCCGCCGTGCCATGACCATGCCTGCGCCGGACAACAGCGCGACGCCGCACGTGATCAGCAGCGGCACGACGCGGTCGTTCACTGACCGACCTCCTTCTGCACCGGTGGGCGGGCGCCGGTCGGCGTGTCGCGGTGGCCCGGCGGCGCGCCGGAGACTCCGGTTTCGTGCTCGGGTCGCCCACCGACGCGGCCGCGCGGCGCATCGACATCGGCGTGGAACTGGCGCCGCGGCGCGTAGCGCTCGGGGTCGAGCAGCATCTCCTTCGTGTAGACGAAGCTCTCGCGCGTCTCGTCGGCGAGCTCGTACTCGGGGCCGAGACGGATCGCCTCGACCGGGCACGCCTCTTCGCAGAAGCCGCAGAAGATGCAGCGGATCATGTTGACCTCGAACTGCTTCGCGTAGCGTTCGCCGAACGACACGGGCTTGCTGGGGTCGTTCTCGGCCGCGATCACGAGGATCGCCTGCGACGGACACGCGCCCGCGCACAGGTGGCAGCCGATGCAGCGTTCGAGACCGTCGTCGTAGCGATACAGGCGGTGCCGGCCGCGGAAGCGTTCGCTGACCGGTCGCTTCTGCTCGGGATAGAGCACGGTGTTCTTCGGCCGGCCGAGATGGCGCAGCGTCGTCCACAAACCATGCGCCAGAGCTTTGAGATCGGCGAACATCGTCGTCATCCGAGGGCGACGATCACCACGGCGGTGACCGCGACGTTGAGCATCGCGAGGGGGATCAACGTCGACCACGACAAGCGCATCAACTGGTCGTAGCGCAGTCGCGGCAGCGTCGCGCGTACCCACACGAAGAGAAACAAGAACAGCAGGATCTTCAGCAACAGCCAGTGCGGCCCCGGCCAGAACGGCCCCGACCAGCCGCCGAGGAACAGCGTCGCGGCCAGCGCACTGACCGTGAACATGTTGATGTACTCGGCGATGAAGAACATCGCGAAGCGCATGCCCGTGTACTCGGTGAGGTAGCCGGCGACCAGTTCGGTCTCCGCCTCGGGCAGGTCGAACGGCGCGCGGTTGGTCTCCGCGCAGGCGGCGATCAGATACAGCACGAACGCGACCGGCTGCAGCCAGAGCGTCCAGGTCGTGCGCTGCTGACCCGCGACGATGTCGCCGATGCTCGTGCTGCCGTGCACGAGCACGACGCAGACGATCGCCATGCCGAGCAACAGCTCGTAGCTTACGACCTGCGCCGCGGCGCGCAGCGCCCCGAGCAGCGAGTACTTCGAGCCGGACGACCAGCCGCCGAACAGCAGCGCATAGATGCCGAGCGAGCTCGCGCCGACCACGTAGAGCGCGCCGACCGGCAGGTCGGCGACGACCATCGATACCTCGGTGCCGGCGATCTCGACCGACGGTCCGATCGGCACGACGGCGAACGTGGCGATCGCCGCGAACAACGCCATGGCCGGCGCGGTCACGAACAGCAGGCGGTCGGCGCCGTCGGGGCGAATGTCCTCCTTGAAGAACAGCTTGAGGCCGTCGGCCAGCGGTTGCAGCAGCCCGAACAGGCCGACGCGGTTCGGACCGACACGCGACTGCATGCGCGACAAGAGGCGTCGTTCGAACCACGTGATGTATGGCATCGCCGTCATCAGCAACGCGACCGCGATCAGCGATCGCACCAGCGAGACCGTGAAGTCGTTCACGCGTGCACCCGCTGCCCGCTGCGCGCGGCGGCGATGAGGGCCTGCAGGAGCTCGTGGTCGGCACGCACGTCGGCCGGGCGTCGGGCCGTGCGCTCGAGCCGTTGGACCGTGCCTTCGAGGTTCGTGACGTGGCCGTCGGCCTCGTAGGGATGGGCGAGCGGCAGTACGACCTCGACGCACGGATCCATTGGCACGGCGCCGCTCGTGGCGACGATCGACGCGCCGCCCGGAACGAGCAAGGGCGGTTCGTTGCCGAACGACAACAACACCTCGGGACGGCCGGCCAGAGGATCGGTCGCCGCGATCGCGGGCCCGAGCTCGGCTGCGCCGCGTGCGTTCGCGCCGCGCATCGGCGCGCCGGCGAAACCACCGGGGCCGTCGGCGCCGAGTGCTTTGGCGAGCTGCCGCGCGAGTGCTGTGAGACGCGCATCGTGCGCATACGACGCGCCGAGCAGAACGGCCGCTGGGCCGTCGCCGCGCAGGTGTGCTGCCAAGGCGCTGACGGCCGGCGACGCTTCCTTGCCCGCGAGTGCTCCGAGCAGCTCGGCAGCCGTGTCGGCCACCGCGGCCGGCGCGACCTGCAGCCATTGCCTGCTCTCGCGCGCCAGTCCGTTACGGGGGCCCACGGCGACCAGCGCACTGCCGGCTGCGATCGCCTTGCGCAACCACAACGCGAGCACTGGCAGCTCGTGCCATGGATCACAACCGAGGTCGAGCATGCGCCGGCACGCGGCGAGTTCGCGGATCTTGCCCGTTACCGGCCACGGCGACAGCACGGGTTCGGCGAAGCCGATCGCGGCGGTTGCGAACGCCGCGCGCAGCTCGCGGCCGGCGACCTGCATCGCTTCGTTCGTGAGCTGTGGCGACAACGCGACCGCAGCGCGCGGTCGCTGCAACAGCGCAGCGGCGCGTGCCAACGCGTCGTCGATCGACACACGCTGCAGGCGGCCGTCGATGCGCCGCAGCGGCCAGCGCGGGCGGCGCGCCGCCGGATCGGCCGCCGCGAACTCGGCGCCGAGCGGCAACGGCAGCGACGCGTAGCGGCCGCGGTCGCACAACCAGCCGTCGTCGATCGCGGCGTTCGTGCGGCCCATGACGCGCAGCACCGAGCCGTGACGCGCGTCGACGCGCACGTTGCAGCCCACGCTGCAGCCGCTACACACCGACGACGTCGTCTCGAGCTCCCATGGCCGCGCGCGAAAGCGGTATTGCCGCGACGTCAGCGCGCCGACCGGGCACAGCTCGACCGTGTTGCCCGAGAACGGCGAGTCGTAGGTCGTGCCGGGCAGCACGCCGATCTCGCTCGTGCCGCCGCGTTCGAGCGCCACCAGGGCGCCGTCGCCGGCGATCTCGTCGTGAAAGCGCGTGCAGCGGTAACACAGGATGCAGCGCTCGCGGTCGAGCACGATGAGATCCGACAGCGGCAGCGCCTTGGCGTTCGCGCGTTTGGGCTCGGTGCGCCGCGACCCGCCGGCGCCGTGGCGGAACGTGTTGTCCTGCAGCGGGCACTCGCCACCCTTGTCGCAGATCGGGCAATCGAGCGGGTGGTTCACGAGCAGCATCTCGAGCACGCCCTCGCGCGCCTCGAGCACCGCCGGCGAGTCGGTGCGTACGACCATGTCCTTCGCGACGGGTGTCGTGCACGCGGTCTGCAACCGCGGCATGCGTTCGATCTCGACGACGCACATGCGACAGGCGCCGACCGGCTTCAGCTTCTCGTGGTGGCAGAACACCGGGATCTCGATGCCGGCCTGCCGCGCGGCTTCGACCAGCAACGTGCCGGGCGGCACCGACAGCTCGTGGCCGTCGATCTTGAGTGTCACTGGCGCGGTCACGGCCGGACACTCCAGTCGTCGGCAGCGCCGCGGCCCGAGCACGCGGCGACGAACTCGGCGCGGAAGTGCTCGAGCGATGCGGTCACGGGGCTCGTCGCGAAGTCGCCGAGTGCACACAGCACCTTGCCCGTGATGCGCTTGCACAGCGACAGCAACAGGTCGAGGTCCGACGCCTTGCCGCCGCCGCTCTCGATGCGCTTCAGGATCTCGTGCAGCCACGCGGTGCCTTCGCGGCACGGCGTGCACTTGCCGCACGACTCGTGGCGGAAGAACTCGAGCATGCGCGTCGCGGCGCGCACCATGTCGACGCCGTCGGGCACGACGATCAACGACGCCGAGCCGAGCATCGAGCCGGCCGCCTGCACACCCTCGTAGTCGAGCTTCGCGTCGAGCTTGTTGGCCGGCACGATCGGCGCCGAGATGCCCGCGGGCAGCACGCCCTTGATGCCGCGGCTGCCGGGCACGCCGCCGCCGCAGTGCTCGATCAGCTCGCGGAAGCTCATGCTGCCGAGCGGCAGCTCGTAGTTGCCGGGCCGGTTCACGGCGCCCGACAGACAGTAGATCTTCGGCCCGGCGCTCTTCTCGTTGGGGCCCAGCGCGCGGAACCACAAAGCACCGCGCTTGATGATGTGCGGCACGTTCGCGATCGTCTCGACGTTGTTGACGACGGTCGGCTTGCCGTAGAGACCCGCGACCGCGGGGAACGGCGGCCGCGAGCGCGGCATCGGCCGGCGGCCTTCGAGCGACTCGAGCAGCGCCGTTTCTTCGCCGCAGATGTAGGCGCCGGCGCCGAGGAACACGTGGACCTCGAGGTCGAAGCGCGAACCGAGCACGCCGCGGCCCAACACGCCGGCGGCCTTCGCTTCGTCGATCGCGTCGCGCAGGCGCGCGCCGGCCTCGACATACTCGCCCCGGATGTAGACGAACGCCTCGTTGCAGCCGATCGCGTAGCTCGCGATCGCGATGCCCTCGAGCAGCAGGTGCGATTCGACCTCCATGATCTCGCGATCCTTGAAGGTGCCGGGTTCCGACTCGTCGGCGTTGACGACCAGATACTTCGGCCCCGGCGTCTTCGGCACGAAGCCCCACTTCATTCCGGTCGAGAACGCGGCGCCGCCGCGGCCGCGCAGGTTCGATTGTTTGACCTCCGCGATGACCTGGTCCGGCGTCAGCTGCTTCAGCGCGCGGTCGAGCGCCTCGTAGCCGCCTGCTTCGCGATACTCGGCCAGCGTCACGCGCGTGCGGCGGCCCTGGTGCGGCAGCAGCACGCGTTCGTAGGCGAACGGCAGCTTCGCCGGCGGCGGAGTCTCGGCGTGGCAGTCGTGGTTGCGCGTGCCCGCCGTCGCCGGCACGGTGCCCGCGCGCAGCGCCGTTGCCAACGCGGCGACATCGGCCTCGGTGCGCACGTTCTCGACGAAGCCGTCGCCGATGCGGCACATCGGCGCGCGGTGGCAGGCGCCCATGCACTCGACGGTGCGTTCGAGCGTCACGGCGCCGTCGCCCGTCGTCTCGCCCGCGGCGATCCCGAGGGCCTTTTCGAGGCGCACGAGCAGCCGATCGCCGCCCATGTAGCCGCACGGCACCTGCGTGCACACCTGCACGACCTTCTTGCCGGTCGGGTGCCTGTGCAGCATCGAATAGAACGTCGTGAGCTCCTGCGCCTGCGCGCCCGACACGCCGACGAGCTCGGCGACCGCGGCGACGACGGCCGGCGGCAGGTAGCCGACCTCGGCCTGCGCGAGCTTCAACGCCGGCAACAGCGCGCTGCGTGGCTGCGGGTAGCGTGCGCGTTCCGCGAGGATCGACTCGCGGCAGGCTGCCGACAGCAGCGGGGCGACGGCGGCTGCGTTCGGAACGGCGTCGATCACCGGTCGACCTCGCCGAGCACGGGGTCCACGGTCGAGATGATCGCGACGAGGTCGGCGATCAGCATGCCCTTGGCCATCGATGGCAGCGCCTGCAGGTTCGCGAACGACGGCGCGCGCTCGTGCACGCGCACCGGGCGTCCGCTGCCGTCGCTGCGCACGTAGAAGCCCAGTTCGCCGCGCGGCGACTCGACCGGCACGTAGGCCTCGCCGGCCGGTGGCCGCAGCCCCTCCGTGTAGTGTTTGAAGTGGTGGATCAGCGCTTCCATCGAGTGCTGGAACTCCGCGCGCAGCGGCGGCATCACCTTGCGGTCCGCGGTGCGGACCGGACCACCCGGCATCGCCGCGATCGCCTGGTGGCACAGCGACAGGCTCTCGCGCAACTCGGCGATGCGCACCTGGTAGCGCGCATAGCAGTCCCCTGCAGTCGCCGTGCAGACGCGGAACTGGAAGCGCTCGTAGCCGCAATACGGGCGCGCCTTGCGCAGGTCGTGCGCCACGCCGCTCGCGCGCAGCAGCGGCCCGCTGACGCCCCACGCCAGCGCGTCATCGGCGGCGAGCTTGCCGATGCCGATCGTGCGTTGGCGGAACAACGGGTTCTCGGTCAGCAAGGCCTCGTACTCGTCGATGCGAGGTGGCAGCTCCTGCAGCACGCGCTCGCAGCGCAGCATCCAGCCGTCGGGGAAGTCGTCCTGCAACCCGCCAGGGCGGATGAACGACGTCATCATGCGCGAGCCGGACATCTCCTCGAACAGGTCGAGCAGCAGCTCGCGTTCGCGGAAAGCGTACAGGAACACGGACAGCGCGCCGAGGTCCATCGCGTTCGTGCCGACCCACACGAGATGGCTGTTGATCCGCGTCAGCTCGGCGAGCAGCACGCGCGCGACGACGGCGCGTTCGGGGATCTCGCAGTCGAACAGGGCCTCGACCGCCAGCGCATACGCGAGGTTGTTGCCGAGCGGATTCAGGTAGTCGAGGCGATCGGTCATCGCAACCGCATGCAACCAGTTCCGCGCCTCCATCGACTTCTCGATGCCGGTGTGCAGGTAGCCGATCACGGGCCGGCACGAGACGATCCGTTCGCCGTCGAGCTCGAGCTCGAGCCGCAGCACGCCGTGCGTCGACGGGTGCTGCGGGCCGAGGTTGATGCGCATTGTCTCGTTCGCGGTCACCACGGCGCGTCCGTCTCCCGCGTGACCGTGAAGTCCACCGGTTCGTCGCCGAGCGGATGGTCGCGCCGCAGCGGATGCCCGACGTGGTCGTCCGGCAGCAGGATGCGCGTGAGGTCCGGGTGGCCATCGAAGCGCACGCCGAACAGGTCGAAGACCTCGCGTTCGTACCAGTTGGCGGCCGGCCAGATCGCGCTGGCACTCGGCAGTCGCTCGGCGGTCGGCGTGCAAAGCCGCAGCCAGCGCTGTGCCGCCGGCGAATGCAGCGTCGCGATCACGTCGAATCGCGCCGCGCGCCGCGGGTCGTCGACGGCGGTCAGATCGAGGAAGCGCGTGTAGCCGCCCGCGTGAGCCGCACGCAGCAGCTCCGTCCACTGCGTCGACTCGACGTGCACCGTGTCGATGCCGTCGCGGCCGACGCTGTGCACGGCGCCCGGCACGGCAGCCACGAAGTCAGGCGCCGTCATCGGCGATGCCCCCGCGCTATGCGCTCTTGCAGTTTGATGATGCCGTCGATCAGCGCCTCGGGCCGCGGCGGGCAACCCGGGATGTACATGTCGACCGGCACGATCTTGTCGACGCCCTGCACGATCGCGTAGTTGTTGAAGATGCCGCCGCACGACGCGCAGTCGCCCATCGCGATGACCCACTTGGGCTCGGGCATCTGGTCGTAGATCTCCTTGACCACGGGCGCCATCTTCAACGCGACGCGTCCCGACACGATCATGAGGTCCGCCTGACGCGGGCTGGCCCGGAACAGTTCGCTGCCGAAGCGCGCGAGGTCGAAGCGTCCGGCCGCCGTCGCCATCATCTCGATCGCGCAGCACGCGAGCCCGAAGGTCGCGGGCCACAGCGAGTTCTCGCGGCTCCAGTCCTGCAGGCGCGACAGCATCCAACCGGCGCTGCCGCTCTTGCCGCCGTCGGTCGCCGCGGCCGCGCCGGAAGTGCTCATCGCCAGTCCAGCGCTCCCCGCGTGCGGGCGTAGACATAGCCGGCCGTCAGCAGCACCAGGAACCCGCCCATGATCGCGAGGCCCCGCACCCCGAGTTCGCGCACGACGACGGCCCACGGGTAGAAGAACAGGGCCTCGACGTCGAAGATCAGGAACAGCATCGCGACCAGCGCGAACTGAACCGGCATGCGCGTCGCGCCGGTCAGCGGCTCGGAGACGCCGCACTCGTAGGGCCGGGACTTCGCGGGGCTCGGCATGCGCGGCGACAACCTCCCTGCCAGCACGGAGATACCGGCGGGAATGGCCACGGCCACTCCCAGGTGCACGGCGAGGGACAGGTCCGTGTTCGCGGCGCAGAGCATCGGGCCCAGTTACCTACAGGGGTTGTCGCTTGCCCGCAACCGAGCGTCTCCCTTTTTGAGGCGACCTCTTGGAACGCTGCGCGTCGCTGCGGTCGGTCGACTCCGCGCCTGCAGCGCAGCGAGTCTTCATGGCAACGCCGCCGGACTCGAACCGGCAGCGAAGGTCGAAGCGCAAGGCGTTGCCGCTGCTGCCGTTGGTGCTCGTTCGTGCGGTGCAGTTCACTGCGCGGGTTCGGCTTTCGGCGCGGACCTCCAACTCGCGAGTCCGAGCACGTAGAGCAAGGGCGTCGTGAGCGTCGTCGTCACGAGCGCCATCAGGACCATCATCGCGAACAGCGTCGGCGAGATGATCTTCAGGTCCAGGCCGATGTTGAGCACGACGAGCTCCATGAGCCCGCGCGTGTTCATCAGCGCGCCGAGCGCCAGCGACTCGCGCACCGGGAGACCGGTGAAGCGTGCAGCTGCGTAGGACCCGCCGAACTTGCCTGCGATCGCGACGGCGATCACGAGCGCGCACAGCAGCCAGTTCTCGAATCCGCTCACGAGACCGACCTGTGTGCGCAGGCCCGTGAACGCGAAGAACAGCGGCAGGAACAGCACGACGACGACATCCGTGAGCTTGCCGACGACCACGCGCGCGAGCGGCGAATCGTGCGGGATCAACGCGCCGAACAGGAACGAACCGAACAGCGCGTGGATCCCGATCGACTCGGTCGCGAGTGCCGACAGCAGCAGGCCGACGAAGACGAACGCGATGGCGCCTGCGGTCACGCTCTGGTCCGTCGCGAAACCCCGGGCCCAGCGCGCGAGGCGCGGCCTCACGAGCAGCAGCATGGCTGCCGTGAAAACGACGGCGAGCGCCATCGTGACGATCGCCGTGTCCGTGTTCGCCTTCGCGATGCCGACGACGAGCGCCAGCAGGCACCACGCGGTGACGTCGTCGACCGCCGCGCACGCGAGCGCGACGATGCCGAGCGGGGACTTCATGAGCCCCGTGTCGGTGAGGATGCGCGCGAGCACGGGGAACGCGGTCACGGACATCGAGACGCCGACGAACAGCGCGAAGGCGAGGAACGGCACGTCGTTCGAGGAGAGTCGCGGGTAGAGCAGCAGTGCGAGCGCGCCGCCGAGCACGAACGGGACGACGATGCTCGCGTGCGAGACGGCGACCGACGCTTGCGTCCGCTTCTTGAGCACCGCCGTGTCGAGCTCGAGACCGACCAGGAACAGGAACAGCACGACGCCGACCTGCGCGATGATGTTGAGCATCGGCGAGATCGACGCGGGGAACAGGAACGCAGACGCCGCCGGCGCGAGGAGTCCGAACGCGGACGGCCCGAGCAGGATGCCCGCGAGCATCTCGCCGATCACGGGCGGCTGGCCGAACAGGCGGAACAGCGCGCCGGTCGCGCGGGCCGCGAGGATCACGACGACGAGAGCGAGCAGCACGTGCGGCAGCGGCTTGTCGGCCGCTTCTCCGGCGGCGCCGCCGAACGTGGGCGCGCCGGGCTCCGGTGCAGGCGCGACGACCAGGTTGCCGAGTTCGCTCACGAACACGAACGCTGCGATCGCGGCTAGCAGGAGGCCGACGTAGCAGGCGAGAAGGCGCGCGTTCATGGGGGGAGCCGCGAAGAGTCGCTGCGCGCAGGCCCGATGTCGAGGGGTCCGTAGCGCGGTGGGGGCCAAACGCGGGCAGCTTCCCGTTCGCGTGCTTCGTCGAGGCGCACTCCCGAGCGAGGCGGAGGGCGTCGGCCGACCGATGGATGGCCCGTGACGAACGAATCTGGCCGCCGAGGTTGCCCGCGGCGCCAGCGCTGAGGACAGTCTGCGCGCCACGACGCGATGGAGCTGCGCCGGTGATCCGCAGACTTCGACCCGTGCGGCGGAGGCGCCTTCCCATGCTACATGCTCGACGGTTCCTGCTCGTAACCATCCTCGCCGCTACCGCGTCCGCACAGTCGGCGGGCAAGACCGCGGCGTCGCTCGACGCGGCGACGCAGCAGAAGATCACCGAGCTGGCGAAGAAGTTCTGGAAGGACCGGCCGCGCACGGCGTTCGACGCCTGGGACGCCACGAAGCGCGCGGCGATCGACGCCGAAGCCAAGGCCATCGCGCTTCCCGAAGGCGGCCTCGACGCGGCGGTCAAGCTGCTCTGGACCCCGTCAGCCAAGCTCGGGCCGCGCTTGGAAGAACCCGACAAACCGCGAATCGCGACGCCGTACGGAGACGCGCGGCTGATCCTGAAGAGTCAAAAAGGCAAGAACAAGGGCCTCGTCATCGGGCTGCACGGCGGCGGCGAGGGCGCGGGCGATGCGGGCGAAGCGGCCGGCTCGTGGATGCTGCCGGACTGCGTCGGCATGTATCCGCAGGGCATCAAGCTCGTGGACGACACGTGGAACACGGTGCACGGCGAGCGCTTCATCCTGACCTTGATCGAGATCGCCAAGTGCCAGTTCCAGGTCAACCCGGAGCGCATCTACGTGATGGGCTTCAGCATGGGCGGCACCGGGTCGTGGTTCATGGCGGGGCGGCATCCGGACCTTTTCGCCGGCGCCTCGCCGTGCGCGGGCGTGTTCATGGCGCAGCCGAAGAGCCAGCTCGCCACGAAGGAGGAGGTGCAGGCGCTGCAGCACGGCCTCATCCCCAACGTGCGCAATCTGGCGATGTACTACTACATCGGCCTGGCCGACACGAACTGCATGCCGGGCACCTTCCTCGCCGCATGGGATCGGCTCGAAGGCCTGATGAAAGCCGACGCGGACGGCTACCGCAACATCCACTTCAAGAGCTACCCGGGTCTGCCGCACGCATTCCCCAAGGGCGAGCCAGAATCCGGCCTCAAGTTCATCGCGGCGCAGACGCGGCAGACGTTCCCGAAGACGCTGGTGTGGGAGTACGCGGACGCGCCAGCGCCGCTGCCCGACGCCGACGACAAGACCACGCGCATCCAGAAGAAGCTGTTCTACTGGCTGCGCTGCGAGAAGCCGACCGACAACCAGAAGCTGCGCGCCACGCTCGCCGACAACGTGGTGACGCTGGAAGGTACACTGAGTGCAACCGACTTCGCGGGCGTCAGCATCCTGCTCAATCCGAAGATGATCGACGTGAAGAAAGAGGTCGTGGTCATGGCGGGCGGCAAGGAACTGCGCCGCGCCAGCCCCAAGCCGGACCTGGCAACGGTGCTCGAAGCGCTCGACGCGCGCCTGGACACGGCGATGGTGTTCGACCGGCGCATCGATCTGTAGGCACGAGGCGCGGTTCGGCGCCGCGCGCCGTAGTCCCGCCAGAGCGCGGCCT
>DASRJH010000038.1:0-4245 GCA_035649575.1 Planctomycetota bacterium
CGGCGACCGCGGGGATCGCCCTCGCGGTCCGCGCCGGCCGCGGCGTGACTGAGTCCGCTTCGCAGGCTTGCACTCTGCCGGCTGGGGAAGAGCTCCGCGAGCTTGGTCGTCGCGCGCCCAACACGCGCGACAGGTTGTCGCGAACGCGGAGAACCAAGTCTCAGCCAAACAACTCGACACCCTCCGCTGTGGCAGCGGCGAGAAGTGCCATGGGGCTGGCCGCCGCTGACCAAGGCTGCGATCATGGCGCCATGAACTGGCGAAACCGCATTACCGCTGACCCGAACGTCTGCCATGGGCGTGTCTGCATCAAAGGCACGCGCATCATGGTCTCGGTCGTGCTGGACAACCTCGCAGCCGGCAAGTCCATCGAGCAGATCATGTCGAGCTATCCGTCGCTCCAACGCGAGGACGTGCAGGCGGCAATCAGGCTATGCGGCCGAACTGGCCCGAGAGCAGATTCTCCCATTCCTTCCTGGCGCCGCGTGAGATGACAGAAGCGGTGCGATTCAAGATCGACGAGAATCTGCCGGGCGATGTGGTGGATCTGCTGCGATCCGGAGGATTCGACGCCCGTCATGTGCTCGACCAGGGCATGGGCGAGTCGACGACGTTCCGCTGGCTATGGCATGTGTCAAGGAGCGCCGGGCCATCGTCACTCTGGATCTCGACTTCGCAGACATTCGCAAGTACCCACCAGCAGATCACCCTGGCATCGTCGTGCTGAGGCTCGCGCGGCAAGACTCGATCCACGTTCTCGAAGTGTGCAAGCACGTCATGGCGTTGCTTCGCGAGCGGTCCCCCGTGGGACAGCTGTGGATTGTTGACGAACAGGGAGTGCGGGTGCGGGCAGAGCAGCAATAGGGCGTCTTCGTGGGCTTGGCCCCCAGGCTCACGACGGCTTGTTCCGGCAGCCGTTGCAGGGGCCAAGCCCTGATTGCTCACCCGTCGCTGGCGGAGTCCGACGACCAACCTGTCGTCGACAAGTTCGCGCAGGCAGCCCGTCCCACCTCGGAGAGACAGGTTGCTAGCCAGGCTGGGTCAGGGCTAGCATCGTGCGGCCATGCGCCGTTGCCACCTCCTCAATCCGTGGGGCCTTGCTGCGGCGCTAGGGCTGGCGATGGGGGGTGCAATCGGCCAAGCGCCGCCAGAATTGGCCATCCACCGCGCCACGCCAGTGATCGACGGCGATCTGGCCGAGTGGCCAAAAGATGGCGTGATCGAGCTGGACCAGTCCACCCAACTGATCGAGGGCAAAGAGAACTGGTCGGGGCCCGCGGACCTCTCCGCCAGTCTGCGCATCGCCTGGGA
This sequence comes from Planctomycetota bacterium, assembly GCA_035649575.1. Lineage (GTDB taxonomy): Bacteria > Planctomycetota > UBA1135 > UBA1135 > UBA2386 > DASVAL01. Next base: position 1,312 of record DASRJH010000038.1, read on the forward strand.
CACCAATCATCTCTATCTGGCCGGCATCGTCCGCGATGACCAGACCAGCGATGACCAGAACCTGGCCGCGCGAGACCGCGTGGACTGCCTCGAACTGTGCCTGGGCTTCTCGGTCGACGCCGAGGGCGGCTCGCTGCGGCCCGAAGAGAGTCCGCTGTTCCTCATGCCGTTGCAGTCCCGGCGCCCGTGGAACTGGGCCGACACCGGGAAGGCGGGCTCGCGCCAGAGCGGGATCCAGCTGACCGGTGTGTCCGTCGCGGCGCGCCGCCTCGACGCGGGGTCGTACCAGTTCGAAGCCGCGGTGCCGTTCCACCACTTTCCTGGCCTGCGCCCGGGCAGCGAGACGATCGGCTTCAACCTCGTGCTGCACGACTACGACGGCGACGCGCGGCCCGCGGTGCTGGCCTGGAACGGGCGCGATCCGACTGCCCCGAAAGGTCTCGGCCTGCTGCGGCTCCAGGCGCCGGGGCCGTTGGTTTCGGCGTCGCGGCGGGCGCCACTCTTGTCCGACGAGTTGATCTCGGACCTGCCGTATCTGCTGGTGCCGCTGACGACGTTGGTGGGCCTCGTGTTCCTGCTGCGTGGTTGGTCGCGCTTCCGCGGCCGCGCGCGCTGGTTGCACCACGGCCTCGTCGGTGGCGGCGTGTGCCTGTTCGTGATCGGGCTCTGGTTGCCGGGTCTGCTGACCGGTTGGCGCGCCGACGACCAGCGCCAGCGTCTCGACAACGACCTCACGACGCTGCAGCACATCCTCGGCCAGCTCGAACAGGGAACGCTCGCGAGCTACCGCGGCAAGAGCCGAGACCGGGCTTTGATGGATCTGCTCGCGGGCAAGTCGATCGCGAGGCAGCGCTACACGAGCTACCGCTCGCTCGCGCAGTTGGTGCCCGAGCAGTTCGGGCCGCCGTTGCGACGGTTCGACGACCTGCCCGTGCGGCCGTATTGGCTGCCGCTCTACGCCGAACGGACCGAGAACTTCCAGTTCGAACCGCCGCTGCGCGGCACGAAGCTGCACATCGTGGTGGGGCGGCCGTTCGCGCCCTCCTTCTCGTTCATGGGGCGCGCCGATGGGTCGCCGCGCTTGCGGCTCGAGCTCGACTTCGGCGGCGGCGACAAGCGGACCAAGGACATCGATCTCGATCGCCCGTTCGCGGACGGCGCATCGCTGGGGCGCGACTTCTGGGAGGTCAGCGTGGTGCCGGTCGTGCTCGCGCGCGAGCTGCGCGCGCTCTCGGTGGGGGCCGAACGCGGCGTCGACCTGCGGCTCGTCGGGCTGTCGCTCGAAGGCGCGCAACCGGGGCAGATCGAGCCGTTGCTGCTCGGCACGCCGTCGCAGGACGGTGTGCTCACGGACCTGCGCGGGCCCTATCCGCAGGATGCCGGCATCGAGCTGGCGCCCGGAGCCACCGCGAAGGTCGAGATTCCGGCGAACGCCGAGCCGGCGCCCGAGAAGCTGTGGTTCTTCTACCGCGCAGTGTATCCGGGTCTGCCGATCGCGAATCCCGGCGCGCGCGTGGCCGAGATCGTGCTGCACTTCGCCGATGGCAGCCAGAAGCGCATCGAGCTCGAGCACCAGGTCAGCATGTTCTACGAGCTGGCCGTCTACAACACGCGCGACGACCCGCCGCAGGGCTCGCCTGCCGCGATCGCGCTGAGCTGGATCGACGAGACACAGGAGAAGCATCTGAATCTCGGCTATCCGGTCACCGATCTGCCCGAGGCCGCGCTCGCCTCGATCGAGTTCCGCAATCTGGCCGAGTATCGGATCCGGTTCCGTTCGGTCGTGTTCGGCAACGAGCGCGCCGCGGCGCCGCAGGATCCGCCGGACTCCCCGCTCGAGCGCGAGGGCCAGGAGCGTCGCCTGCGCGCAAAAGAACGCGAGCTGCTGCAGTCGGCCGGGATCACGATCTACCGCGGTGGTCACCGCAGCGAGACGACGTTGTCGCCCGAGCAGCAGAAGGACGTCGCGGCGTTGCCGCGCGCGGTCACGGGCACCGAGGTGACTGCCACCGAGGCGCTGCTGCAGGACGGCAGCCGCCGGGTCCTGTTGTTCACGCCGCTCACGGGCGATGGCTGGGACGGTGCCGTGTTGAGCGTGGAATCGACCGATCGCGAGTGGAGCAGCGGGCAACAGGCGGGCAGCCGCCTCGGCTCCCTGCTGTGCCTCATCAGCACGCCGTTCCTGCTGGTGCTGCTCAGCGAACTGATCCTCGTCGCGACGAACCTGCGGTTCCGCCTGATGGCGGTCATGTCCGTGGCCTCGTTGCTGCCGCTCGGCCTGCTGTCGTGGATGCTCGTCTCCGTGCTCGAGGGCGGCCACACGGCCGACGTCGAAGAGGGCATGCTCGGCACGGTTCGCAGCGCGATGGGCCAGCTCGAGGACCAGAAGGCGAAGGTGCAGAGCTCGGCGCAGCAGTGGTTGAAGGACCTCGTGGTCCTCGCGACCGGCAGACTGCAGTCGGTGCCCGAGCCCAAGCTCGAGGAGACCTGGCCGGCCGTCGGCGTCGAGCTCCAGAAGCTGCTGTCGGGCCAGTTGCCGCCCGAGTGGCGCGGTGGGTTCCTGCGGCTCGAATGGCAGCCGGGCCGCGCGAAGACCGCTGCGCCGCCGATCGTGGGCATGGCCGGCGACGAACGCTTCGCGAGCGGCGAGGTGCCCGCGCGCGGCGAGCCCGGGGTCTTCATGCAGTGGGGCGCGCTGATGCTCGGCGTGCGCGCGGAACAGAAGACGGACTGCGGCAGCTTCGTGCTCACGGCCGGGCGCCCGCTCGACGGCAACCTGCTCGGCGCGCTGGCGCCCGGGCACCTCGTGCTGCTGACCGACGTGCGCGGTTATCCGCTCGCCGCGAGCGCCGGCCGGCCCGAAGCGGACCAGCTGCTCGGCCAGGCCCTCGATCCGCCGGTCATGGCGCAGCGCGAACAAGCGCTCGCGACGGC
>DASRJH010000039.1:0-33954 GCA_035649575.1 Planctomycetota bacterium
TGCCCTGCACCACGACGCGCACCGGCAGCGGCACGAAGCCATTGGGCTGCGTCGGATCGCCCACGATCTTCAGCAACTGCACGGCTTCGGTATTGCGCAGTCCGGTCACGCTGCCAAAGGAATCGCGCTCGACGAAGAAGCTGTCGTCGACGCCGAGTGGCGCCGAGAAGGTCAGGCGCACGGCCGCGTTGCGCGGCACGACTCCATACGGCAACCCGGGGCCGCCTTGCCCGAAGAGCATCGCTGCTATTTCACGCAGTTCGTCGTCGAGCGCATCGAACGCGACGCGGAACGCTTCGCTGTTCTCTTCACGCGGAATGAAGAGCTTGGGCTGCAAGGTGTCCGGGTCCGAGCCGATGAAGTCGTAGGTGATCTCGGCATCACTGAGCGTGGAGTTCGCCGGCCGCTGGTCGCGGATGTTGGTGCCCACGAGCACGTCGCGTCCCTTGGCTCGCCCTGGTGGAGTGCGCGTCTCCGCGCCGTCAGGATCGTAGAGCGCCTGCACGCCATCCCGCAGGCAGTAGACATCGGCCAGTTGTCCGTACTCGACGCGCTGCAGCTCCGCGTGCGTCGTGACGCCACCTGTCGCCGTGCCGCCGCCACCGCCGCCGCCGCAGGCGGCGAGCACGGACAGGCTCACGAGCGTGAGGAGACCAAACGAGCCACTGCTCACTTTGAAATGAATGCTAGGCATGTTCTGCATGGGAAGGGCTACCACCGTGTCCAGGTGCGGTCCGGACACGCTGCAATGATCATGCGATGCTAAGCGAGGTCGCGGCTGCCGTCAGGGCTGAGGGCGCGTCTCGGGCCACGACGACCTCGAAGCTCGCCTCGTTCGCACTTATTTCGCTCGGGCGTCATGATCACACTAAATGTCTGTGCAAGTCTATCTTATGGCGTCGATTCGATCGTGGTCGCGCCTCGGGCGGGCGTCGTCCAGCGGGTTTTCTTCCGGTCCGCCGGCAGGCTGCAATCTCGCGCCGCGACACCTCGACACGCAGCGTGCAGGCTCCTCAGGTTGCGCCAAAGCGCTCACCGGGTTGCGCCGAATCGCGCGCGAAAGGTCGCCTCGTGTTGCCTGATCTCCTGCTCGGTGAGCGGCATCTCGCGTGCCGTGACCGTGACCTTGCCGTTCCCGACCTCGACATTGGGACGGAAGCCCGCGATGTAGCCAGGCGGTGGCGTGCGATCGTGCGCGAGCACGCGGTCGCTGTGCAGATGCCCGCGCTCGAGATACTCGTCGCGCGTGACCACCCCGTCGCCGTCGTTGTCGTATCGGCGCAGCATCGCCGCGGCGGCGCGCTGCAACTCCTCGGGGCGAGCGGTCAGGTCGGGCCGCAGCGCCGCGAAGAACGGCTCGAACTCCGCGTACGTGACGCGCAGGTCGCGGTCCTTGTCGAACAACTCGAACTCGCCGATCCTCATGCGAGTCCGTTGCTCGAGACGCTCCTCGGCGCTCGGTACGGGTGTCCGGGCAATCACCGGGTCGTTGAGGCCGAGCAGGTCGATGATCGCGACGTTCGGCAACACCCAGCCGACGACGCCCACCGTCGGCGATACGTGCACGGGGAAGCCGTCGGTCGGGATGCGTTGGCCTTCTTCGCGCGACGGCGCTCTCTCCACGAACACCCCGAAATTCTCCTTCATGTGGAAGTTGCGCATGCAGACCGCGCGCTGGTTCAGCCATCGCTGCCACTCGTCGTAGGGCTGCACGAGCGGACGCAGCATCGCGAGCAGGTGTGGAGCGACGGGACCGTCGTTGTGCACGTACTTGACCCACGCGACCGGCTGACTGGCCAGCGTGAAGACGGCGAGCGAGCCCACGACGAAGCTCCTGCTCGGTACGAGGTCGGCCGCCATGTACACGAAGGTCAGCGGCAGCAGCGGGATCAGGTGGCTGTAGACGCGCCACTCGAACAGGTCGCCGCCCATGAAGAACGTGTAGTAGCCGAACTGGAACAGCAGCACGCTCGCGACGGCAGCCGCACCGAGGTGCTCGCGCCGCAGCAGCGCAAGGGGTCCCGGGCGCCGCACCTTCTTCACGAGCCACGCGAGCGCCACCGCGAGCCAGACGTAGACGCCGAACTCGACCACGAACGAGCCGAAGAAGCGCACGCCGCTCTCGGGCCACGCCTCGACGGTCTTCGCGTGGTAGGAGCACGGCATCCAATCGCCGACCGTGAGGCGCCGCCAGAGCAGGTGTGCGAGTTCGGGCAGGACCGCCACCGCGACCGCGGCGCCGGCGGCGCGCCGGCCCGCGCGCGAGGCGAAACCCCAAAGCGACACGAGCACGCAGGTCGCCAGCACGACGAGGTGCCCCTCGGGGCGCGCGAGGCCACATGCACCGGCGACCGCGCCGAGCAACACCCAGCGGCGCTGCGAGCCGAGAGTGCGCGCCGAGCTCGCGAACAGCACCCAGGCGAACAGCAGGAAGTTGAAGATCGCGACGCCGAGACCGGAACTCAGCGACGCCAGGAACGCGCGGTTGCTCGCGACGAACGCGAGCACGAGGGCGACCACGAGCCAGCGCCACGGCCGCATCGGCTCGGGCAGCGGCCGCAGCGCCGCGGCGCGCGCGAGCAGGAACAGCGTGCCGCAGCCGAACAGGAGCCCGAACGTGTTCGCGACGTCGGGCGGCACGAGGCCCGTCACCTTCCAGGTCGCGAGCAGCATCAGCGACCACAGGAAGTCCGTGTTGCCGTCGACTGGCGCAAACGGCTCGGGGTTCCAGACCAGGCCCCGTCCCAGCATCGCGTTGCTGACGTAGCGATACGTGATGTAGGCATCGTCTGCCATGTGCCACAACAGCCGCCAGCCGAAGTACGTCGCGGCGACGGCGATGGCGAACGCGAGCCACGTCGAGCGGCCGAGGCCCGGGCCGGAGCGCGATGACGACGCCGTTGTCATGCTCGCGGCGGCCCCCGGCTACATGCGGCGCGCGGCGCCGAGCGTGCGCACGCAGAGGTAGACGATCATCGCCAACGTCGCGGCGATCGCGAGCGGTTCCGCGAGCGCGATGTGGTTCTGCGGGACGAACTCGTTGTCCTTGTCCGCGGCGATGACCGCAGCGAGCGCGACGCCCATGATCGCCTCGCCCGTGATGAGACCCGACGCGAGCAGCATGCCCGCGTTCTCGAGCGCGACGTGCTCCTCGGGGTTCTTGGGCCGGAACGCGAGCTTGCAGAGCCAGGACAGCATGCCGCCCGCGAAGATGAGCACCGAGAGACCGAACGGCAGGTAGATGCCGACGGCGACGGCGAGGATCGGCGCGCGGAACCGCGCCTTCTTCCGCTTCAAGTATTCGTCGAACGCGATGATCGCAACCGCGAGCGCGCAGCCGAACAGGATGAAGTTCCAGTTGATGCCGGCGCCGAAGATGCCCGTCGAAAGGTCCTTCATGAGGTTGGCCTGCGGCGCCGCCAGCGGCACCGGGTCGGTGCCGGGCGGGAACACCTTGCCGGGCGGCAGGCGGCCGATGCCGTTGCCCTCGTCGAGCACGCCGAGCACGAGCGGGATCACGGCGGCCGACGCAATCGTGCCGATGACGAGACACAGCTGCTGCTTCCACGGCGTCGAACCGACGACGTGGCCGCACTTGAGGTCCTGCAGGTTGTCGCCGGCGATGCATGCACCCGTGCAGATGAAAGCGGCGAGGTAGATGACCGCGGCCGGCCCGACCTTGGCCGCGACTTCGCTCTTGCCCATGATGACCATCAGCAGCAGCGCCGAGACGACTACCGTCGCCATCGTCACGCCCGAGACCGGGTTGTTCGAGCTGCCGACGAGGCCCGTCATGTAGCCCGCGACGCTGCTGAACAAGAAGCCGAAGCCGAGCATGAGCACGGTCAGCACGAGCGCGATCGGCAGGCGCGGCTCGTAACCCTCGAGCGCCGAGTGGAACGCGAAGAACAACGGCACCGTCATCAGCGCGACCGTGAACAGCAGGAAAGGCAGCGGCGTGTCGAGCTCGGTGCGCGGCACGTCGGTCTGCTGGCCGCTGCGCTGCGCACGGAACGCCGCGAGGCTCGCGCGCAGACCGTTCTTGATCGGACCGACGAGCTTGATCAACGACCAGACGCCGCCGACGAGCATGCAGCCGATGCCGATGCGGCGGCATTCCTGCCACGACGCCCCGCCGAGCGCCCCCCACTGCGCATCCGAGATCGCGCTCCAGGGCGTGCCGGCCGCGATGCCGGCCGTATGCATCAGCCGTTCCTCGTTGATGAGCCAGTTGATCGGCACGCCGAGTGTCGTGCCGATGATCGCCCCGCTCATCATGAGCGTGCCGATGTTGGGGCCGACGATGAAGCCGATGCCCAGCAGCGACGGCGCGAGCGTCGCATCGGCACGGAACAGCCATTTCCCGCCGAAGAGCGCCATCGTGGTCGCGACGCCGTCCGTGAGCCACTTGAAACCGAGCTCGCAGAGCTTGAAGACGCCGCCGATGACACTCGCCTCGAGCAGCAGCTTGAAGCCCAGCGCGCCCGAAGCACTCTTCTCCTCGACCTCGCCGGGCGGCACGTCGTCGCCGCGCGCGACGCCGCCGGTCTTGAGCACCTGCGCGGTCGCGAGCCCTTCGGGGAAGGTCAGCGCGGCGTCGACGATGAGCGCGCGGCGCAGCGGCGTCGTGAAGACGACGCCCATGATCCCACCGACGCAGACCATCAGGAAGATCGGCCAGTAGTAGTAGCCTGCCCACGCCCCCATCATCACGAGCGCGGGCACCGTGAAGATGATGCCCGACACCGTCGACGCGCCCGCCGAGGCGATCGTCTGGACCTGGTTGTTCTCGAGGATGTTGCTGCGCCTGAACGCGCGCAGCACGCCGAGCGCGATCGCCGACGCGGGGATCGACGCGGCGACCGTCATGCCGACGCGCAGGCCCAGATACGCGTTCGCTGCCGCCATCAGCATCGACAGGATCACGCCGAGGATCACCGCCTTGATCGTGATCTCGGGGAATCGGCGCTCGGGACCGACGAGAGGACGCTGCGGAGCGACGGTTTGGGTCATGCGGGACGCCCGGGGCTCGGGTGGGCGGCAAGGTCCGCGTTCTGGCCCGAATAATCCAGCGCCGACTCGCTTCGCGTGCAGATTGCAGGCGCCGAGCGCGATGGTCGATCGTGCCGCAGAACCCCCGGTCCGACAAGAAGCTGCGCCACTGGCGGCTTTCGAGAAGTGCTTGCCACCCGGGTCAGATAATCTAGATAATCGGGATCTGTGTCCCGTTTATCCATCAAGCGCCAGTTGCGCATGCAGCTGCGCGACGCACCGGCCGCCTTCCTGTGGGGTCCCCGCAAGGTCGGCAAGTCGACGCTCCTGCGCCAGCAGTTCCCGGCGGCGATGCTGTTGGACCTGCTCGACTCGGACTTGCGCACGCGGCTCACCATCCGACCGGCGCTGTTGCGCGAGCGCGTGTTGCGGGAACGACCGCGATGCGTTGTCCTGGACGAGGTCCAGAGGGTGCCGGCGTTGCTGGACGAAGTCCACTGGCTGATCGAGAACACGAGAACCCGATTCGTCCTGTGCGGCTCCAGCGCGCGCAAGCTGCGCCACGGCGCTGCAAACCTGCTCGGCGGACGGGCGATCCGGTTCGTGCTGCACCCGCTCACCACCGCGGAACTGCAGGTGCCCGAAGAGGCCGGGGACGCCATGCCGTTCCTGCGACGACTTCTCGACCACGGTGGCATCCCGTCCCACTATCTGGCCAAGACTCCGGACCGGCTGCTGCGCGGATACACGCTCGACTACCTCGCGCAGGAGATCCAGGCCGAGGCGCTGACGCGCAACGTGCCGGCCTTCGCCCGCTTCCTGGATGCGGTCGCGCTGACGCAAGGCGGGTTGATCAACTATGCAAACATCGCCAGGGACTGCGGGGTGTCCGGCAAGACCGTGCGTGAGTACTTCCAGATCCTCGATGACACGCTGCTCGGACACCGCCTGCCGCCGTGGCGCCGGACCCGCAACCGCCGTCTCATCGAAACGGAGAAGTACTACCTGTTCGACGTCGGCGTCGTCCGGGCGCTCGGGGGCATGCACAAGAGGCAACCAGGGTCGGACGAGTTCGGCCGGTCGTTCGAGCACCTGATGATCGAGCAGATCCGCGCGCACATCGCATACCGCGAATCGGACCTGCCCCTTGCCTACTGGCGAACGAGTACCGGCCTCGAAGTCGACCTGATCGTCGGCGACCTTGCTTTGGCGATCGAATTCAAGGCGCGGAACGGGGTCGACGGCCGAGACGCGATGGGACTGCGCGCGCTGATGGAGGATCAGCGGGTCCGGAAAGCCGCCATCGTCAGTCTCGACACCGAGCCGCGCGTGCTCGACGGCGGCATCGAGGTCTGGCCCTGGCAGCTGTTCTGCAGCCGGCTCTGGTCCGGCGACTGGATCTAGTCCCGGTCGCCGGCGGCACCGAGCGCCGCGGGCAAACGGAACAAGGACCTGGCCGCGCGCCTCCGGCGCGCCGCTTCGGTTCTAGTGCCGCGACGGCGCGACAGCATTCCGGCCGGATCCGTCACCCGCACCCATGACGTCGGCTGCCAATGACGTCGGACGCGTCACTGCCCGAGGCCCCGCGCCTTCTCGACGAGCCGCCGCGCCTGCTGCAGCGCCGCAGCATCCGCGCCGTCCCCCATCGTCATCGCGGCCAGTTCCTTCTCGACCTCGGCCGGACCGAGCAGCCGCACCGAAGCCCGCGTGCGCTCGTCGCCGCCCCTGCCCGCGACCTCCTTGTTGACCAGGAAGTGGTGCTGCGCGAACGCCGCGACCGGGGCCAGGTGCGTCACGATCACGACCTGGTGATGCCGCGCCACTTCGTGCAGCTTGCGACCCACGAGCAGACCGAGCCGTCCGCCGATCTCGGCGTCGATCTCGTCGAGCACGAGCAGCGGCACACGATCCTGGTCGGCGAGCGTCTTCTTGACGGCCAGCACGAGGCGCGCGAGCTCGCCACCCGACGCCACATCGCGCATCGGATGGAACGGCTCGCCGGGATTGATGCGAACCTCGAGATCGACCGGCGCGGGTCCGTACTCGGTCGCCTCGTCGAGCAGGCGCTCGACCGCGAACTCCTCGGCCATGACGACCCGGATCTCGGTGCGCTGCATGCCGAGGTCCTGCAGCTCCTCGCGAATCCGTTCGCAGAACGGTCCGGCCGCCTTCGCGCGGGCCCGCACGAGCTTGCGCCCGATCGCGGCCGCCTGGTCCGTCACCTGCCGCAGCTCGCCGGCCAGCACCTCGGGATCGGCGCCGCCACCGTCTGCGGCGGCCAGCTCGGCGCTCACCTTCGCGAGGTTCTGCCGCAGATCGCTCTCCTGCGGACCGAAGCGCTTCAACGCGCCGTAGATCTCGTCGAGCCGCGCCTGCACGGCCTGCAGGCGCTTCGGATCGAGGTCGAGACGCGCCTGGCTCGACTGCAGCTTGCGGCACACGTCGGCCGCGAGCTCCTCGATCTGCCCCATCTGCTCGGCTGCGTCCTCGAGCCTGCGGTCGATCGCCGCGGCCTGTTGCACGGCCTTGCGCCCGCGCGCGAGCTGGTCCTGCACGTTGTTGTCGCCGTCCTGCAGCACACCGAGCGCCTCTTCGAGCTGCTGTCGCATCTCGTCGAGGTTGCTGAGCACGTGGTGCTCCGCTTCGAGGTCGCCGAGCTCGCCTTCGCCGAGACCGAGCTCCGTCATCGCGGCGTGCTGGAAGCGCAGGAACTCGAGCCGTTCGCGCCGTTCGCGTTCGCCCTCGGCGAGCTGCTGCAGGCGGAGGCGCAGCGCGCGCGCCGCGTGCATTGCGGCTGCGAACTCGCGCCGCAGGTTGCCCGTGCCTGCGAACGCGTCGAGCGTCTCGCACTGGATCTCGGGTCGCATCAGGGCCCGCGAATCGCCCTGGCCGTGGATCTCGAGCAGCAGAGCGCCGAGCTCTCGCAGCGCACTGAGCGTCGCGGGCCGGCCGCCGATGCGCACGCGCGACCTGCCCTGGCCGTCGACGATGCGCGTCACGAGCAGCTGCTCGTCTTCGACCGCGCCGCCGCAGAGCTCCGCGACGAAGTGCCCGATCATCGCGCTGCGTGGCCCCGCGCCGAGCCGGAACTCCCCGTCGACCTGCAGCTCGGCAGCGCCATGGCGCACGAGCGAGGGCGCGACCTTCTCGCCGCGCAGCACCTTCAAGGCCGTGATCAGCAGTGACTTGCCGCCGCCGGTCTCGCCCGAGACGACCGTCAGGCCTTCGTGCAAGCGCACTTCGGCGCGTTCGAGCAGAGCCAGGTTCCGGACGTGGATCGTGTGCAGCATGGAAACGGGGGCCTCCTCGCTGCGGAGAAGGATGCCGGCTGCCTGTGGCCGGCGCCAACATGCTCTGCACCGCAGGCTCGCGGTCAGCGAGGACACCGCCTCCCATCGGGGCGCGACGCGGCTACGCTACGAGCCTCTCCCCCTTGCCCACGCGGTCCCCATGCATCTCCCTGTAGGCTCGTCGCTCGCCCTGGTCGTACTCCTCGCGCCTTTCGCCCGGCTCGCTGCGCAAGAAGAGCCCGAGCAGAGCACACGGCACTTCGTCGGCGTCGATTCGGGCGTCGTCAGCAACCAGAACCCGGCCGCTGCCGCGCTCGGCATTCCCGAAGTCGTGTGGTCGACGGTCGTCACGGTGCCGCAGGCCTCGTGGCTGCGCCTCTGTTATGCGGGCGTGTTGCTGTCCGGAGCACCTGACCGCGGCAGCGACGGTTCGTTCTTGCGCATCACGTCGATGTCGGACGCGCACCACCAGACGCAGCACCTCGTGCACGTCGGGCAGTGGCAGGACACTTCGGCCTACTTCAACGGCGACAGCGTGCTCGTCGAGATCCTCGCGTGCCCGGGCACGGGTAACAACCGCCTCATGATCGGCGACGTGATCGCGGGCCCGATCCTGCCCGCGTCTCCCGACAGCATCTGCGGCACCGCAGACAACCGCGTGTTGAGCTACGACAACCGCTGCGCGCGCAACCAGCCGACCGGCTGCACGTCGTGGATGATCAACGACTGCCGCCACTGCTTCCTGACGGCGGGCCACTGCGCGAGCGGCGTGAACGTGCTCGAGTTCAACGTACCGTTGTCGACGAGCGCCGGCTCGATCGTGCATCCGCCACCCGCGGACCAGTACTCGGTCGATCCAGCGTCGAAGCAGACGAACGGCGGTCAAGGCACCGGCAACGACTGGTGTTACTTCGGAGTGTTCGCGAACTCGACGACGAGCCTCACGCCCTGGCAGGCCTACGGCGGCCAGGCCTTCGATCTCTTGTCGATGCCTCCTGCGGTGGGTGGGCAGGCGATCCGCGTCACGGGTTACGGCACGACCTCCGCGCCGGTCTCGCCGTCCTGGACTCTCGTGCAGAAGACGCACGCGGGACCCTACGTGTCGTTCACGGGCACGACGGTCCGCTACGCGACGGACACGACGGGCGGCAACTCGGGCTCGCCGGTGATCATCGACGGCACGAACCTGACGATCGGCATCCACACGCACGCGGGCTGCACCTCGACCGGCGGCTCGAACATCGGCACCGGCAGCAACCACGCCGGGTTGCAGGCCGCGCTGGCCAATCCGCTCGGTATCTGTGACTGCCCCGACCTCACGTTCGTCTACCCGAACGGCCTGCCGACGAGAACGGCGCCGAACGGTACCTCGACGATCCGCGTCACGATCAACGACGCAGCGTCCCTGCAGCCGGGCACAGTACGCTTCCACGTCTCCACGGGCACTGCGTGGCAGACCATCGTGCCGACCTCGGTCAGCGCGAACACGTTCGACGCGCCCGTGCCGGCCTGCGCCTGCGGCTCGTATCTGCAGTACTACTTCACTGCGCAGAACATCCTGGCCGCGACCTACAGCAGTCCCGCGAACGCGCCGACCTCGGTGCATTCCACGGTCGCCGCGGATTCCCTGGTCGTCGTGCGCAGCTACAACTTCAACACGAGTCCGCCGGCCTGGTCAGTCGTCAACACGGCGCTCACGGCAGGCAGCTGGGAACGCGGCACGCCGGCGGGCGCGGGCAACCCGCCCGCCGACTTCGACGGCAGCGGTCAATGCTGGGTGACCGGCCTCGCGAGCAACGAGGACGTCGATGACGGACCGACGCGCCTCATCACCGAGACGATGAACCTCACGACGAGCTTCAATCCCGTCGTCCGGTATGCGCTGTGGTTCACCAACTCCACGAACGACGACCGCTTCGTCGTCGAGGCTTCGAACGACGGCGGCACCAACTGGGTGCAGATCGAGGACCTCGGTCCGTTCACGGGCTGGCAGGCGCACCAGTTCCGCGTGCAGGACCACTTCCCGTTCCCGGCCCAGTTCGTCGTGCGCTTCACGGTCTCGGACAACCCGGACAACTCGATCACCGAGGCCGCGCTCGACGCGTTCCGCATCGACGACATCACCTGCACGCCGGCGACCTGGACTTCCTACGGCACCGGTTGCGCTGGCCCCGCCGGAGTGCCGAGCCTGCAGGTCGCGAGCCCGCCAGCCCTCGGCCAGACCTTCATCTTGACGGTGAGCAATCTGAGCGGCGGCATCCCGATCATGCTGATCGGCCTGGGTCAGGTCAGCGTGCCGTTGCCGCTGCCGCAGTTTGCGCCGGGCTGCACGCTGCTCGTGACGCCCGACATCCTCGACGTGATGACGCCGGTCGGCGGCTCGGCGGCCTGGAGCCTGCCGATCCCGCCCACGCTCACGTTGCCGGGCATGCTGCTCTACAACCAGGTGTTCGAGCTCGGCACGCCGTGGACGCTGTCGAACGCGGGCTTCGGCGAGATCCGCTAGCGGCTACTTCGGTGCGCCGGGCGGCGCGGGCTTGTCGAACAACGCGAACCAGCGCGTGTCCTTGAACGGTGCTTTGTTCCGCTCGCGCAGGTCCTTCGCGGGATTGCCCCCCGCTTCCACCTCGCGCACGAGCGTCAGCTTCTGCAGCGCCTTCAGACCTGTCTCGACGTCCGCTGCCTCCGGCTCGCCGGCGAACTTCTGCTTCACGACGCCGAGCTTCTTGCGCAAGGCCACGATGTCGCCGCCCGCTTTCGCCTGCTGCACGACGCCGTCCAGCTCGGCTGCGGCCCACTCGCGCGCCTTCTTCTCGGCGGCCCGGATCACGTCGCGCTCCGGACAGCGGCCGGTGCTCTTCTTCTCCTCGCGGGCAGCAACCAGCACCGTCTGCCAATCGCCCTTCTCGGCGGCGGGACCGACGGTGGCCGCATGCTTGCCGAGCTGCTTGCGCACCGCCGTTGCCGCCTCGAGCAGCGGCGACTTCTCGGCCATTGTCAGCCGCTGCAGGAGCTCCGGCTCTTCGATCCAGCCGGAGTAGCCGTCGATCCATCGACCGTCGGGCGTCAACAGCGCGACGAACGGCAGGCTCTGCGCGCCGGGCAGGTTCGCGTGCAGCAGGTCCGCAACTACCTGCTCGGCCGCGTCGCAGTTGGCCGCGAGGCCGACCGCGAGCGCCTGGATCTTCGGCTTGACGTCCTTGTGCACCAGGGCGCGCTCCACGAGCGCGCGGCAGGTGCCTCAAGCCTGGCGGCCGTACTCGACCAGGATCAGGCGATCCTGCTTCGTCGCCGCCTCCTTCGCGGCCGCGAACGTCGTGAACCAGACGAGCGTGCCCTTGTCGTCGAAGTGCGGGTGCTTCTGCGCGGCGGCGGCCGCGAGCAACGTCGCGGCCGAGATGACAGTGATGGCGAGGTGGATCGATGGGCGCATGGGAGTCTCCTGTTCCCCTGACATCATCGCGCGCGACGTCATGCAGGCAAGGGCCGTCGCGGCTCACTCAGCTCACTTCGCGTCGGTCGCAGGCGCGGTGCGCGCGGCCTTGGCGCGCCGGTAGCGTTCCAGGCGCTCGGCGTACTTCTACGGCTGGATGAGATCGGGCGCATGGCCGCGACTCGAGGTCTGACGCACGGCCCCTAGGTTCTCAGACTCGAGCGCGACGTGCGTGCCAACCAAGCAGCAACCCGACGGCTCGCGGAACGACGGTTGCGAGCGCGATCACGTTGCCGAAGAGCAACAGCGGAATGGCTGGCTCCAGATACCGCGGCAAGCCGAGCAGGCAACAAGCGAGCAGCCACGGCAGAACCGTCAGCAACCCGATCACGAGCAGGCGGCGATGCCAGCATGCAAGCAGAAAGACACCGACGATCCCGACCACCACCGCGACCGCGTTCTTGTCCAGCAAGAGCCACTGCCAGGGCGCCGGCAGTAGCCGATCGCGCGGAACGCGCGTCAACGAGATCTCGCGGAGAAACGCACTGGTCGCGACATTGCGCACGGCCTTGTGGAGCCAACGCGTCTTGTCGGCGAGAACCGCCTGCCATACGCGCGCGCTCAACCACACGTCGGCGGCATGATCGGTCGGAAAGCGCTGCGGCGCCGAGTGCATGAACGGCCAGTACTCGATCGTCTGTCGCGTGCCGTCGGATTCGAGCACGTCGATGCTGCCCAAGCCGTCGAGCGCGACGCAACTGCCGTCCGTGGTCATCGCCAGCGGCCGGCCATAGAGGTGCCACGTGCGCACGCCCCAGGGCAACCAGGCGAGCACGGCACCCGCGAAGAAGGCGAGCAGCCACGGTGCGGCGTCCCGCAGCCGCGCCGCGAGCCCGCCGGGGATCGCGCGGCCAAAGACCATCAGGGCCGGAATCACCGCGAGGGCCAACACGAAGTTGGTGCGGTTCAGCATGGCTGCGTAGGTCAACGCGCCGACGACCATCGCGAGACCGAGCGAGGGTCGGCGCAAGAGGCGCAACGCGGCGGCGAGCACCACATACGACAGCGCCTCATGCAGGCCTTCCTTCGCGAACTTGAGACTCCAGAACACGGAGGGCTGCGTGAGTGCAGTGACCCACAACCACGTCGAGCCCAGCCAGCGGCTGCCGGTCGCGTGCCACAGCTCGCGCGCCAGCCAGCACGCGCCGCCGCAGACCAAAGCGGCCTGCATGTAGCGCCACGGTCCGAGGCCGTCGCCGAAGAGCACGATCTGAAGTGCGCCGAGCAGCGGCAGCACGGGGGCGCGGTAGCTCTGCCAGAACTCGTCGACCGCCAGCTTGCCGCCGGCTGCGAAGCGTTCGGCCATCTCGCGGAAGCCGGCCATGTCCGAGAACGGCTCCTCGGTCGTGACCGACCAGTAGCCGATGCGCATAGCCCAGAAAGTGACGAGCGCCGCAGCACAGGCACTCCACGTCCGCCAGTCACGGCGCTCGCTGGGGAGCCGCGACGCTTCCGCGCGCGGTGTTCGGCTCGAGCCGACTGCTTCACTCATGGTCGCCGCCGCAGCATGGCAGGTTGCGGTGTGCAAGTCCATGAACGCGCCGAGGCTCGCGTGATCGCCGCGGACTACCTCGGCACGCGCCGCAGCGTCAGGCAGCGGATGCTCGCCGTGCGCTCGTGCAGCGCGAAGCGGAAGTCGGCGCCGCCGTTCTGGCGGTTCGCGAAGCGCGCGCGAACCAGCCGATACGTCTCGACGACGAGTTCGCCGTCGGCCTGCACGTTCGCCGGCCTGCACTCGGTGTAGGCACCATGCAGCGTGGCGCCGTCGTCGCACGAGTCGAACTCGAGGCGCGACGGCGTCGGCGTGCGCCGCACGATGAGCTCGAAGTCGCCGTCGCAGTCGTGCGCGAAGTGATCGCTGACCTGGAAGTACAGATGACTGTTGAGCCCCGCGGGGACCGGCAGCGGCTGCAGCGCGCCGCCGTCGACTTCGAACGCCCCGTCGCCACACATGATCTCGCGCAGGCCGCGCCGCGTGCCCGCCGCGTAGTCGGCGCTGATCTCGTCGGCGCCCTTCGCCTCACCGCCCCACGACAGGTCCGGCATCGCGCGGGGCTGCGGCCAGCGCAGCACGATCGGCGCGCCGCCGTCGTCGCCGGACCGCAGCCGCTCGATCCACTTCTTCGTCAGCTCGACATACTGGCGGCCCGCTTCGCGTGTCACGCACAGCTCGGTGCCTTCGTGCATCTCGTTCCACGTCTCGAGCAGCACGAGCTCGGGGCGGTGCGCGAGCGTGCGTTGCCACGAATACGCGTAGAACGCGCCGTCCTCTCGCTCGCGCACCGGCGTGCGGCGGCCGGGCACCGCGCGGTCGTCATACCCCGGTCCGATCTGTGCTGTACCGCGGTGCAGCTGCGGGCCCCACAGCGCAGCACCCCAGCTCGTCGTCAGGTCCTGGCCGATCGCGCCCCACGACACGTCGGCGACGAGGCAGATCGCTTCCCCGGCAAGGCGTTCGCGAAACCGTTCGCGCAGCACGTTGCCGAGCCGCCCGTCGCGTTTGGCCGCGAACGCACTCACATACAGCACGACGAGCGCGCCGCCGCGATGCCGCGCCCAGTGGTGCTTCGGGATCGCGGCGAAATAGTCGGTGACCGTCGTGCAGAACAGGTCCTGACCCGCGGCCGTCGTGAGGTCGGCCTTGCCGCCGGGCGGCGGCGCACCGCGCGTGTCGTTCGCGAGCGTGCTCGTGTCGTAGAACAAGCCGAGCTTCACGGTCCTCGCGCCGATCTTCGCGAGGCGATCGAGCGCCTCGACCATCGGACCGAGGCCGGCGCGCGAGAACGCGAGGTTCGGCCGCTCGTAGGCGCCGGGCGCGCCCCAATACACGGGCAGCGCCGCGTCGATCCCGGCTTCGGCCATCGCGGCGAAGTTCTCGGCGTGCCAGTCGGCCGAGCGGTAGCTGACGTGCTGCGGATCGACGAAGTGGCGGCAGTGTCCTTCCGGTCCCGGCGCGCCGGGTTCGTCGAAGTGCTCGGTCGGCCAGTGATACCAGTAGAAGTAGTGCGTCGCGACGGTCGGCTGCCGCTCCTGTGCCGGCAGCGCCGGCAGTGCGGCGAAGCAACACGCGGCGAAGAGTGCAGCTCGCATCGAGGACACGATACAGATGCGTCGCGCCTCCAGCGCTCCGCAGCGCCGTTCCTGTGGCGGATCGAGACTCCGGTGCCCAGCTATCTGTTCGGCACGATCCACCTGCCGGACGAGCGCGTGACGACGATGCCCGCTGCCGTGGATGCCGTCGTCGACGCCGTCGACGCGCTGTTCACCGAGATCCCGGAGGAACTCGACAGCGCAGTTGCGCACGCGGCGCGACGACTCGCGCCGGCCGGTAGTGCGAAGTGAGCCTGGCCGGCGCTGCCGAACGCGCTGTCACCGGTCGCCGATCACGGCGGCTGTCGCGTCCGACATCACGGCGCCGAGCGGGTTGCCGGCCGCGGGGTCGAGCACGAGGGCCTGTTGGTGCCGCGGCTGGAACGCCGTGGCCTACCAGATCCTGAATCCCGGCATCGAGCTGTGGTTCGCTGGCGCCGGCGACGCCGTGGTCGGCTTCGTGCGCCACGGCTGCACGCGCGTCGTCGCCGTCGCCGCCGGTCTGCGCGCCCGAACGCCTGGGCGCCGTCGCCGCTGAGTTCGAAGCCGAGGCCGCATCGCGGCGCGAGCGCGTCTGCTACTTCGCGGCCGAGTCGCGGCTCGAGTCGCTGCCGCGGCCGGGCGGCCACCTTTCGCGCGTGCTGCTCGGCGCGCAGCCGGTCTGGCGGCCCGAACGTCTGCTCGCGATCGTCGAAGGCCACGCGTCGCTGCGCGCGAGCTCGCCCGCGCGCGCAACCACGGCGTCGAGCGCCGGCGGCTGTGGCGCGCGCTCTGCTGGTCGAGGCGCTGAACTCGCCGTCGCGGTTCGCAGACGCTAGACTCCCCCGACCGGCGCCTCCGGGACTGCGAACTATGCTGCGACTGTTCTTCGCGTTTCTTCTCGGCGCCACCGGTGTGGCGTCTTGCCAGGCTCCTGGTCGTGCGCCCGCGGGCGACGTCGACGCGCGCCAGATTCACTGGCAGCGCTCGCTGGCGGACGCGAAGGCGCTCGCCGCTGCGACCGGCCGCCCGTTGCTGCTCGCGCTGAACATGGACGGCGAGAGCGCGAGCGATCGCATCGTGCACGAGCAGTATCGCGATCCCGCGTTCGTCGCGCTGACGCGGAAGTGCGTGTGCCTCGGCGCGAGCGTGTTCCGCCACAACGCACGCGACCACGACGACCAGGGCCGCCGCATCTGCTGCCCGCGTTTCCCCGGCATCACGTGCGGCGATCACATCGCGCTCGAGCCCGTGATCTTCGACGCGTATCTCGCCGACGGCGATCGCGTCGCGCCGCGCCACGCGCTCGTCATGCCGGACGGCAAGAAGGCGTTCGACATGTCGTTGAACTTCGACCTGAAGGACATCGACCGCGCGCTCGCCGCCGCCGTCGCGAACGTCCCAGAGCCAGCAGCAGGTGCCGCTGCTGACGACTGGAACACGCTCGCCGCGCGCCGCGATTGCCACGGCCGCGAAGCGCTCGAAGCCGCGGTCGCGAACGCGCGCGACGACGCGACGATCGGCGAGGCGCTGGCCGCGATCGGCGGCTATGGCGACGCAGGCTCGCTCGACGCGCTGCGGCCGCTGTTCGCGCGCGCGGCGAGCCTCCCGGAGCGCATGCAGGGCGAGATGATCGCCGCGGGGACGCACCTTCCCGACGGCGCGTTCCAAGTCCTGCGCGACCAGGTGCAGGGTCTCGGCGCGGCCATCGACGATCCCGGACCCGACGCGCTGCAGACCGCACTCGGCGCGCTGCTCCAGCAGGTCAGGAAACCGGGCGCGCAGCGCTCGTTCTTCGCCGCCCGCGCCGCCGTGGACCACCTGTTGGCGGGCTCCAACCCGGTCGATCTGCGCACGCTGCTGCACGCCGCCGGCGTCGTGACGCGCCGCGATGCGACGTTGCCGCGCACGGGCGGCCCGACCGACGAGATGCCAGCGCAGGGCGAGCTCGAGAGCCTCCTCGCCGTGCTCGACAAGGACGACGCGGCCCGCCGTGCGAACCCCGAGTGGCAGGCACGCTTCGCGAAGGCGTCGCTCGATCTCGGCCGCGTGCGCCTGCAGGAGAACCACAAGGGCGTCGCGTTGCTGTTCGACGACGCCGCGCGCTACTTCGAGCGCGCGACGTCGGCGCCGGACGCGAAGTACGAGTGGTGGATCGAGCGCGCGCGGTGTGCGTACTTCCGCCAGCGCTACACCGAACAGGCGGAGTGCGGCGCGCGCGCGTTCGCGCTCGCGACCGGCAGCGACACGGTGCCGCGCGAGCAGGACCTGCTCGGGAGCCCCGTGCTCGGCGACGCGCGCGCGATCGAGGCGATGCGGTGGCTCGGCGATGCGCACGCGCGTCTGCTCGGCGAACGCGCCGGCGGTCCGAATGGGGCCGAGCTGCGCGGCATGATCGACGCGCTGCGCGCGCTCGGCATCGTCGCCGCGAGCCCGTTCGGGAGCGACGGCGACTGGCAGACGTTCGCGGGCCTGTGCGGCACGCTCGGTCTGCTGCGCGAACAGGTCGCCGTCGCGTATGCGGGAGCGTTGCGCTATCCAGCGTCGCGCGAATTGCGCGCGGCGTTGAACGCGGCGCTGTGGCAGAGCGGGCGGCCGGAGCTGATGCCGGTCGCTGCGGAAGCAATCGAGCGCGCGGTAACACCGTCGGCCGAGGCGGCGTGGTTTGCCGGCTACGCATGGATCCTGGCGGCCGAGGATCTGCGTCGCCGCGACGATTCGCATGCCGCGATCGCAGCCTACTGGTCGGCGCACGATTGGTTTCAAAAGACGGCAGCCCGTGACGACAAGTACGCCGACGACTCCAAGTACTACCAGGCCGTCGCGAGAGTCGGTCAGGGCATGGCCCACGCAAGCGCCGGCGAGCAAGGCGCCGCGGCCACCGATCTGGTCCAGGCAATCGGCACGCGCCGCGACTTGTCGCAACTGCGCGACGGACTCGGCTGCGATGCGCAGGACCTCGTCGACCGCATCGTGGAATGGACAGCGCGTGGTGCCAGCGACATCACGCCCTCGCAACTGATGGCGTGGCTGGACGCGAGCGGCGACCCGTTCTGGGCGAACGCGCTCTCCGACGCGGCGCTGCGCGAGGCGTTGCGCGCCGACGGCCGCAATCCGCAGCGTGTCGAGCAGGAGACCATCGACGCGTCCGGCAAGAAGATCACGATGCCGATGGGGCTGCCGACCGCGCCAGGCGACGACTACCTGCGACAGGCGATCGAAGCGGGCCGCCGCGCCGCAGCACGGGCGAAGGACGACGCCGACAAGGTGCCGCTGGCGCAGGCGCTGACGATCGCGGCCGAACGGCAGCTCGTGCGCGGTAAGACGGACATCGCGGCATTCGTCACCGAAGCGGCGCCGCTCGTCGGCCTCGAGCCGCCGGCCGCGGGCGCCGACGAAACCGCGCTGCGCGCGCTCGTGACCGAGCTGCGCAAGAAGCTCGGCGAGGCGCGCCCGCGCTTCCGCCCAGGTCGCTGAGGGCAACCTCGTCGCGTCCGCACAGCCCACGCAGCTGATCGACTGGGACAAGCTGACGCAGGCGAACCGCTCCGACTTCAACCGCTTCCAGATCGCCAGGAACGCGATCGCAATACCGAGCACCATCCACCTCGGCGGCACCTTCCGCGTGAGGCCCGTGTCGCTGTTCTATGCGCAGTCTGCGATGTTGTGCCGGTATCTGTACGACGCCGAGAACGGCGCGCATCGCAAGGCCCTGCTCGAGTTCGTCATCGCCTGGTACTCCGGCAAGGACGACAAGCTCGACTTCGCCGCGGCGTTCGGCGTGAGCGCGAAGGAGCTCGCGCCGAAGGTGATCGAGTACGCGCGCACGCTGCTGAACTGACCTGTCCCGGGCAGTCGCGTCAGTGCACGAGGTAGCTCGCCGACAACACGTCCGCCGTCAGCGGATTGATCACGTAGCAGTGCCGCAACCGGAAGCCCAGGATCTGGTGCGGCGGGCCGACATACACGATCATGGCGCCCCACGTGTACAGGTGGTGGTCGTCGAGCAGACCCTCGAACAACACCGGCAGCGGCAGTGTCATCGTCGCGGTCACGGCGCCGGAGGAGTCGTAGCGCCGCAGCCGGTATGGCGCCGGGGCAAACGTGTCGCAGACGAGACCGAACGTCGCGTCGTGTTGCGGGTGGTGCACGATCGCGACCGGCTCCTGGTTCTGCAGGTTGCCGTTGAGCACGCTCCACGTCGTCGTCGTCGCGTTCCACCCCCACAACGCGCCGCTGCCGCCGAAGCTCGAGACGAGCAGGCGGTTGCGCAGCGCGTCGTAGGTGATCGTGTTGGCCCAGATGATCGGCGGCAGCGTGGGACTCGGCGGGATCGGTATTGATTGCAGCGTCGGGCCGAGTGTCGACGGCAAGGCGCCCGCGAGCGTGTAGACCACGCCGTTCCCGAGCGCGTAGTCGGTGACGTTCGGCAGCGCGATGATCGGCGTGAACACGCCGAGCGCGCTCGCGAGCGCGACCGTCGCCGGCCCGGGTGACGTCACTGGCTGCGTGAGCAACGGCAAGAACAGCTGGCCGCTGAAGAGGGCATGCGCCAGCGCGCGCGTCGCGGCGTTCCAGACGTTGCCCGCGGCGACGGCCTCCGCGGTGACCCATTGGTCGCGCCAGTCCGCGTTCGCGGCGCCGACCACGAACGGCGCGGCCGGCGCGGAGTAGGCGCCGCCGAACGTCGTCGCGAACAACGCAAGGCGTTCGAAGCACCACGTGTTCGCGTTGAGCCGCGCACTCACGTCCGAGCCCGCGAGGCCGAAGTAGTCGCCATCGCCGTTCACGGGCCATGAGAGCTGCACGACGAGCGCACCCGGCACGCCGGTGGTCAGCAGCACCTGCGGTGAGTACGAGTACGCGATCACGGCGATCACGGTCGTGCCCGGCGTCCGCGTCACGGTCCACGTGATCGGATCGAACGCGTTGAGCACCAGCACGACGGTGCTGCCGGGCCGGTCGACCTGCACGGCGGCGGTGCCCGGCGTCGTCGAGGTCGCGCCCGCGCCTTGGTAGAACCCGACGACGTCGATCTCGATGCCCGCCGTCACCGGAACCGGCGCGAGCCCAGTGCGCACGGCGTGCAGGTTGGCGACGATGCCTTGGATCGTCGCCGCAGTCCCAGGGTTGCCGAGCGAGATCTGCACGTTCGCTTCGCGCGTCAGCTCGGTGAGGCGGGCCAGCGCGCGCGCCGCGGGGAAGCGCAGATCGAGCAGGTCCGGCAGCAACACGGTCTCGGCACTCTGCGCGGCGAGCGTGCCGACGAACGACCACACGGCGAGGATCCGGTGCATGGCTGGTGGCCGCGGCGGGCAGCCGCGGCAGCAAGGGGCTCGTCAGCGTAGCGTGGCGCCGGATCGGTACGCTGTGCGCGCGGCGGCACGACACGGGCTCGGGCTCGTGCGGGAGCACACCTTTGCCGCGACGTCAGCGGGAATGCCCGCGGCTCACGGACCACCCGCTCGCTACGCCGGTTGCGCAGGACCAGCGTGCCGCAGCGCTCGCGGTTCGACCGCGTGGCGCGAAGCCCTGCGCCCACCGCACGATCGGGCAGCGCGGGTGGCCGGCGGCGATCGACCGCGCTAGGCTACCGTGCTCAGCCCTCCTCAGCCGACACCACCGGCGCCCCGGAGCACCCCATGCAGTGGCCGCCGAAGCTTCAGATGCTCCACGTGTTCTTCCAGGACCTCGAGCCTGGCGGCGCGAGCCCGAAGACGCTGGCGGAGATGCCATGACCACGACCCCGATGTCGGCGGACGCGTTCACGATCCGCGATGCCGGCGTGGCCGATGCGCGGGCGCTGCTCGCGCTGCACCACCGGGGTTTCGGTTCGCGCTGGACGATGGCCGACTGGCGCCATCGCTACGGCGACCACCCGCTCGGACGCACGCGGATCGTCGGCGCCTTCGACCGCAGCGGTCGTTGTTCCGGCGATCTCGATTTCCTGTGAGTCCAGCCCTGCGCGCCGAGTATCGCGGCCAGACGCTCGGCAACGCGGCAACGGCCCGGGGAGAGCGTGCTCTCGGATCGCGCGCATCGCCGGCTCGGTTTGCTACCGTGTCGGCCATGAGTCATCGCGTTCTCCTTGCGTGCGGTCCCGCCATCCTGTTCGCGTTCGCCGGACTGCCGCTCGCCGGTTGTGTCGGCTCATACCCCACCGAGCCCCGAACCGTGACGACCTTGCCGAGCTTCGACCGCTCGTGGGATGCAGCGCTCAGCGCGGCGGCCGACGTCGGCGTGCACGTCGATTCCGCCGACCGCGCCGCGGGCCGCATCGCCGGCAGCAAGGCCGGCGCCGAGGTCACGATCGACGTGCTGCGCCAGGCCGACGGCACGTTGCGCGTTTCGTTCAAGGCACCAGGTTCGACGGAGACCAATCCGACTCTGGGCGATCGCTGGCGGTCCGCCTACCAACGACGCATGGGTCAGTAGAGTCGGCCGCTCCGCCGCGTGGCAACGCCGGCTCCGGTTTTCCTCATGCGGCCGTTTCGCCGGGATCGATACCGGCGCATGCGCCACACGATCGCGACCGTTCTCGTTCTTGCCGCCTTCCTGACCACGGGCTGCGTCTCGACGAAGTCCGTCGGCTATTCCGACGGCGTCGTCACGACGAGCCCCGTCACGCTGCACTGCACCGCACTGCCGGTGTTGCAGCAGGCCCAAGGCTCCACGTATCGCGTCACCGGCGACACGGGCTCGACTTCGATCCCGACCCTCGACAAGCGCGGCATGCGCGCGTCGTCGGGCAACACCGACGTCGAGGTCCGCGTCTCGCTCGGCGCGGTGAAGCAGGGCGAAGCCGGCGCGATGAAGCAAGGTTCGGGCTGGCTCCCCGCCTTCACGGTCACGGTCCCGTACACGATCGTGTTCCAGCACCATGGCGAGCAGGTCGGCACGCGCAACGGCACCTACGAGAACATGCTGACATTCCAGGGCGGCCAGACGTTCCCGACGCGCGACCAGGCAGTCGCCGCGATCGACGCGATCCGCAAGCTCGGGGAGAAGGGACTGACGAAGCGCGCGCGCGACGAGGCCTCGACCGAGGCGATGCGCGCGGCTGGCGAGGCCGCAACCACGTTGTTCGAGCCGCGCCAGGTGGCGCTCGAGATACCCGTGGTGCGATCGGCGGCCGGCGTCGAATTCGAATCCTGCCACGCGCTGCTGCGCGACCAGACCGACGCTGCGAAGCTGCGGCAAGCCCTCGAGACATACGAGCTGGCCGGCACCGACCACCGCAAGCCGGATGGCTCGCCGAACAAGACGGCGAACTACGGCGTCGCGTGCGGCATCGCCGCCGCCAGGCTGATGCTCGGCGATGGGGCCGGCGCCTGGGCGGCGACGCAGCAGGCCGATCAGTTCGAGCCGAACGGCCAGGAGGCTGATGCGATCCGGCTGACGATCTACCGGCAGGAGAAGGCGACCGGCGTCGCGGTGATCCCGTCCGCCGATCGCGAACGCATGCAAGCCGCCGAGCGCACGGCTACGAGCCTGCAGCACTTTCTGGCGACGCCGCCCCGCTGAGCACCGGACGGCCGCCGCAGCCCTTGCGCGGCTACGGCACGATCGCGAAGTGGAATGCCGGCGAGAACGAGAACGCCGCCGGATCCCCTTCCGGATGCGTCAGGTTCGTGAAGTAGAAGTTCACGCCGATCAGCGCCGGGTTGTTCGGGATCGCAACGTGCAGGCAGAGCTCGGTGATGCCGCCGACGAAGTCGCCGAGGTCCCAGTTGGCCAGCAGCGGCAGCCCGATCGGGAGCACGAACGTGCCGATCACGGTCGGCCCGGGAAAGAGCGAGGACCACGGGCAGCCGTGACAACCGTTGCTGCCGGTGATGCAGACGTCGATCTCGTTGCCTATCCGCGGCTCGCCGCGGATGAACATGCCGGTGACACAGGGGCCGTTGCCGATCACGCCGCTCTGCGCGCCGCCGGGACCACCGCCCATGAACTTGAAGGCCACGTTGGTCTCGGTCTGTGGTCCGTTGGCGGACACGGCGCCGGCGATCGCCGCCGCGCTCAGACCGTTCACGCCGGGGCCCCCGAGCTGGAGCTCGAACGTCACGGGCCCGATCACGGCTGCACCGGGTGGGCCAGGGATCGTGTCAGCGCTGGCGTTCGCGATGCCGCCGTGGATGTTCTGGACCACCAGCGCGAAGTTGAAACTGCCGAAGCAGTTCGCCTGGTTCGGGTTCGGGTTCAGCGACGTGTCGGCGTCGAAGGCGAACACGAACGCCGGAGTCGCGCCTCCCGAGCCGGCCTGGCTCAGCAGCGTCGCGCTGTCGACCGTGCCGGCCGGTGCGTTGAAATAGATCCTCGTGATCAGCGGGTTCGGAACGCCAACAGTCACCTGCGACGTGTTGGTAACCACGAGGCGGAGAACATGCGTGGCTTGCAGATACTCGAAGTCGACGGTGCCGGACGCCAGAGTGCCGCCGCTGAGCACCGGGCCGCCGGCCTGGCAGCCGAAGCCGAGATTGTCGACGACGACCTGTTGGCCGAGCGCTGGGAACGACAAGGCGAGAGACGTGATGGCAATGAGTTGCTTCATGGTCGCTTCCTCCGAGATGTGGCTGACACAGTTTTCACGCGCATCGCAATGCGCGCCCATCTCCTACGCCTGCATCGGAGCCCGACGGACACAAGAAACCCCGTGCGACGGACGACGAGACCGATGCCCCGTGACGGATCCGCATGCGACGAGACCTACCGCCTGTCCGGCGCCGCGATTTCGTGAAACACTGGCACCTTCTCCGCCGCATCGGTCCGCGTGCAACACGAGTCCCTCGACCGCGACTTCCAGACGTTCCGCACGAGCCGCGACCCGGCGGCGCTCGCGGCGGTGTTCGACCGTGCACGGCCGTACGCACAACCGCCCGGTCCCGCAGCACGAGGCTGCCGGACCGGGCGGCGTAAGGCGCGCAGGCGCCGGGAGCGGGTCAGTAGCTGCGCTCGCCGACCAGGATGCGGGCGAAGTTGCCCATCTGGATCGCGAACGGCGCGAACGATTCGATCTCGACGATCTGTTCCCACATGATGAAGCCGCGCAGCGCGACGCTCGGCGGGATGTTCATCGTGAGTTCAGCGGTGCCGCCCGGCGCGACCACAGTGCTGATCACGAGCGGGCTCACGTTGAGGAAGCACGTGGCCGGGGCAGGGACGAGGCCCGTGATGATCATGTCGAGCGGCGTGATGTTGTCGAGGCCCTGGATCAACAGACCGAGCGTGCTGGCGATGTTGGTCGCCTGACGCGAGAAGGTCTGGCCGGTCGTCGGGTTCTCGTTCGTGAACTGACGGGTCAGCGTGGGGAACGGCGCGACGCCGCACGTGGCGTTGGCCGCGAGGATCGCGTAGCTGCTGGCGACATACATCGCGGGTTCATTCGAGCTGACCTCGAGCAGGTAGTTACCAGCCTGCGTGGCCAGGGTCCCGGGGCTGATCACCTCGACGTAGTAGGTGAAGCCGGGCACGAAGAACGTGACGACCGCGCGCGCGTGCGAGGTCGGATCGAGGATGTTGCCGGCCGTGGCGGTGAGCGCCAGCACGGCGGTGGGAGGCACGGTGGCCGGGTACGCAACCTGCCACAGGCGCAGCGTCGTGTCCGCGATCGAGCCGACGGGCGCGTTCGCGGTCTGGAACGTCAGCACCGAACCGCCGGGGCCGACGACGATCGGGCCCCACCAGTCGCTCGCATCCGGACCGGTCGAGATGCTGATGTTGCCCGTGCCCTGGGCACCGGCCGGCAGCGGCGTGGCCGTCGCGATCGACTCGTTCGGCTCGGGGGCCTCAGGGACCACGGCGCCGGTGTTCATCGGCATGATGCCGATCTCGAGGCGGTAGTTGCCGAACGGGACCGGGTTGTAGGCCAGCACGGCGACGCGGTTGCGGATCACGACGTGGTACGTGCCGGCCGGCCAGACGCGCGTGGTCGCGGTGCGGAAGGTGAACGTGCCCGAGTCCGCGGCGTTGGTGCCGAGCGTCGCGGCCACGACGGGAACGCCGGCGGCGTCCCAGAGCTCGATGCGGTGCTGGCTGGTCCACGGGGCGTCGCCCTCGGTGACCTGGAAGAACAGGCCCGTCCTCGGCGCCGTCAGCACGAGCTGGAAGACGTCGACGTCGGCGGCGCCGCTCAGGTTGCCGTTCAGCTGCACGCTGTTGAGGACCGGTGCGAGCACGTTCGCGGTCGCGACCGTGTCGTTCGGCTCGGCTTCGATCTGCGTGAACGTCTTCGCCGCGTGCTCCAGCGAGACGTCGAGCGAGTAGAGGCCCGTCGTCGTCGCGCCGAAGCCAAACACCCGCACGATGTAGGCACCGGCGGCGAGGTTGATCGTGATGTCGCTTGCCAGGCCCCGCGAGTCGTCGTTGCCGGCCAGGATCACGGCACCGGCGGCGTCGAGGATCTCGAGGCGCGTGTCAGTCGTGTTGCTGATGGTGAAGCGGACCTGACCGCCCGTGGTCGTGATCGAGAAGTAGTCGTTTTCGGCGGCGACGAGGTTGCAGTCGACCTGGACGCCCATCGCAACGGCTTGCGCCGTGGCCGGAGTGTCGTTGGGCTCGACCTCGGCGACGCGCTGCGCGAGCAGCGGGGTAGTCAGCAGAAGAGAAGAGTAGAGAAGAAATCGCATGTTGGCAGGGTGTGAAGTGTGAAACGGGGCACGATGGAGCTGCGCGCAACTTCCCCAGCAGGGACGTGGCCGCTCCATCGCGCGCAAGATTGGCGTGGCGCCGATGCGCGGTCAACCCCTGCGTCGCGATCGCAGCGACGACGTGGATTGCACAAACGTCCGGTGCCATGGTCAGAATCGCAGCACAGTGCGAGATCCACGTTCGACCGGAAGAGGCGCTGCTGTTCGCGACGAAAGCGTGCGGAGAAATCTCCGTATCGTCAGGCGCCTCGGTTGCTGCGCACGTCGACGTGCGCGACGAGCTGCGGCGATTCACCGCGGACGTCCGGCCTCGACGCAGTCTTGCCGCCTCCGCGCGGCGATCAGCCGGCGCGGTCGGGGCGCGCGGCCTCGGCGAGCAGTTCTTCGGCGATCTCGCGCACGCGGTGCAGCGCCGTCACCGCGCGGCTGCTGAGCAGCGCCCACGCGGCAAGGCACGCCAGCGACAGGAACAGACCGATCGCGGTGCAACCGAGGGACTCGCGGATGCCGGTCACCGCGTCCTGCACCGTCGGTTCCTTCAGGATGCCGAGCACGTGCAACGCGCTCATGAGCCCGAGCACGGTGCCGAAGATCGCGAACATCAGGATCACGGTGCCGAAGCGCGCGAGGCCGACCGCCCCGGCCTGACGCAGCAGCGCCTCCTTCATCGCCGCGCGTTCGCAGTTGGCGAGCATCTCGTCGAGGCCGGCGGAACGCAGCAGGAGCCCGGCGGCGACGAAGCGTCCGAGCGGCGACGGGCTCGCCGCCGCAAGCGCCACGGCCTGCTCCGGCTGACGGCCGCGGATCGCGTGCTCGAGGCCGCGCTGCAAGCCCTCCGGCGCCAGCACCGCCGGGCGCAGTGCCAGCGCGCGGCGCACGGCCTTGGTCGCGGCGACGGCGCCGAGCAGCAGCAGCGCCGGACCCGCGAGGCCGGCCTCCAGGAACACGTCGATCAGGCCGGGCGGTGTGACGGCGGGGAACAGCGCAGGGTCGGGCATCATCGCCGCAGGAATGCCGCGGTCGGGCGGGACGGTTCAAACGCGGGGACGGAATCCGCCGCCGGCCGTGAACCAGGACGCGCCGCCGCGGCATCCTCACGTCGACCTTGCCCGCCGACTCCGAGCCCAGGCCCCTCTGCGAGGGGGCCGCCGACCGCTTCCAGGCCGACGATCGTTTCGTCCGGTCGCTGGCGCGTCGTCTGCTGCGCGATCCGCAGACCGCCGACGACGCGGCGCAGGACACGTGGCTGGCGGCACTGCTGGCGGGGCCGTCGCCGGGTCTGCTCGACGGGCTGACGCGCGGCTGGCTCGCGACCGTCGTGCGCAACTTCGCGCTGCAGACGCTGCGCGGCCGGCAGCGGCGCCAACGCCGCGAACAGGCCGTCGCGCGCGGGCTCGCGCTCGACCCGGAGGCCGAGCACCTCGACCCCGAGCTGGTCGCGCGCATGCAGACTGCCGTCGCGGCGCTGCCGGCCGACTACCGCGCCGTGGTCCGCATGCGGTTCTTCGACGACTGCATGCCGGTCGCGATCGCTGACGAGCTCGGCGTGCCGGTAGAGACGGTGCGCACGCGGCTCAAACGCGCCGTGGAGCGTCTGCGCGCGGCGCTGCTGTCCGCGCCTGCGCTGCCGGACGCAGCGCAGCGGCACCCGCGCTCTGGCGGCGGCGACGCGTTTCGCGGCGAAGCCGTGCGCGATACGTGATCGGCGCGAGCCGGTCGGGAACGGTCAGTTGCGCGAGGCGCGTCGCCGTTCAGAGCAGCACGCAGATGCGCGCGACTTTCGCGGCTCGCTCGTCACCGTGCGTGCGTCGACGCGAAGCTGCTGACTGTCGACCCGGCCAAGGAGCCGATGCCTGCGCTCGAGGTCGAGTTCTTCGAGGGCCGCACGGACAGGACCGTGCCGCTGCCGCCTTCGGCCGACGAGCGGCGAAGGTGACCAGAACGCAGCGAAGCGGATCCGCGGCCGCCGCGAAGCGGATCCGCGCTGGGGCGCTTGCCGCTGTCGCCGCACCGCGCGAACATGGCCTCGTCCGAAGCGGACATCGCTACCAGCCGAGATACTCCGATGCACCGATTCATGCGCGTTCAGGTCGTCTCGTTCGCATTCGCGTTGGCCCTGGCCGGCACGAGCGTCGCACAGGGGTGGCAGGTCCCCGTGATCATCAGCCCGTGGTGGCAGATCGCCGGCAATCCGAACCTCGGCCCTCTCACGGGTGCACAGCAGCAGCCCGTGGACTTCTCGATCTGGCGCGCCGCCGACGGCACGTGGCAGCTGTGGTCGTGCATCCGCTTCACGAACTGCGGCGGCTTCACGCGGCTGTTCCATCGCTGGGAGGGAAGGGACATCACGGCGGCGAACTGGGCGCCGATGGGAATCGCGATGCAGGCCGATCCCACGCTCGGGGAACAGCCCGGCGGGTTGCAAGCGCCTCACGTGTGCTTGCACGAGGGCGTCTACTACATGGTCTACGGCGACTTCATGCGCATCTGCCTCGCGCGCAGCACCGACGGCAAGAACTTCACGCGCGTCCTGCGCGACAACGGGCAGCCGAACCTGTTCGACGGGCCATACCTGTTCACGCGCGATCCGATGCTGATGCGTTTTGGCGGTCTGTGGGTCTGCTACTACACCGGCAGTCAGACCCAGCCACCGTACTATGGAGCCGTGTTCTGCCGGACGTCGTCGGATCTGAAGTATTGGAGCGAACCGCTGTTCGTCAGTGCCGGCGGCATCGCCTCGTCGCCAGCGACACCGTTCGACGCCGAGTGCCCGTTCGTGCTCGAACGCAACGGCTTCTACTACCTGTTCCGCAACCAGTTCTACGGCCCGGGCGCGCTCAACACGCAATACGCGTCGCGCGACCCGTTCAACTTCGGCGTCGGCCACGACCGCTACCGGATCGGCACGCTGCCGGTCGCCGCGCCCGAGATCGTGGTCGACAACGGGCAGTACTACATCGCGGCGTTGAATCCGAACCTCGACGGCATTCGCATCGCGAAACTGCACTGGAGTCCGTGACGGCAATTCCCCTGTCGCCGATGGCAAGCCCCTCGGCGAGCAGGAGCTCCGCGTATCTGCGCGCCACCGTGCTGCTGGCGCTGCTCGCGGCCACCGTGCTGGGCGCGAGTGCCCTGGCCTTCCTCTGCGATGATGCATTCATCACGTTCCGCTACGTCGCGAACGCGCGCAACGGCCACGGCCTCGTGTGGAACCCGCCGCCGTTCCTCCCGGTGGAGGGCTACACGGGGTTCCTGTGGGCTCTCGTGCTGTGGGGGACCTGGAGCCTGTTCGGCGTCGCGCCGCCTGAGGCAGCGAACGTGCTGTCGATCCTGTGCGGCGTCGCGCAGTTCGCGGTGCTGGCCGTCACCGTGTTCCGGATGCGTGGCCGCGACGGCGCGCGCGTCGGCGACGCGATCGCCCTCGGGACGCTCGCGTGCATCGTCGGCAACCGGACGTTCCTGCAGTGGATGACGGGCGGACTCGAGACCGCGCTGTTCAACCTGTCGTTGCTCGCGTGGGTGGTGCTCGCGTTCCGTTCCCCCGAGGCGCGTTCCGCGCGCTGGCTCGCCGCATGGTCGTCTGCGGCGGTCTTCGCGGCGCTGACGCGGCCCGACGGGCTCCTGCTGGTCGGCGCCACCGTCGCCGCGGCACTCGCGGGGACGGCGGCACGCGGCGGCGTGCGGCGCGCGGCGCTCGGCCTCTCGCCGCTCACGGCCGTGCTCGCGCACGTGGCGTGGCGGCGTTCGTTCTACGGCGAGTGGTTGCCCAACACCTGGTTCGCCAAGATGGGTACAGCGTGGCCGGCGGCGGGCAGTCGCTACTTCGCGTGCTTCCTCGTCGAGACAGGGCTGTGGGCCTGGTTCCCCATGGCGCTCGTGTGGGCGACCGTCCGGCTCGCGCGGCATCGCGGCCACCTCGCGGCGGCCGCGTGGCGGCACCTGCCCGCCTGCGCGGCGGTCGCCACCGTCGTCTGCCACGCGGGCTTCTACGTGCTGGCAGTCGGCGGCGACCATTTCGAGTATCGCGTGCTCAGCCAGCTCGTGCCGCTCGCCTGGCTCGGCCTCGCAGCGATGCTGGCGCAGCTCGCGCGGCGGACGACGGTGCTGGCCTGCTTGCTCGCGACGTTCCTCTTCTCTGCCGCCGGCTGGGCACACCTGTGGTTCAACCGCGACACGACGTTGGACTTCCATCCGATCGCGCCCGATCTCCCCTCGTTCCTGCAGCCCATCGGCCGCTGGTACGACCGGCAGCAGGGCTGGCTGCAACTGCACCTCGTGTGCCTGCGCTGCAACCAGCATGCGATCATGTTGCGGGACCTCGAGGCCATGCTGCCCGACCGGCACGGCCACGCCCTGCCCGACGGCGACGTCCCCGTGAAGACCGAGCCCGTGGTCGGCCTCGCCGGCTGGGTGCTCGAGGACTGCGCGATCCTCGACATGCACGGCCTCAACGACTGGGTCGTGGCGCGCACGCCGGTTCGTGTCGTCGCGCAGCACTCTCCGTTCACGGAACCGAACCTGCTGCGGAGCTTCGCCGCCGCGGATGCCAATCGCGACGACTGGCTGGACCGCGCCGAGCTCCGCGCGTGGGTGAGCGCGATCGTGCCGGGGCCGCACGACTTCGGGCCGCTCGTCGAACGCTTGCTCGTCGTCTTCGCCGAGCGGCCCGATGCGATGTCCATGGCCGAGGCGCGTGCCGCCGCGCACTCGTTCCAGCGCGGTCTCATGGCCCACGAACGAACACCGCCGCCCGGCTACTTCGAAGCCTTCGAACCGAACGTCACCATCGCGGGCGCGGTCGTGACGGTGGCGCCGCGCGCCGCGCCGCTGCGGCCTCGCATTGCGTCGATCGAGGCCGAGTGGCGCGAGAGAGTGCGCCGCGGTGAGCTGGAGCGCGCGCGATAGGTCCGGGCTTCAGCGGCGAACGCGCCGGACGATTGGCAACGGAACGAGACCAAGCTGGTCGAGCAGACGCGCGATCTCGCGGTGGCCCTGGGGTGTTTGCCGCACGAGGAACAAACCGTTGTGGTTCGTCAACGAAACACTGTCGGTCGCCCACGCTTCGGGAGTGACGTTCTCCTTGATCAAGCGCTCGATCAGCTCCGCGGTGAAGCCGCTGACCGTGGTGCCGGAATCCTCCTCGGGCGGGAAGACGGCTTCGGTGCCGCCCGGCACGAGCCCGAGCCTCGGCCCGGGAAAGCTCTTCAGCGGCGCGCACTCTGCGCGCAGGTCGTAGAGCACGAGCAGCACGAGCGGACGCACCTCCTCCTTGGGGACCAGGAACACGACGCCGCTGCGCCAGACGAAGCGCAGCCCCGTCGTGAGCTGTGTCACCGCCATGACCAAGAGCGGCGTCGCGGCCTTCAGCTCGAGGTCGAACGGCGTGGTCGCCGCGTCACCCTTCGCCGCGGCCACGAACGCCACCTTGTCGCCGGACGCGGTCGTCAGCAGGCGGCACAGGTCCCTCGGCGTGATCGCTCGCGCGTTCCAGTCGGAACGGGTCGCGCGCAGCAGCGTGCTGGCTGCATCGCGCGCGCGCAGGTCCTGTGCACGCTCGACGGCGAGCACATCGTCCTGCGCGCACAGAGGCGTCGCGGTCAGCGGGTAGAGACAGACGACCAGCAGGAGCAGGAACCGCATGGCGCGGTACGGTATCCGATCCGTCGCGCGAGGGGTGGAGGTCAGCGCGGACCTCCTTGCGCGATCCCAGGAGCTGCGGACGATTGCCCGGAGCCTCCCGGATGGTCCAGGAGGCAGCTTGGGAAGCCCTACTCCCAGCAAACATGCGCCGCGCCATGGAGAAGAGACTCGCACTGGTCGTCGCGTGGGTTGCCGCGGCGCTCCCCGCACAGCCGCCGCAGGCGTCGCCGATCGCGACCGGCACCCTCGTCGTGCGCGGCCGTTGCGTCGACGCCGACACCGGCGCGCCGTTGCCGCGTTGCCGCGTGCGCTTCACGGGCCACGAGTCGACGGGGTATCCGATCGCGTGCGAACGCGCCGATTGGGCCGATCCTGCGGAGGTCACGACCGGCGCCGACGGCGCGTTCCGGTTCGAAGTGCGTCTCCCGGCCGACTACGCGGAGCTCGACCGCGGTCGTTATCACTTGCAGATCTCGCATCCGCACCACGCCGGCTGGTTCAGCCACTGCGCGTTCGTGATCGCCTGCGCGCAGGGTGGCGTCGATTACGGCGACGTGCGGCTGCAAAAAGGCGTGTGGCCGCGGCTCCGTTGCGAAGACGCGAACGGCGCACCGCAGCCGGGCGTCCTCCTCTATCTGCGGCGTTCCAAGGGTCCCGACGGCGACGCGGGGTTCGCGTTCCGTGACGGCGACGGACCGCATTGGTGGACCGAGGCCTATGCCTACGCGCGCACCGACGTCGACGGCGGTTTGCACCTCGACAACCCGCTGCCCGCGGGGCCCTACGCGCTGGAAGTGCGCGGGCGTGAGGCCAGCAAGGTGCCGGACAAGATCGAACTGCCTCGAGCCGACGCGATCGTCGCCGTCGTCGAACCGCTCGACGAAGCGGACTCGATCCTGGGACGGCTCGTCGACGCGTCGGGCAGCCCGGTCGAAGGCGCGTGGCTGAGCGATGGTATCGACAGTTCGACGACGTCGTGTTTCACGCGACGCGACGGTGCGTTCACCCTGGTCCGCCCGAAGGCGGAGCGGCGCGCGACGGCCAAGCTGCATCTGGCACAGAATCAGCGCTTCGACGGTTGGGTGCCGTTGGGTGAGATCGAATGGGGCTCACGCGCGGTCGAGCTGGTCGTGCCCGCCAAGACGTTGCACACGTTCGTCGTGCGCACGGCGCATGGCGCCGCGGTCGAGGACTTCAACCTCTATTGCCGGCGCAGGGCCGAGGACGTCCCCAACACCTTCCGGCTCGCGGGGACGTTCGCGGGCGGGCGCTCGAGTTGTCGGCTGCCGCCCGGCGACTACGAGCTGCTGGTCGCGCCGCGCAGCGATCGCACCGTGGCGACCGGTTGGCAGCCGATCACCGTCGACTCGGCGAAGGAAGAGATCGTCGTCGTGGTGCCCGAGGCTGTCGCGCGCACGATGGAGATCCACTTCGCCGACGACCGTGCCGCGGCGGCTGGTGTGCTGGTCGAGGCGATCCTCGGTGGCGAGCCGACGCCGTTCGCGTGGGTGCGCCCGGCCACGCTCGTCGACGTCCCCGGCAAGCGGCACCCCGAGCTGCGTGTCGTGGCCTCAGCGCGCACCGACGCGAACGGCCGTACGACGCTGCAGTTGGCCCAGGCCGGCAAGGTGCACCTGCGCGTGTCCGGGCCCGGAGTGCAGAATGCCGTGCTGTCGGTCGACCTCACCGACGGCAAGGATCCGCTGCCGGTCGTCGCCGAACGCGGCGCGACGCTGCTGGGTTCGCTCGGACCACTCGCTGCATTGCGGGCTCTCGATCCCGAGTTCATGCCCGAGGCGAAGGCTTCGATCTATTCGTACCACAGCCGGTCCCTTCCGACGCTGACGATCGTCGGCGCCGACGGCAAGGAACGGCGCGAGGGCATCCGCATCGACCATCAGGGACGGTTCCGCTGCGACGGCCTGCCCCCTGGGCCCGTCGAACTGCGCCTGGGCCACTTCGAGAGGGTCAAGGAGGGCAGTCGCCCCGCGGCGAAGTCGGTGGTGCTCGGCAAATGCACGCTGCGAGTCGACGCACCGCAGTCCGTCGAGCTGCAATTGCCCGCGGGCGCCGGTACCGGTCGCTGATACAGCTTGGATTCCGTGACGACGAAGCCGGCTCCGTCGATTGTGTGCGCGAGCGCCACCATGGACGTCGAACGCCTCTTCGCCGAGTTCTGCCGCACGCGCGAGCCCAACCTGCTCGGCGGCGTGTTCGACGCGTGCGCGGACGACCTGTTCGCGGTCGCGCTGCACTTGTGCCGCGATCGCGTCGACGCCGAGGACATCGTGCAGGCGACGTTCCTCGCCGCGATCGCGCGCGCGCATCGCTGGCAGCCGGAACGACCGCTGCGGCCGTGGCTGCTCGGCATCCTGCACCGCGAAGCGCGGCAGTTGCGCCGCCGCGCGCGGCGCGCCGTCGACGGTTCGCGCGTGAACGTGCCGCCGCAGCCGGAGCCGCCGCAGCTCGTGCTCGCGGCGGAGACGCGCAGCGCCGTCGCGGCCGCGATTCCCGGGCTGCCACAGCCGTATCGCGACGTGCTCGAGCTGCATCTCGTCGAAGCGCTCGCGCCGGGCGCGATCGCGGAACGGCTGCAGCGTTCGCCGGGCGCCGTGCGCACGCAGCTGTGGCGCGGGCTCGAGCTGCTGCGCCGCGTGCTGCCGAAGGGCCTCGCCGTCGGACTCGCCGCGGAGGTCGCCACGCAGTCACCGCTGGCCGCCGTGCGCGCGAAGGTGCTCGCGGCCGCGACACGCTCCGCCGCGGCGACGGGCGTGGCTTCGCTGATTCTCGGAGGTGTGCTGATGGGCAAGCTGCTGGCTGGGGC
>DASRJH010000040.1:0-6234 GCA_035649575.1 Planctomycetota bacterium
CTGTTGTTGCTCGCCGGCCTCGTGTGGAGCGTGTGCGGCCTGAGCTGGGAGCTCTCGGCCATCGAGTCCGGCGAGGCGATCTCGAACTCCTGGACCAGGTTCGTGAAGTTCCTGACCTCGTTCGGTGAGCCCGACCTCTCCGCTGAGACGCTCGCCACGGTCGGCTGGCTCATGCTCGATACGCTCAGCGTCGCGCTGCTCGGCGTCGCGCTGGGCCTCGTGCTCGCGTATCCGATCGCGCTGTCGGCCTGCCGCGCCGTGGTGCTCGGCGACGATCTGCACACGGCTCCGTGGAGCTGGCTGCGAAGGGCATGGCTCGAGGCGAACCGGTTCCTGCTCGACGTGCTGCGTGGCGTACCGGACTTCGCGTGGGCGCTGGTGCTCGCGAACTTCACGGGCATCGGCACGCCGACCGGAGTGATCGCGATCGGGATCAGCGTCGCGGGCATCCTCGGCAAGGTGCTCAGCGAGCAGTGGGACAACGTGGACCCGCTGCGCTACACGGCGCTGCGTTCGACCGGGGCGGGCCGGCTGCAGACGTTCCTGTATGGCATCCAGCCGCTGTCGGCGCGCGCGATGCTGAGCTTCGTGCTGATGCGCACCGAGTGCGCGATCCGCAACGCTTCGGTAATCGGCGTGATCGCCGGCGGCGGCCTCGGCAGCGGTCTCTGGGACGCATTCGCGGACGGCAGCTACGGCGTCGTCGTCACGCGGCTCGGGGCGATGCTACTGCTCACGGCGAGCGCCGACCTGACCGCCAACCTGCTGCGCTACCAGCTGCGTGTCGACCCCAACCATCCGCGCAGCAGACGCGGTCAGTCCTGCCGCAGCAGCACGACGCAACGCGCGTTCGGTGTGCTGATCTGCTTGCTGCTCGTCGGCGGCGCCGCGGCGTTCCTCAGCCCCGCGCTCGCGAACCTGCTCGTCGAGCTGCAGCACATCGAACGTGACTTCGCGTTCGGTTTCACACGACGGCTGTTGTGGTCCCCAGACCTCGGCGCGACCGGCGTCGCCATACGCGAGTCGTTCGTGCCGCTCGCGGCAGCGCTGCTGACCACTTCGGCAGCCACCGCTCTGGCCGCCTTGCTCGCCTACCCGGCCTCGGTCGCGTTCCAGCTGCAGGCCCAGAACTTCACGGGCGAGCTCCCCTCCCGAGCGCGCGCCGCCCTTCGTTCGTGTTCGCTGATCGCAACGCGGGGCCTGGGCCTCCTCTGCCGCGGCGTGCCCGAGGTGGCCTGGGTGCTGATCCTCGGCGCGTTCTTCCGGCAGGGACTGTTGGCTGGCGTCCTCGCCGTGACCGTGCACAGCGCTGGCGTCCTGCTGCGCGTCTTCGCCGAGACGATCGACAACGTGCCCTTTCGCCGGCTCGAGCAGGTCTCGGGCGCCTGCCGGCCGCAGATCTTCGTCTACGGGGCGCTACCCTCGGCGTGGCCGGACTGGAAGACCTACGCGGGCTTCCAGTTCGAGGTGAACATGCGCATGGGCATCGTGCTCGGCATGGTCGGCGCGGGCGGTCTCGGCGACGCGTTCAAGACCAACCTCGGCTACTTCCAGCTCGAACGCGCCTGCGCGTTCTTGTGGGCGATGATCTTCCTGACCGTGATCACCGACCGCGTGTCGCGGTGGCTGCAGATGCGACGGCTCAAGTGCTGAATGGGGAAGCAGACGACGCTTCAGCCCTTCGTGCCCTTGCGCAGCAGATTCAGCAGCCCGCCGCCCTTGTCCTCCTTGGCTGCAGGCTTCGCGGCGGGTTTGCTGGCCGCGGGTTTGCTGGCCGCGGGCCGCTTGAATGCCTTCGGGAACGATGGCCTCGCAGGTGGTGGCTCGGGCTCCTCGACAACTTCGTCCTCGATCGCGTTGTCCTCGGCTGCGTCGTCCTCGGCCGCGTCGTCCCCGCGCGCATGCGGCGCGTCCTCCTCGAGGTCCTCGTCGCTCTGCTGCTGCGGCTCGTCGTCGTTGGCATCGAGCGCCGCGAACGCCTGCTGGATGGGATCGTCGAGGCTCGAGTCCACGCCCTCCAGCGAGTCGCTGCCGCCGACCGGCGCGATGATGCCCTCGCGGCTCAGCTTGATCAGGATCTGGTAGACCTCGTAGAGCGGCAGCCCGAGCACGTTGACCAGCGAACGCGGCGTCATGTCGCCGTTGATCTGCGACAGCAGCTTGAGCTCGAGCACACCGAGCACCACGTCGCCGAGGCGCTGGAACATGTTGGGGTTCGGCTCGATCGCCGCGTCGCGATCCGGGAAGACCTGCAGCATCTGCTTCCAATCGTCGAGCTGCTTGCTGCCTTCGAGCAGCAGCGAGGTCGCGCCGAGACGCAGGTCGTTCGTTTCGGCGAACGCCGGCAGGGCCTCGAGCTTGCGGAAGTAGAACGCATAGGGATCGACCTCGCGCATGAAGTCGAACATGGTCTCCTTGCCGATCGTGCGCATGAGCTCGCGCACCTCGTCGCGCCGGACCAGCCCCTTCTCGCCCAGCGCGATCAGCACGGGCACACCCTCCCTCGCGCGACGGCTCTCGGCCTCTGTCACGGCAGTCTCCGACAGCTCGCGATGCCGCATCGCGTCGCCGGGCAGCACGCGGCGGATCAGGTGATGCGGATCGAGGAAGACGATGCGTCCCTCCTTCAGATAGATGTCGAGGCGGTTGTCGCACTTCACGAGGCTCAGACAGCCGAGGTGCTTCCCGCCGCACAACATCTGGATCACTTCTTCGACCGGGAGGAAGTCCGTGCGGCCCGCGAAGTTGAAGTCCTTCGTCGTCGCACTCGAGCTGATCAACGACTGGTCGAATGCGCTCGCGAACTCGGACAGCGTCGCGACCGGGAACACGACGCCCATCACCCACTCGGCGGCGCGCTGCGCCGCGACGGTCTCCTCGCCCTGCATGAACAGCTGCATGCCGCGTCGCAGGCGCGTGAACAGCAGCTCCGCAAGGAAGTCGCGCGTGTCGGTCTTGGTGCCTTCCATGCGCAGCTTGCGCTCGACGAGCTCGGTCACCCGCCCGAACAGGCGGGCAAACTCGGACTCGTAGGCCTGCTCGTCCTGCGCCACGAGAGCATCGACGAGCCCTGCGATCCGCCCCTTGAGGTCGGCTGCAAGCTCGGCCATCTCGGGCTGGTCGGTCGTCTTCCCGGAATCTGGCATCGCAAACGCTTCTCTCGACCAGCAATGCGATATTTCTTGACGCCTCGGCGAGGCCACTAGGTCAAGACCATGGCAACGGACTCTGGCCGACGTCGGGTGTCGTGATCTACAACAGTGTCCGAGTCGCCCGCCGGACGCGTGCGGCTCCGCAGCCCTCGATTCCGATCCAACGCCGTGACAGAGACACCCCTCGATACCCACCGCGAAGCAGCCCGCAGAGTGCTGCGCGAACTCCAACTCGTCGAAGCCCCGCAGCAGCGCGGACTCGTTTCCGGGCACCGCTCGTCGTTGCCGATTGTCGCCGACGCCCAGGGTGGCCGCACCTTCCTGCTCAAGTACTACCTGCCGATCAGCGAAGACACGATCCTGCCGGCCGGCGTGCGCGCGGACGACTATGCGCGCCGCGAGGTCGGGTTCTACCGCTTGCTCGACAGCATCGATCCGGACCGGCGCGACTTCCCGGCACCGCGCACGATCATCGTCGGACCCGGCGACCCACCGGGCTGGATCCTGCTCGAGTGGTTGCCGATCGCGATCGGCCCTGCCGAGGAGACGATCGGGCTCGACCACGTCGCCGAGCTGCTGCAGCGACTCTCGGCGGTGCCCACCGAGCGGCTCATGGGCCGCCGCGGCTTCCCGCTCGAACACTGGGACCCGATCGCCTACCTCGATCGCATCCGCAACATGTACGACTGCGTGTTGTTCGTGCTCGGCGAGTCGCGGTGGCGCCAGGTGCAGCGGTTCTTCGCCGAGGCCGTGCGCTGGACCGATGGGCGCAAGCAGGTGCTCGTGCACGGTGACTTCAACGAGAACAACATCGTGGTCACCGAGAACGGCAAGGTGTTCCTGGTCGACTTCGAGTGCATCGGTGTCGGCAACCGCGATCACGACTTCGCTTGGTTCTGGATCCATTGCACGCGCCATCAGGAGTGGAAACGGCAGCTGCTGTCGAGGTGGTTTGGCGGCTCGGTCGGCGGCGACCGCATTCGCGCCGAGTGGGGCATCCGCAGCACGCTCGCCTATCTCGCGATCCGTCGGCTGCGCTGGAGCTACCTCACGCACGGGGACACCGACCCGAACCAGGGGCCGAATCTCGCGCTGCTCGACGCGGCCATGGCGGGCGGCCGCGAGCTGTTTCCGAGTTAGGCGACGCGCGAACGGGCGCCGTAGGCGCATGGCACCTGGTGCCGCAACGAAGTGGCACCGCGCTCCTACCCGGTCCGGCGCGAGGGCCTCAACTTTGCCCTTTTCCGCGTGTTGTAGCAGCACACCGGGCCGCCGACCCCTTTGGCACGTTCCTTGATGCCGCCCGGTATGGACCTGCACCGCTCTCTGGCAACGTCGTCCGGGGCAACCGACGAAGACCTGGTTGCCCAATTGCAGGCCGGGGAAATCGCCGCAGCGCTGACGGAGTTCGAACACCGCTACGGCAAGCGGATCTTCCACTTCGTGCACGGGATGGTCCGCGATCCGCATCTCGCGCAGGACGTCACCCAGGAAGTGTTCGAGAAGGTCCTGCTGAAGCACGATCTCTACCGCCCCGGCACGAACTTCCGCGCGTGGCTCTTCGAAGTGGCCCGCAACCAGGCGCTGACGGCGCTGCGCGCGCGCCAGCGTCTGCCGCGCCCCGTCAGCCAGCTCGGCGGCACCGAGCTGCCCGATCTGCTCGACACGCTGCCGGCACGCGCCGAGAACCTCGATCTCGAAGAGGACGAGTTCATGGCGGCCTTTCACGCCGCCGTCGACGAGCTGCCGGAGCACTACCGGACCGTGTTCGATCTCTGCGTGCGGCAGGGCAAGCCATACCAGGACGCCGGCCGCGAGCTCGGTCTGCCGACCGGCACGGTCGCGATCCGCATCATGCGCGCCAGGAAGCGCCTGTATCTCGCGCTGCAGGGCCACCTCGGACGCCTGCGCCGACCCCCCGCCTGCTTCCAGTAGATCGCAGCGACGTTCCCAGCGGCGGCGATCGACGCCAACGATTCAATCGTCGATCAGCTGGTAGGCCGAGGTCCAGAAGTCGTGGATGAACGCAGGGAAGCCCAGCAGGTCTGGACGACGCTGGGTCAGGAACACACCGACCAGGTGTTCCTTTGGATGCCCTGTTCCTGGCTCTGAGGATGAAGCGAGTGGTCGATCACGGCAGTGATCTACCACCGGCGAGCGCACGTTGCGCCCACGACCTTGGCCACCTTCACGGCTGCATTGGTCGGTAGGGACACCTGCTCTCCTGCCCGGCTAGATGCTGACGCCGATCGCGCGCAGCGCTTCGTCGGCGAGCCGCTCCCAACCCTGATTCGCGGCGGGACTGGCCGGACTCGGGTGCGGAATGCGACCGATGCGCACGCCGCTCGCGCCGAGCACGGCGGCAGCGCGCTGCTCGGCGAACTGACCGACGCCGATGACCCACTTCGGCTGCAACGCCTCGACGACCTGCTGGAGCAGGCGATCGCAGAGCCGGAACAGCGGCGCGGTCTCGGCCTTGCTGAGCTTGTCCGGAGTCAGGTTCGCCCCCGACTCGGCGACGAAGGCGAGCGGACAGTAGTTGTGCACGAAGAACCGCCGCAGGAAGCGCTGCGGCGTCACGAAGTGCGAGGCTGCCCAGCTCCACAGCCGATGCCCGCTGACCTCCGAACGCGGGCAGTCGAGTCCGAGCACGGGCCGCTTCTTGTGTTCGTGGGCCGGCCGCCGCACCTCGCCGTGCAGCCCGAGCCAACTGCGCACGGCCTCGACCTCGCCGAACGGCACTCCGGTCTGCACCATGCCGAACGGCCCAGGGTTCATGCCGAGCAGCAGCACTTCCTTGGGCCCGCGGCCGAAGCGTTCGAGCCAGGCCTTGTGCAGCTCCCAGGCGTAGTCGAGCGGGTTGTAGACGCAGGCGACGGGTGGCGAGAACTGCAGGCGCTGCAGCTCCTCGACGGCGGTTCTCGTCGCGTGCACGAGGGACATGGCACAAGCTCTACCGGGGTCGCGACCGCCGGGCAACCGAGCAGCGGCGCAAGACCCAACCGGTACTCAGATGTCGCGGAAACCGAGCACGACGAGCAGGCACGGCCCGAAGGCGATCACCTCGATGCCGGCCTTCCTC
>DASRJH010000041.1:0-37173 GCA_035649575.1 Planctomycetota bacterium
TTCGTGTCTCTGCATCGTCGAAGTGAAGCCCGGCTCGCCGGCGCACGCGCTCGGGCTGCGGCCGGGCGACCTCGTCGTGGGCATCGAAGGCGCCGCCTGTGGCAGCGGCTTGTTCGTGCGCGAGGTCCCCGAAGACCTGCAGGCATCCGGAGTCACGCCCTACTCGCGCGTCGCGTCGCTGAACGGCAAGCCAGTCGAGGACGGCTTCGATTGGGTGCACCGGCCGCGGGCCGGCGATCAGGACCGCATCGTGTTCGCCCCCTCGACGAAGGAGGTCGTGTGCGCGCGCGAGACCGTACGCGTGGTGAGATCGAGCGACATCGCTGCCGGCGTCGGTCCGGCCGACCTCCACCTGCAGTGCCTGCACGGCGGCGAACCGCTCGAGCTCGTGGTCCCGACCGGCCAGGGCTCGGGGCTCACGACCGAGGTCACTGCCTACCCGCTGCTGTGCGGCGGCGACAACCTCGTGGTATCCGGCGCGCCGTTCGAGGTCGACCCGGGTTCGTATCTGCTGTACGTGTGCGCCGAGGGCATGGAGCCGCAGCGTCTGCCCGTGCTCGTCGAGCGCGGCGCGAACGCCAAGGCCGCGGCGCGGCTCCTGCCCGCGGGCAGTACGCCGCCGGGCTTCGTCTGGGTGCCTCCCGGTCCGACGCGGCTCGGTGGCGATGGCCTGGCGTTCCGCAGCGAGCCGTTGAAGGAGGTCGACCTCGGCGGGTTCTTCCTGGCCCGCCTCGAGGTCACGAATCGCGAGTACTACGAGTTCTTGAACGACCCCGAAGTGC
This sequence comes from Planctomycetota bacterium, assembly GCA_035649575.1. Classification (GTDB taxonomy): domain Bacteria; phylum Planctomycetota; class UBA1135; order UBA1135; family UBA2386; genus DASVAL01. The sequence goes on from DASRJH010000041.1 coordinate 783, forward strand.
GCCAGCGCATCGCCGCAGCGCCCCCGCCGATCGTGCTCGTGCCGCGCGACTCCGACGGCAAGCAGCTCGCGAAGCTGCAGCAAGACGGCGCCTGGAAGTGGACCGCCTACAAAGTGGAATCCGGCGACACGCCGGTGCTCGGAGTGGCCTGGAAGGACGTGCACCAGTATCTGGCCTGGCGCAACCACCGCGCCGAGACGGCCGGCGAGCCATGGGTCTACGACCTGCCGAGCCGCGACGAATGGGAGCGCGCCGCGCGCGGTGCCGACGGGCGCTGCTTCCCCTGGGGCAACCGCTTCGATCCGGGCCTGACCGTGAACCGGCATCGCAAGTTCGACTGGCTGCTCGACGTCGGCGGCGGCTTCGAGCGCCGCGACGAATCGCCGTTCGGGATCCTCGACCTCGGCGGGTCGCGCGAAGAGTGGACGCGCGATGTGGCCAGCTCCAACAAGGTCGGCGAGGAACTGCAACGCTCCTTCTTCAAGTGCGGCGGCCACTGGCAGACGGGAACCGAGATCACGTTTCGCGCTGCGAGCCGCAAGGAAGGCGGCGAGACGCTCGCCTCGAGCCCCCACGGCTTCCGGCTGCTCGTGCGCCGGCGTTGAGCATCCGTTCGGCCGGAGGTCCCTACGGATAGGGAGAAGAGAACTCCTTGGGCGAGAACGACGATCCGTACACGACCTGCGGTGCCTGGAGGTCACCGGTCTCGTTGATCGAGCCGAACTCGTTGAGGCACATGAGCATCCTCGTGCGCAAGTCCTGGTAGGGGTCGTTCGGGCCCGTGAGACCGGCTCCCGTTTCGTTGAGCAGTGCCGTGCCGTGGTGGACCAGATCTTCGAACGACTCCAGCACGCCGTCCTGGTCGTGGTCGATGTAGGCGGTGAACTGCATGAACCCGCAGGAGTTGTTGAGGAGCGAGGCCGCGATCTGGCTCGACAGGATGAAGCCGCCGTGGCCGAGCGCGGGGTTACCAACGATCCAGCTGGCGAAGTAGTTGTGCGCGTCGACGAACGGCAACGCGAAGAACGCCGGCGGCGGCGAGGTCGGCGTCGGGTACGGCGGGATCAGCAGCGACAAGTTGGGATCCGCCGAGGAGATGTTGGTGCGGAGTGCCATGACCAGGCCGTTGCGGAAGTAGAGGTCCTGGCGCCACTGTGGGTCGCAGGCGGCCAACAGCGCGCGGCCGTTCTCGTTGTGCCAGAACCCCTTGGTGCGGCCGACGCCTGGTTTGATCTCGAAGCTCAGGTTGCCGAAGTCGGGTCCGGTGACGGCCGGTGCGCTTGCGGTGACGGTGCCGGAGCGCGGCGTCAACGCGTGCCAGATCGCGCCGGGGATCTCGTCCTCGATGAACCCGCCCGGCGCCTTCTCCTTCACCGTGTAGACGGTGTTGTCCTGATTCCGGATGAAGCAGTAGCGACCGGACTCGTCCGTGAACGTGACCTCGTTGAACACGGTGCCGATCCAGAGCTCGACGCGCCACCCGGCGATCGGGACCTCCAACGGGTCGGCGCTGGGGTTCCAGATGCCGTCCTCGTTGTGATCGAAGAACTTGTAGCCGCAGATGACGCTCTGCGCGCTCGGCGCGCCGTTCTTGACCTTGAAGTTGTCGGTCTTGCTGAACTTCGCCTGGAAACCGAAGAAGCCGCTGCCGGCCGGATCCCACCTCTCCACAGGGGTCAGCCAGACTTTGTACTCGTCGCCTGCGCTCGTCGTGTTCGCGAACGGGGTCAGCTGCACGATGCGCGAGCCGCAGCGCCCTGGTCGCGTCTCATGCACGGTGACCGGGTTCGTCGAGATGACACCGCCCACCACGACGACCCTGCGGTTCTGGATGAAGTCCTCCGACAGCAGCACGTTCCCGGACGGGTTGGTGACCTGGAAGTAGTAATTGCCATCGGGAAGGCCCGGAGAGGAACAGGGCGCGCTGGCCCCGACCCCTCCCGCTAGATACACGTCCACCTTCCTGCGGAAGAGGTTGCCGTTCTGCACCGAGGCGCTGCGGTTCGTGGTGTAGATGGCGCCCGAACTCTGTGCCGAGATCGCGGCACAAAGCAGCACGAGGACGAACAGCCGGATTGTCGCGAGTGGGATTGGCTTCATGGGATGTCTGGGCTGGAGCGGGGCCGTTCGCTGCTCATCTGCCTGGGGCGAAGCAGGCAGCAACGAATCGGAGCTTCCCCACGATGGCTGCGGCCGAGGTAACGGCCGCGGGCGATGATGCCGCCCCTGTTGCGAACGCGCAAGCCAAAGCGCTGACGCCGAGGCGAATGCCAGCAGGCCCGCTCCTTCACACTTGCCGGGCCGGCGCATGCGACGCCAGATCCGCGCGAACTCGACGAGCACGGTCGGACCGAGCCATGGCATCGAGCGCACGCACGCTCGCCGTCGCAAGGTGCATGCGTGCGGACTAGGCTCTGCCCGTGGCTCCTGACCTGGTCGAATCCCTGCACCGCCTCTACGGCTACCGCGATTTCCGCGGCGTGCAGCGCGCTGTGATCGAACACCATCTGGCCTCGGGGTCGGCCCTCGTGCTCATGGCGACCGGCGAGGGCAAGTCGCTGTGTTACCAGCTGCCCGCGTTCGTCGGCGATGGCCTCACGGTCGTCGTCTCGCCGCTGATCGCGCTGATGGACGATCAAGTCGCGGCACTCACAGCACGGCAGCTGCCCGCGACGTGCATCCACAGCATGCTCGAACGCCGCGAACGCGAGCGGCGCCTGCAGAGCGTGCAGAGCGGCGCCGTGAAACTCCTGTACGTGACGCCGGAGCGGTTCCGCACCGAGGGTTTCCTCGAGCGCATGCGCGAGCTCGGCGTGCGCCGCATGGCCGTCGACGAGGCCCACTGCGTGAGCCACTGGGGTCACGACTTCCGGCCCGACTACCTGCGCCTCGGGGACGTCCGGCAGGCGCTCGGCGACCCACCGTGCCTCGCGCTGACCGCGACCGCGACGCCCGAAGTGCAAGTCGACATCCGCAGCGTGCTGCGGTTGCAGCAGGCGCCGCTGTTCCACACCGGCATCGCACGGCACAACCTGTTCCTCTCCGTGCAGCACTGCGACCAGGACGACGACAAGCTGACCCGGCTCCGCGCCGTGCTCGCGCGCACGGGCGGTCCGGCGATCGTCTACTGCGCGCTGATCCGCGACCTGCTGCGGCTCGAGGCGCAGCTGCAGCTCGCCGGGTATCGGCCGCTGCTCTACCACGGCGACATGTCAGCCCACGAACGGCGCACGCATCAGCGCGCGTTCGTCGAGCGCGAGAACGCGCTGATGCTCGCGACGAACGCGTTCGGCATGGGTGTCGACAAGACCGACATCAGGGCCATCGTGCACTGGCAGATCCCGCGCACGCTCGAGGCCTACTACCAGGAAGTCGGCCGCGCCGGCCGCGACGGCCGCGGGTCCTTCTGCGAGCTGCTCTATCACGAACCGGATCTCGCGATCCAGCGCGACTTCACGGAGTGGGCCAACCCGACCGCCGACTTCGCGCGGCAGGTCGCGATTCACCTGCAGGGCCTCGGCGAGCGCGTGCACGCGGTCGACCTCGAGACGCTGCAGGACAGCTTCCTGACGAAGAACCGGCACGACGGGCGCATCGCGACCGTGCTGCGCCTGATGGCGAGTGCGGGCTGTACGACGGGCGAGCTCGGGCGCGACTTCGCGATCGTGCGTGTGCCCGACGACGCCGAGCTCGACGCCTGGCTGCCCGAGCAGAAACGCAAACACGACCTCATGGGTCTGTTGCGCATGGTGCGCTACGCGACCGAGCCCGCGTGCCGGAAGCAGACGATCCACGAACACTTCGGCTTCCACGACGTCGAGGACGGGTGTACCGCGTGCGACGTGTGCACGGACGCCGTGGCCTGGCAGGACGAGCACCTGCCGCAGGCGCGACCGTGGTCGTCGGCGACTACGCCAGCCGCGGATCCGGATCCTCAGGCACCGCTGCAGCGCGGCGATTGGATCGACGTCGAGCAGCTCGGCCTCTGTTGCGTGCAGAGCGTGCATCGCCGCGGCCGGCGGTGGCACGCCGACGTCGAACGCGCTTCCGACTTCCATTCGCACCGGATCGACCTCGGCCGCCGCACCTGGCGGCGCGTCGCACGTTAGCGGCGCTGGCTGGTACGAACAGCCGCGTGGTCTCCTCCCCCGGGTGGCTCGGCCTCATCCCCGCAGCGGCGACTGACGGCTGTTCCGCCCTGTCCGCTGACGCCGCGTGGCGGCGATGAAACGCCTAGCGACGCCCGCGGCCACGACGGCGGTCGAACATCGAGGTGCGGCGGTTGTCGCCGAGCTTCTTGCGGCTCTTGTTCTGCTGCTCTTCGAGCTCGCGCTGGGCCTGGCGCTGCTGCAGGAACGACTCGATCTCGCGCTGCAGGTGCTTCGGATCCTGGAACCGCATGCCGGGATCTTTCGCCATCATCTTCTCGAGGAAATAGTGGAGCTGCGGCGACAGGTTCAGCTTGCGGATGCGTTCACCTGACAGCGATTCGAGCACCTGCTTCGCGAGCACTTCTTCGCCCGTATGCCCCTGGAACGGCAACGACCCGGTCGCGAGATGGTAGAGCGTCGCGCCGAGCGCGTAGATGTCGGCGCGCACGTCGAGTGGCTCGGTGCCGCGAGCCTGTTCGGGCGCGATGTAGTGCACGGTGCCCGCGGTCGTCTCGCCGCCAGCCGCGGCATCGCGCGCGACCGCGAAGCCGAGGTCGATCAACACCGCGCCGCGCTCCTCGGACCAGAGCACGTTGCCGGGCTTCACGTCGCGGTGCACGAGGCCGCGCGCGTGCAGCGCGTCGAGCGCGCCCGCCACCTCGACGACGACCTGCAGCGCACTCTCTTCGTCGAGCCGGCCCCCGTCGCCGAGCACGTCCTGCAGACAGCGGCCCGGCAGCTTCTCCATCGCGAAGAAGATCGCGTCGCCTTCTTTCGCGACGCGGTAGCCCTTCACGAGGTGCGGGTGGTCGAGCTCCTGCAGCAACCGGGCCTCCTTGATGAAGCGCTCGACCTGCACCGGGTCGGCGGCGAGCTCGGCGCGCATCACTTTGAGAGCGACCTCGCGATTGTCGACCTTGTCCACAGCCGCGAAGACGCGCCCGACGCCGCCTTCGCCGATCTGCTCGCGCACGTCATAGCGCGTCAGCACGGGCCGTGTGCCGCCCTCGGTGCGTTGCCACTGCTCCCACTGCGCCGCCGTACACACGCCGCTCCGTACGAGGAAGTTACTCGGTGCACCGGACTCGAGTGCCTTCTTCGCCATGTCGGCGGACACGAGACCGCGGTGCACGAGCACCGCCAACAACTTCATTTCTGGATTCACGCTGCTTCAGACTGTGCCGACCGCAGTACTTCGGCGTTTCGGACGCGCGCCGTCAAGTCCCCGAGCGCGTGCACCCGAAAAAGGGCTGGTCAAGACCACGGCGAGGAACAGAGTGAAGCATCCAGGAGCTGCGTTCGTGATCAAGTACTTCGACTTGATCGACGAGTTCATAAAGGTGCGCTGCTGTTCGGACGAGCTGCTGCAGGAGCTCCATGCAGCGCCGATCACGAACAAGTCGAACTACCGCCGCCGCGTCGTGCGCAGTTGCGTGCCGTCGTTCGAAAGCGAGGTTCTCGCCGGCGTCAAGCGTCTCGACGAGGGTTACGACATCGAGATCATCGAAGAACTGCTCTACCAGATCTGCATCGACGTCAACCCGTCGCTCGAGATCCACCAGGTCAGCATCCCGTCGCCCTCCGGGGCCAAGGCCGCGAACGAATCCGAGGACATGTTCATCCCGGTTCCTGGCAACGAAGCCGCGCGCCAGTCGCTGTTCCGCCGGGTCACGAGCCTCGAGCGCACGCTGCGCCAGCAGATCATCGGGCAGGACGAAGCAATCTGCTCGCTCGTGCGCGCAGTCAAGAAGGCGGCCGTCGGTCTCAAGCGGCCCACGCACCCGGTCGGCACGTTCCTGCTGGTCGGCCGGACGGGCACCGGCAAGACCGAGCTCGCGAAGGTCGTCGCGCGCAATCTGTTCGACGACCCGTCGGCGATGATCCGCGTCGACTGCAGCGAGTATGCGCTGCCGCACGAGTACGCGAAGCTGATCGGCTCGCCGCCCGGCTACATCGGGCACAACGAGGGTGGGTTCCTGACCGAGGCGATCAAGAAGAAGCCGAACAGCGTCGTGCTGTTCGACGAGGTCGAGAAGGCGCACTACAAGGTGCACAACCTGCTGCTGCAGCTGCTCGACGAGGGGATCATCACGGACAGCAAGGGGCAGACGGTCTCGTTCCACCACGCGATGATCCTGATGACGAGCAACCTCGGCATCGAGAAGATCGACGCGGTGCGCACGCGCATGGGGTTCTCGGCCGCGCACCGTCGCCAGAGTCTCAAGGACATCGACCTGCGCACAGTCACGCTCGAGGCGCTGAAGGAGTTCTTCCGGCCCGAGTTCGTGAACCGCATCGACGAAGTCGTGATGTTCAATCCGCTCGACGAGAAGGTGTGTCAGCGGATCGCCGGCAACATGCTGCGCGAGGTCGCGGATCTGCTGAAGCGGCGCGGGATCTCGACGACGTTCTCGCCCGGCGTGCGCGTGCTGCTGGCCAGGCAGGGGTTCTCGGAGGAGTACGGGGCACGCGAGCTGCGGCGGCTGATCAAGCGCCGCATCGAGGATCCGATCACCGAAATGATCCTCGACCACGACCTCGGTCAGGACTCGACGGTGAACGTGAAGATCCGCAACGGCGAGTACGTGTTCAGCTGCAGCGGGATGGCGAGCGCAGCCGAGCCGGCCTGAACCGGTTCCTGGCGGCGCGAACAGCGCGACGGAGCCACGTTTACGCGTAGGTGCGGTGCGGTACGCGCCGCGCCCTACCTTCGCGAGTACCCGATCGCCTATGCTCGCCGACCACTTCGCAAGTCACGAGGATCTCGACCGTACCAATGCTGCTGTTCGTCCTCGTCGTCTGCCTGTCGCTGCTGCTCACGTTCGTCTGCTCGCTGGCCGAGGCGACGCTGCTGAGCGTCGGCCAAGGGCGCATCGAGACCCTGGCCCGGAGCGGCTCGCACGCGGGCCAGCTGCTGCGGCGCTTCCGCCGCGAACCCGACCGTCCCATCGCCGCGATCCTCGTGCTGAACACGATCGCGACCTCGGGCGGCGCCGCGTTCGCGACGGACCTGTTCTCGAGGACGTTCCCCGGCACATCGCCGCTGTGGTTCGCAACGGGTTTCGTCGTCACCGTGCTCGCGTTCACGGAGATCGTCCCCAAGACACTCGGCGTGGTGCACGCGAACACGCTCGCCGTGCCCGTCGCCCACATGATCCACGGGATCACCTGGTTCCTCGCGCCCGTGCTGTTCCTGACGCGCAGGATCTCGCGGCTCGTCACGCGCAAGGAGGTCGTGCACGCGACCTCGCTCGAGGAGATCCGCATGCTGACGGCCGTCGGTCACAAGCAGGGTGCGTTCGGCTCCATCACGGCCGAACTGATCGAGAACGCGACGCGCCTGCGCGACACGAAGGCGCGCGACATCATGGTCTCCAGAGACCGCGTCACCTACCTCTCGGGCAACCACTCGACCGAGGAGAACCTGAGGCTGGTCCACCGCAGCGGCCACAGCCGTTTCCCATACACGCCGACGGGCGAACTCGACCAGGTCACCGGCGTGATCCTCACGAAAGAGCTGCTGTTCTCGCTGCGCGAGACCGTCGAGCCCGACTGGTCCGGACTGCAGGTCCCGCTGTTGATCGTGCCCGAGACCGCGACGCTGAATCACGTGCTGCGCCGCTTCCAGCGCGCGAAGATCCACATGGCCATCGTCGTCGACGAGTATGGCTCGACGCAGGGCATCATCACGCTCGAGGACGTGCTCGAGGAGATCGTGGGCGAGATCGACGACGAGTTCGACACCGAGGAGACGCACACGGTCGAGCGCCCGGATGGTTCGCTGCTCTGCCGCGGCATCGCCGAGGCCGCGAAGGTCTTCGCCAAGCTGGGCATCGAGGACGTCGCGACGGAGAGCAAGACCCTGTCCGGCTTCCTGGCCGAGAAGCTCGGCAACGTGCCGGCGCCGGGCTCCCACGTGGACTTCCACGGCCACCGCTTCACGGTCACGAAGGCGAACAACCGGCGGGCCGAGCGCGTGCTCATTACGCGCATGACGAGTCGGTCCGAGCCCGAGCCCGCTCCTGCAAGCGAAGCGTAACGGATCTGGCCGAATGCCCGACAGTCCCGCCCGGCCCTGGGCCACTTCGGCGGTAGCTCCCCCATCACCCGAGGGCGACTGCCAATGAGCACGATCTTCCTCTACTGCGCCGCCATCGGCGGCACGTTCCTCGTCCTGCAGTTCTTGCTGCTCTTGTTCGGCGTCGGCGGCGACACCGAAATCGGCGACGGCCACGGTCACGCTCACGGCGACGTCGGCCACGATCAGAGCGCGTTCCTCAAGATGGTCTCGCTGCAGACGGTCACGACGTTCGCGACGTTCTTCGGTCTCGTCGGTCTCGGCACCGAGCAACTCGGCTGGAGCACGTTCACGGTGGCTGTTGCGGCGACGATGGCCGGAATCAGCGCGCTGTGGCTCGTCGGGCGCCTGATGCGCGGACTGTCCGCGCTGCACTCGCAGGGCAACCTCGACCTGCAGAACGCCATCGGTCAGACGGGCAGCGTCTACCTGCGCATCCCGGCGTCCGGCCAGGGCCGCGTGATGATGAACGTGCAAGGCCGCACCGTCGAATGCCGTGCGATCAGCCGTTCGCTCGAGATCCCGACCGGCGCCGCAGTTCGCGTCGTCGCGCGCACCGACGGCGACGTGCTCGTCGTCGAGCCCCTCGCATGACCCCGTACTCACCGCTTCCCCCAACCACAGATCCCATGTTCGCCATCCTGCAAGGCAACGCAGCCTCCTCGGACATCTTCCTCCCGCTCGCAGTCGGCGCCGCCGCGCTCGTCATGCTGAGCTTCGTGATCCTCGTGGTGAAGCGCTACAAGCGCTGCCCGAGCAACAAGATCCTCGTGATCTTCGGCAAGGTCACGCCCGGCCGGCCCTCGCGCTGCCTGCACGGCGGCGGCGCGTTCGTCTGGCCGCTGATCCAGGACTACGCGTTCCTGTCGCTCGATCCGATGCAGATCGAGATCCCGCTGCGCGGCGCGCTCTCGGCCGAGAACATCCGCGTCAACGTGCCATCGGTGTTCACGGTCGCGATCGGCACGGAAGCGGCCGTCATGCAGACCGCCGCGATCCGTCTGCTCGGTCTGAACGTGCGCGACATCATGAAACAGTCCGAGGACATCATCCTGGGCCAGCTGCGCCAGGTGATCGCCTCGATGACGATCGAGGACATCAATCGCAACCGCGACAAGTTCCTCGACAGCGTGCAGAACTCGCTGACGCCCGAGCTCGAGAAGATCGGCCTCGTGCTGATCAACGTGAACATCACCGACATCACGGACGAGTCGGGTTACATCGAGGCGATGGGCCGCAAGGCGGCCTCGGAAGCGATCCAGTCGGCCGAGATCGACGTCGCGAAGCAGCAGATGCGCGGCTCGATCGGCGTCGCCGAGGCGAAGCGCGAGCAAGACGTGATGGTCGCGAGCGCCGAGAAGGTGCGCGAGATCGGCACCAAGGAAGCCGAACGCGAGAAGCTCGTGCGCCTGGCGGAGCTCGCCAAGGAGACCGGCATCGGCAAGAACCGCAACGAGCTCGAGCAGCAGAGCGCGGTCAAGGACCAGGAGCGCCAGATGCGCGTCCAGGTCGCCGAGGCCGAGGCCGCGGCGGTGACCGGCGAGAACCTCGCGCGCGCCAAGGGCGTCGACGCCGAGGCGACGCTCAAGGTGCGCCAGGCCGACGCATACCAGCTCGCCGAAACGCGGCGGCGCGAGGCCGAGGCGAAGGTGCGCGAGGCGCAGTATCTCGCCGAAGCGCGCGCCGCCGATGCGATGGCGACCAAGATCGAGAGCGAGCAGCGCGCCGAGCTCGAAGCGACCGCGAAGGCACAGAAGGCCAAGTTGATCGTCGACGCCGAGGCCCAGGCCGAGCAGATCCGCCTGCGCGCCGTGGCCGAGGCGGGCGCCTTGTTCGCGAAACTCGAGGCGCAGGCACGCGGTGAATACGAGATCCTGGCCAGGAAGGCCGAGGGTCTGCAACGCCTCGTCGAGGGTTGCGGCGGCGCGCAGCAGGCCTTCCAGCTGTTGATGCTCGAGCACCTGCCGCACATGGCCGAGACCGCCGCGAAGGCGATCTCGAACGTCAAGTTCGACAAGGTCGTGGTCTGGGACGGCGGCGGCCTGAACGGCAAGAATGCGACGGCCGGCTTCTTGCATGGCCTCGCGGGCAGCCTGCCGCCCGTGATGCAGATGATGCGCGACATCGGCGGCGTCGAGATGCCCGCCTACTTCGGCAAGCTCGCGGAGGCGCAGAATCCGGCGCCCGAGGCCACGACCATCGTGCCGAGGCCCCCTGCGCCCAAGCCGGCGATGGGTGCGACCTGACGCGCGGGGCGGCTACCGCTGCGATGACACTACCTGGCCTTCGCGTCTTCGAGCAGCTTCTGCCACGCCTGCTTCGAGCTGTCGATCCGGGCGCCGGTCTCCATTCCGTAGCGCTTCATCAGCTCGTCGTAGGCCTTTTGGGCGAGCGCAGCGTCCTTGTGCTCGCTGGCATGCTGCAGCACGGGCCGCCAGAACCACCAGCCGCTCATCGTCTCGCTCGGCGTCTTGCCCGCCTTGACCAGCTCGGCCAGCGTCGCGCGGAGCTTCTCGGGACCCAGCTCGCGACCCTTGTCGAGCACGGCGCGCACTTCCGCGTCCACGAGCTTGCTCGCGACAAGCTCCTTCTCGGCAGCCGACAAGTCCGCGTAGCGATCGCTGCGCGGCTGGATCTCGGCCGCCGGGATCAGATCGCACTTCAGCTCGCTCAGGAACAGCTGCTTCTGCTCGGCTGCCGTGGCCTTGTCACCCTTGGCGCGCAAGGCCACGATCGCGGTTGCCTCTGCGTGTCCCTCGAGGAACGACTTCACCGAGTGCCCGGGCTTCGTCAGCACGTTGCCTGAGGCGTCCATGAAACAGACGGTCGGGGGGGTGCTCGTGAATCCCTTCTCGCGGTGCAACTTCGGGTACGCCTCGTCGCCTTGCACTCGCGACGTGTTGTGCAGGAACAACACGACACACTTCGCGAACTTCGCGAACTCGGCGTCGGAGAGCGGACCGCTCTCCAGTGCGCTGCAGCGTTCGCATGGCGCGTAGGAACGCGTGAAGTAGGCGAAGATCAGCTTGCCTTCCTGCTTCGCCGTCTCGCGCGCCTTGTCGTAGTCCTGGAGCCATGGCGCCTTCTTGAAGACCTCTTTGGCCAGCGTCTCGGCGCGCATCTGCTTGTACTCGTCCTGGCTCCTTTCTTGCCCCTGGCTTGGCAGCAGCGTGGCCAGCAGTGCGGCCGCCGGCAGCAGTCGAGTGTTCATGAGATGCCTCATCACTCCTCAAGAATGGCCGGCAGGAGCGGCGGGCGGAACCCAGTTACAGAAACTGGACGTGGCGGGGACCGCCGCGCCACAAACCCGCGCCGCCTCACTGCTGAGGCGTCGGTCCGGCCCCACCACGCATGCGCTCGAACACCGCGTCGGCAACGGCCCGCGGCAGCCCCGGCATGGCCCGCAGCTGTTCGCGCGACGCGACGCGCAGCGCCGACAGCGAGCCGAAGTGCCGCAGCATCGACTTGCGCCGCAGTGGTCCGACTCCCGGAACGTCGTCGAGCTCGCTCGCGATTCGCCCGCGCTGCTTGCGGTGGTAGGTGATCGCGAAACGATGCGCCTCGTCGCGCAGTGCTCCGATCAGCAGCGTCTCGGGCGCCTGCAGGGCCAGTGGTACGGGGCTGTCCTGCCCCGGCACGAAGATGCGTTCGCCGCTCTCCGCGCGCGCGTCCCCGACGCCCTCGAGCCGGCTCTTCGCGAGGCCGCACAGGCGCAGGTCGTCCTGCAGGCCGAGCTCCGCAACAGCGCGTTGGGCCGATGCGAGCTGGCCGCGGCCACCGTCGACCACGAGCAGATCGGGCAGCTCCTCGTCGTCGCGCTCGAGACAGAGCTGCAGGCTGCGCCGCACCGCCTCTTCCATCGCCGCGAAGTCGTCGCCGCCGTGCTCGGCCGAGATGCGGAAGCGCCGGTATTGCTGTTTGTGAGGCGCTCCGTCGACGAAGCAGACGCGCGACGCGACCGTGTTCGTGCCCTGGATCGTCGACACGTCGAGGCAGTGCAGCCGCTGCGGGGGGTCCTGCAGGTCGAGCAGAAGCGCGAGCCGCTCGGCTCCGGCGCGGGCGCGTGCCTTGGCATCGGTCGCCATCGCGTCCGCGAGCTGCGCGTTCTGCTGCGCGAGCTCGAGGTGGCGGCGTTTTTCGCCGCGTTGGGGCACGTGCACGTCCACCCTGCCGCCGCGCTTCTGCTGCAACCACTGCGCGATCATCTCGGCCTCCGCCGGCAGCCCGGGCACGAGCACCAAACCCGGTACGTAGCGATCGCCCTCGTAGAAGCGACCCAGCAGCTCTCCGAGCAGCAGCGTTTCCGGCAGGTCGCTGCGGAACGAGAAGCGCCGGCAGTTCTCGAGCGCGCCGCCGCGGAACGACAGGAACGCCACCGCCACGTCGTCGCCGTTGCGGTGCAGGCCGAGCGCATCCTCGTCGGCAGCCTCGGCAACCACGGCCTGCGGCTCGGCGACGGCTTGCAGCGCCTGGATCTGGTCCTTCAGCGCCTGCGCGCGTTCGAACTGCAACGCGCCCGACGCCTCCTGCATGCGTTGCCGCATGTCCTTGAGCACGGAGCCGACTTCGCCGCGCAGGATGCGCACCGAATGGTCGAGCAGCACGTCGTAGGCCTCCCGCGTCACGAGACCGACACACGGCGCGGGGCAGCGGCCGATCTGGTGCTTGATGCAGGGCCGCGTGCGGTTGTTGAAAACATGGTCCGAGCAGTCGCGCAGCGGCGCGATCTTGTGCAAGAGCCGCAGCGTGCGCCGCACGGACTTCGCCGACGCGAACGGACCGAAGTAGAGTGCTTTGTCGTCGGCGCGGCGCCGCACCAGCCGGTACCACGGCCACGCTTCGCGCCGATCGAGCCGCAGCAGCAAGAACGCCTTGTCGTCCTTGAGCTTCACGTTGTAGGGCGGCTGCTTCTTCTTGATCACGGTGTTCTCGAGCAGCAGCGCCTCCTGCTCGGTCGCGGTCGCGACGAACTCGACGTCGGCAGCCTCGTCGGCGAGGAAGCACAACTGGAAGCGACCATCACCACCCGGCTTCAAGTAGCTGCGCACGCGGGCCCGCAGGTCGGCGGCTTTGCCGACGTAGAGGGTCTCGCCGGCGGCATCCATGAACATGTAGATCCCCGGGCCGGTCGGGAAGCGCGCGACTTTCTCGACGATGCGGGGGTCCATGAGTCTCGGCGACAAAGATGCGGTGCCGCCGCGGAACTTCAAGCACCGCCATGCGCGCTGCGCCATGGCGGTGCTCGACCAGCGGAGTGGTCCTTACGAAGCGCTTGCCGAAGCAGCGTCTTCGGCTGGCTACTCTTATGCATGACCAAGAAGGCAACGCTCGCTTTCGTTCCGTTCCTGCTGTGCCACTGCCTGTTCGCGCAGGGTCCCGTGGCGCTCGCGGCCAACAAGCTGCCCGTGCGCGAAGTCACGGTGTTCAAGGACGGGCACGCCTACCTGATCCGCGACACCGCGTTGCCCGAAGGCGCACCGGGCCAGGTCGTGATCGACGAACTGCCCGCCCCCGTGCTCGGCACGTTCTGGCCGTTCGCGAGCGGCGCGCAGCTCGTGTCGGCCAAGGCCGGCCGCGAGATCGTGCCACACGACGTCGTGGCGATGAACGTGCGCCAGATCGCGAGTGCCAACACCGGCAAGCAGGTCGTCATCGTCACGCACGCCGCAGAACGCATCGAGGGCAAGCTGCTCGGCGTGCCGTCGAACCAGCCGGGGCTGGATCCGACTGACGGCGAGTTGTTGCTGCTCGAGACGCCGCACGGCACGCGCGTATTGCCGCTCGGCCAGGTGCGGGACCTCGAGGTTCGCGGCGAGTTCACGGGCAAGATCCGCAGCGAGCAGAACCGTGATCGCCTGAGCCTCACCGTTGCAGGAGGCGGCCCCGGAGCGAGAGTTGGCGTCATGTATGTGCAGCGCGGTCTGCGCTGGATCCCGGCCTACCGGCTCGACCTCGACGGCAACGGCAAGGCCGCGGTGCAGTTCGAGGCGACGCTCGTGAACGACTTGATCGACCTCGAGCACGCGACCGTGAACTTCGTGGTCGGCGTGCCGAAGTTCGAGTTCGAGAGCCTCGTCGACCCGATCTCGCTGCAGGAGGAGATGGCGCAGGTGGCGGCGGGCGAGCAATACACGGCGGGCGGCGCCCGCAACCAGTTCGAGTTCCGCAACGCGTTGTCGAACTCGCTGCGCACGCAGAGCGCTGCCTTCGAGCCGCCCGCGGGCCAGGATCCGGTGCCGGCCGGCGAGGGCTCGGGCACCGAGGATCTGTTCGTGTTCACGGTGCGCGACGTCACGCTGAAGAAGGGCGAGCGTCTCGTGCTGCCGATCGCGTCGTTCCAGCTCGGCTATCGCGACGTCTACCGGCTCGACGTGGAGTTCGGGCCGCCGGCCGAATTCCGGCAGCAGCTGCACTGCGAACGCGTGCTCGAGCTCGCGCGTCTGCTCGCGGCGCCGAAGGCCCGCCACGTGCTGCGACTGCGCAACGACTCGGACGCGCCGCTGACGACCGCGCCCGTGCTCGTGCTCGCTGCCGGCCGGGTCCTGGCCCAGTCGCGCATCACCTACACGTCGAAGGGGCGCGAGGTCGACCTCGAGATCAATGCGGCCATCGACGTGAGGGTCGAGACCGAGGAACACGAACTACAACGCGACTCAGGGCCGTTCCGCCTCGGCAACGACAACTACGGCAGGGTCGACGTCGCCGGTTCGATCACGCTTTGGAACGGCAAGCCACAGCCGATCGAGGTCGAGGTGAAGCGCCGCGTGCTCGGCCTCGCCGACTCGGTCGGGCAGGGCGGCAGCCACAAGCAGCTCGACCTGGTGCAAGCCTGGCACGGCGGCCCGGTGCCGGCGTGGTGGAGCTGGTGGAGCTGGCCGTACTGGTGGTTTGCGCACAACGGCCTCGCCGAGTTCCGCTGGCAGGTGAAGCTCGAGCCCGGCGCGACCACGAAGCTCGAAGCGAGCTGGCACTACTTCTGGCGATGAGGTTCTGCCGATGAGGTGCATTCCACGCCGACCATCCTCGCGCACGGAAACCACCATGAAGAACGCCGCGTCCCGCACGCTCCTGCTCCTCGCCCTTCTGTTCTCGACCGGTTGCGGCGGCGGGTCCGCGGACGCGGCAATCGCGAGCCTGCTTCCGAAGGACACCGTCGCGGTCGTGCGCATCGCGAGCTTGGATCAGCTGATCAAGAATGCGCGTCACGCCACGATCGCAATGGGCGAGGACCCGAAGGGCATCGACGCCGACACGCTGCTGAGGCAGCTCCAGGCGGTCGGCGGCGGCAAGACCACCTTGATCGACCGGACCCGGCCCATCGCGATCGCGGTGGCGATGCCCGGCGACACGCCGTCGCCCGTGCTGATGGTGCCCGCGACCGACGCCAAGGCCTACGCGGCGTCGCTGCCCCCGATGGGAGCGTCACCGGTCGTATCGGGCGGCTACGTCGTCGTGGCGCTCGGGGCGAAATACGAGAAGGCCCGCAGCCCATCGGCGCTCATGAGCAACCTGCCGAGCGGCGTGGTGGCCCTGCGCGTCGACGCCGAGCAGCTCGTCACGATGCTCGGATCGGAGATCGGCGCGAACCTGCGCGCGCTCGAGGCCCGGATGGCCAGCGAGTCCACGAGCAATGGCTCGGGCTTCGACGGCGGGGCGATGGCGAAAGCGTTCGTGAACGTGGCCCGCAGCGCCATCGGCGCCGCGAAGACGCTCGAACTTGGCCTCGACTACCGCGAGGGCCAGCTCGATGTGTTCGGGTCGTTGACCGTGAAGCCCGGCAGCGAGCTCGATGGCTGGGGGGCGGCTCCCGTCGATCTGAAGTCGCTCGCGAGCAGGCTGTCGGGCATGGGTTCGCTCGAGCTCCTCATGGCCGCCGACTGGGGCAAACTCTGGCCACGCATTGCTCCGATCATGCAGTCTGCGCTCGAGGTGTATCCACCGCCGATGCGCGAGCTGCTGCGACCGCTCCTCGCCGACTACGAGCAGATCTGTCGCGTGCTGGGCCCGGTCGTAGCGGCCGAAGGCGATGTCTTCGGAGGCAACATGAACTTGATGCTGCACCTGGCACCGCCCGATGCCACGGCCTTGCAGCGGCGGTGCGAGACGATGCTCGGCCACGAATCGCTCGCCAGGTTGGGGATCTCGAGCGATCCGGCCAAGACGGCCGAAGTCGACGGCGCGTCGATCCGAGACTACGAAGTGAAGGTCGACCTCGACCGATTCGCCGCGTCGTTCGGCGACCAGGTCAAACCGGCCGAGCGCGACTCGATGACAGCGATGCTGCGGGCCCTGTTCGGAGCCGAGCACCTGCCGCTGCGACTCGCGAGCAAGGGCGGCCGCAGCGTCATGGCAATCGGCCCCCAGCGCAATCACACGGCCACGCTGGCGAGCCTCCACGGCAAAGGCGGCACGGGCTCGAAGTCCCTGCAAGCGGCGTTGGCGCGTTTTTGCGACTGCAACCCGGTGTTCGTCGAACGCATCGACTTCGCCGCGATGATGTCCATGATGGCGCAGTTCGCCGGTCCGACGTTTCCCGCGGTGCCCGCGGGCCAGAGCGCCGACTTCGTGTTCGCCGCCGGCGTCCGCAACAACGAGTGGCGAGGGCAGCTCTCGATCGACCTCTCGGGCTTCGCCAAGATGGTGCAGGGGGCGATGCCGCGCTGACGCGGCCCCCCACCTCGCCGCGCCCGCTACAAGAGCTCCATGTCGAGCTGCTCGAGCCGGTAGACCTCGTCGCGGATGCGCGCGGCCAGCTCGAAGTCGAGGTTCTTCGCGGCCGCCATCATCTCGGCGCGCAGCAGCTTCGTGTGCTGCAGCAGCTCGCGGTGATCCGCGAACTGGCGCCGCGGCGCAGGCCCCGCGGCGGTTTCCTGCTGCTTGCCCCTGCCGCGGCCCTTGCCCTTCTTCTGCCCCGGCATCTCGCCGTCTTGGTCGGGCGGCGCCTCCATGAGGTCGCGCACGGCCTTCACGATCGTCTTCGGCACGACGCCGTGCTCTTCGTTGTGCGCGCGCTGCCGGCTGCGGCGCCGGTCCATCTCCGCAATCGCGCCCTCGATCGAGGCCGTGCGCTTGTCGGCGTAGAGGATCACTCTGCCGTCGACGTTGCGTGAAGCGCGGCCGCAGGTCTGGATCAGCGACGTCTTGCTGCGCAGGTAACCCTCCTTGTCGGCGTCGAACACGGCGACCAGCGTCACCTCGGGCAGGTCGAGACCTTCGCGCAGCAGGTTGATGCCGACGAGCACGTCGAACACGCCGAGCCGCAGGTCGCGGATGATCGCGGTGCGTTCGAGGCTGTCGATGTCCGAGTGCAGGTAGCGCACCTTGATGCCGAGGTCGCGCAGGTAGTCGGTCAATTCCTCGGCCGAGCGTTTCGTCAGCGTCGTGATCAGCACACGTTCGTGTTTCGCGACGCGCAGGCGCACCTCGCCGACCACGTCGTCGACCTGGCCCTGCGCCTTGCGGACCTCGACCGGCGGATCGACGAGCCCGGTCGGCCGCACCACGAGCTCCGTCACGCGCCCCTTGCTGCGCGCGAGCTCGTAGTCGGCCGGCGTCGCCGACACGAACAGGATCTGCCGCAGCAGCCCTTCGAACTCGTCGAACTTGAGCGGCCGGTTGTCGAGCGCGCTCGGCAGCCGGAAGCCAAAGTCGACCAGTGTCTGCTTGCGCGCGCGGTCGCCGCGATACATGCCGCCCGACTGCGGGATCGCGACGTGCGATTCGTCGACGACGAGCAGGAAGTCGTCGGGGAAGTAGTGCAGCAGCGTCGCGGGCGGCTGACCCGGCAGGCGCCCGTCGAGGTGGCGGCTGTAGTTCTCGATGCCCTGGCAGATGCCCGTGGCGCGCAGCATCTCGAGGTCGTGCCGGGTGCGCTGGCCCAGACGCTGCGCCTCGAGCAGCTTCTTGTTGCCCTCGAGCTCCGTGAGCCGCGTCTCGAGCTCCTGCTCGATCGACGCACAGGCGCGCACGAGCTGGTCGCCGGTCGCCACGTAGTGCGTCGTCGGATAGATCGTGATCGCGTCGAGCGTCTCGAGCACTTCGCCGCGCAGCGGATCGATCGCGACGATCGCCTCGACCTCGTCGCCAAACATCTCGATGCGGATCGCGCGCGCGTCCTCGTACGACGGGTAGACCTCGACGACGTCGCCGCGCACGCGGAAGCGGCCGGCCTGGAAGTCGAAGTTGTCGCGAACGAACTGGATCGCCGTCAGCTGCCGCAGCAGCACGTCGCGGTCGATGCGCTGTCCCTTGCTGACCGTGACCGAGAGCTCGCGGTAGGTCTCGGGCGAACCGAGGCCGTAGATGCACGAGATCGACGCGACGATCAGCACATCCCTTCGCTCCATCAGCGAACGTGTCGCCGAGTTGCGCATGCGCTCGATCGCCTCGTTGACTAGCGCGTCCTTCTCGATGTACGTGTCAGTGGTCGGCACGTAGGCTTCGGGCTGGAAGTAGTCGTAGTAGCTGACGAAGTACTCGATCGCGTTGCGCGGGAAGAACGACTTGAACTCGGCGTAGAGCTGCGCGGCCAGCGTCTTGTTCGGCGCCAGCACGAGCGTCGGCCGCTGCAACTGCTCGACGAGCTTGCCGACCGTGAACGTCTTGCCCGAGCCCGTGACCCCGAGCAGCGTGCACGCATCGGCGCCGCCGCCGACCCACTCGCGCAGTTGGGTGATGGCCCCCGGCTGGTCACCGGCCGGGGTCATGTCGGACTCCATCTGGAAACGCATCGCGGTCAGTAGGCTAGCGAGGTTCCATCCCCGAGCCATTCCCGCCCCGCCGTTGACACCCTGGCCCGAACGGCCTTACGGTCCTCGCCGCGGAGCGCGCTGAGCCCCCGACATGACTGCCATCCAGATCCACTGCGACAACTGCGGCGCCAAGTACCGGCTGCCCGAGAACTTCACGGGCACGCAGTCGAAGTGCCAGAAGTGCGGCAGCGTGATCGACGTCGCGAAGCAACGCGCGAGCGCCGACACACCGGCGGGCACGATGCCTGCTGCGGCAGCAAGGCCCGCGTCGGCCGCGAGACTCGCAGTCGACCGCAGCAGGGAAGCGCCGAAACCCGTCGAGCGGCGGCCGACCCGTTCCGAAGCCTCGCCGCGGGCTGCTACCAGTGCTGGCGAAGGTGATCGCAGCCGTTCGCGCCGCGGGCGAAGTGAACGCCAGACCAAGAAGAGCAGCTCGATGAAGTTCGTGATCGGCGGCGTGGGCCTGCTCGCGATCATCGTCGTGGTCGTTCTCGTGAAATCAGCCGGCTAGAAGAACGGGCCGCGAGCAGCAAGTGACGCGCTGCGGGAATATGCTGCGAGGCCCCCATGAGTGATCTCGGTGCCGAACTCACCCCCCGCGAAATCACCCGCCGCCTCGACGAGTACATCGTCGGCCAGCAGAAGGCCAAACGCGCGGTCGCCGTGGCGCTGCGCAACCGCTGGCGTCGCCGCCAGCTCGGCGTGGACCTCGCGGCCGACGTGTATCCGAAGAACATCCTGCTGATCGGTCCGACCGGCGTCGGCAAGACCGAGATCGCGAGACGCCTCGCGACGCTCGCGCGCGCGCCGTTCCTGAAGGTCGAGGCGACGAAATACAGCGAAGTCGGCTACCACGGCCGCGACGTCGAGTCGATGGTGCGCGACCTCGTCGACGCGGCGGTCGCGCTCGTGCGCGCCGAGAAGGTCAAGGAGGTCGACCAGCGCGCCGCGGCGGCGGCCGAAGAGCGCATCTGGCAGGCCCTCGCCGACGAGACGGGCCTCGCCGAATACCAGGACCCGCCGGCCGGCGGGCCAGGCCTCGTCGAAGGCGGCATCTGGCGCCCGCGGCCAACGAACCTGCCCGCGCACACGCCGCACGAGCTCGACGAACGCGAGCAGGCGCGCGTGCGGCTGCGCGACGAGCTGCGGCACCACCGCATCGAGAACCGCCTGGTCGACGTCGAAGTGCGCGATTCGCGCACGCCGACACTCAGTGTCATGGGTCCGGCCGGCAACGAGACGATGGGCATCGATGCGCAGGCGCTGCAGGAGCTGTGGGGCCGCACGCCCGGCAACAAGACCAAGCTGCGCAAGCTGACGATCGGCGAAGCGCGCAAGATCATGCACGAGGAAGAGGCCGACAAGCTGCTCGACCAGGATGCCATCGTGCAGGAAGCGCTCGATCGCGCGCAGAACGACGGCATCATCTTCGTCGACGAGATCGACAAGATCGTGAGCTCGGGCCACAGCGACGGCCCCGACGTGTCGCGCGAGGGTGTGCAACGCGACCTGCTGTCCGTCGTCGAAGGCTGTGCGGTCTACACGCGCTACGGCCACGTGCGCACCGACCACGTGCTGTTCCTCGCGGCCGGCGCGTTCCACTTCCACAAGCCGAGCGAACTGATCCCCGAGCTGCAGGGCCGCTTCCCGGTGCGCGTCGCGCTGCAGTCGCTGACGGAGGCCGACTTCGTACGCATCCTTTCCGAACCGAAGAACTCCTTGACGCGCCAGTATGTCGCGCTGTTCAAGACCGAGAACGTCGACCTGTCGTTCACGCAGAGTGGCCTCGAGCGGCTCGCCGCGCTGGCCTACCGCGCCAACAAGTCGACGCAGGACATAGGCGCGCGCCGGCTCATGACGATCCTCGAGAAGTGCCTCGAGGACCTGTCCTTCGATGCGAGCGAACGCTCGGGCCAGAAGATCGTCGTCGACAAGAAGCTCGTCGACGATCGCCTCGGCGAGACCGGTGACGACGCCGACTTGATCCCCTATCGCCTCTGATCCTATCGCAGGCCCTTCGCGCCGGTGCCAGATTCCGAGGAACCGAGAGCAGTCCGGCTCGAATCACCGCCGCTTCGCGAACGCGCGTGACCGTGTGAACCCAGAGTTGACCAACAACATCGTGTTCGCCGCCCGGCAGGGTGACGAAGCCGCTAGCCGGACGATCGTCGAGGCGCTGCACCGGCCGGTGATTGCGACGATCTTCCGCTTCCTGGGCACGGGGTATCGCCGCGAAGTCGAGGATCTCGCGCAGGAGGTGTTCCTGAAGGTGTTTCGTGCGCTCGACAAGTTCGACCCCTCGCGCGCGAAGTTCACGACCTGGGTCTACACGTTCGTTCGCAACCACTGCATCGACGTGTTGAAGCGGCGCCGCGTGCCGACGACGAGCCTCACGACCAAGCCCGACGCGCCGCCGCGCGATTTCGCCGACCGGCGCGAGTTGCTTCCTGCGCAGGAAGCCGAGAACCAGGAACTGGGCCGTAGGATCGGCGAGGCGCTTGCCACGCTCGGCGAAGACCAGCGCATGGTGTTCATCTTGCGCGAGTACGAGAGCCTCGACTACCGTGAGATCGCGGAGATCACGGGCGTGAACGAGGGCACCGTCAAGTCGCGCCTGTCCCGCGCCAAGGAATCGCTGCGCCAGCAACTGGCGCCCTACCTCAAGGCAGGAGCGTGACCATGGGCCCCCTCCAAGACGATCAGTACGAGGGTGAGCACTTCGACGGGCACGGCTTCCCGAGCGAAGCCGAGTGGTTGCAGCTGGGCGGTCCAGGCCCCGGCAGTACGGCCGAACTCGAGGTTTCGAACGACTTCGTCGACCGCACGCTGCGCGCGCTCCGCAGTCGCGCCGCAGGTGACCACGCGGGCGAGTCTCCGGGCGATGCCAGCGCCGAGGCGGGCACCGGACTGCCAGCCAAGCTGCTGCGCGCGTATGCCGCCCCCGAGCCCACGATCAATTTCGTCACGCGCACGTTGACCGCTCTGCGCGCGGATCGCCTCGCACATTGGCGCGAACTGCTCGCGCGCTATGTCGCCCCCGAGCCCTCGCCCGAGTTCGTCGCCCGCACGCTGTCGGCGCTCACGGCCGGCCGCCGGCCCGGGGAAGCGGGCCGCGGGCGATACAGCAATGCGGGCGGGAGCGTCCGAGCATGGCTGCCCCGCGCGTGGCCGCTGCTCGCGATCGCTGCGGCCACATTGTTGTGGTTGCTGCCGTGGAACCCACCGATGGCCCCGCTCGAGCTGCGCGTCTCCCGGCAAGAACCGGCGGCGTTCGCGCGCAGCTATGCAGCGACGCCGCTTCCCGCCGTGCTGGCAACGCTGAACCAGGCCGCCGACCCCGGCGCGCTGAACGACGGCGGCGCCGATGGTGTATGGTTGCTGCTCGGGAGCAAGCAATGAACGCCGTGGCTCTTTGCGGATCGAGCCTCCGACACGTGGTCTTCGCAGCCCTGTCGTGGTTGGGACTCGTGTCCGTCGCGACTCCGCTCGGCGCGCAGACGAGCAGCAAGCCCGACACGCCGAAGCCTGCCTCGGCCGAGTCCATTGCAGCGCTGCTCTCGCAGCTCGACGCCTGCTTCCAGCGCGGCGACGTCGCCGGCTACCTCGCGATGTTCGAGCCGGACCACCCGGGCGCGCATGCGATGCTGCAGCGCAATCTCGAACGCCTGTTCCCGGCCTCGCCGCCACTGGCTCGCACCTCGACGCTGGTTGCCGAACCGCGCGTCATCGGCCCGCGCACCGTGGTGCGCGTGCGTCACGAGGTCCGCGTGACCAACGCCGACGCGAAGGGCTTCACCTCCTACCGCGAGGACGCGATGCTCGTGCTGCGCACGGACCGCGGCGACAAGCCGGTGCCGACCTGCAGCATCGAGATGCCACTGCAAGCGGAGTGTGTGCCCAACGAACACTTCCGCTGTCCTCCCTGCAATTTCGAGGTCGGCGGCGTTCCGGGCTGGCTCTGCGTGCCGATGCGCAGCGACCGCGCGCAAGCGCTCGAAGCGGCGAGTTTCTATCTGATCGGAACCGATCTCGCGTGTGACGTCTCGGTGCAGATCGATCCGCTGTCGCCCCCGGCTCTCGACGTCGCCAGGCAACTCGGTGCGGCCTTGCAAGGTCTCGACCCGAGCGCCAAGCCCGGCCTGCCCGAACCGTGGCTGCCCGCGGCCCACGCGAAGGACAAGCCGAAGGGCCTCTGCGGCGCGAGGCTCGAGATCGATCTGCCGCGGGACTTCGCCGGCGACGGCGGTTGCGCGGTGTTCCACGTGGTGGCGTTCGGCGGCCTGCAGCATCTGCTGCTCGTGCGCGGCAGCAGGAGGTCGCTGCGCGAGCACGCCGCCTCGGTGCAGGCGCTGCTCGACTCCTACCGGCTGCTCGAGGTGAACGCCGACGTCGCCGCGGCCAGCGCGCGGTCCCTCTCCCACCACACGGGCGGATCGTTCCGCGGCAACGCCTACCACAATTCGCTCTACGGCGTCGAAATGGAGGGCCCCGAGGGGTGGCAGGCACAGCAACGGGCCGGCGGCACCGCGTTCCGCGCGGCGTGGACGAGTCCAAACGGCAGCCGCCTCTGGATCACCGGCTACGCCGTACCCCCGGGCATGAACCGATGGTGCCGGAAGACCGCGGACCGGTGGTTCCAGAAGCTGTGTGAGAACGCCGGTCTCGTGCCCTGCGCGGACGCGCAGGACTGGACCGACGTGCTCGAGTCTGGTGGGCCGATGCGCTCGGTGGCCTGTAGGCCGCAGAGCCCCGAGAAGGCCGGCTCGCACCAGCGCCTGGCACGCCTGCTCGTGTGCGACGACCTGCTCGTGATCGCCGACGGTTGCATCGCGAACGACGCCGACGCAGCAGCCGTGGAGGCGGCGCTGGGCTCGCTGCGGCGCAGGTAGCCTGTCATCGCCGGACGCGTCGCAGCAGCGCGTCCGCGAGTGTTCCGGCCGCCGCGGGACTGTGGCGAAAGAACAACGAAGGCTCGACGAGTTCGAGCTCGGTCAACACGCACGAGCCGTCGTCGGCCCAGAGGAAGTCGGTGCGCCCGTAGAGCAACGGCTTGCCGTCGGCGCCCGGACACGGTCCCGCACACGAGCGGATGACCTCCATCGTGGTCGAGGCCAGCGACCGCTCGGCTGCGGTGGGCCGGTAGGGTTCGTCGCGCGCGCCGAAGTCGTCCTGCACACGATAGTCACCCGCGACGGGGATCTTGCGCACGCAGTGCGTGATCACGCCGTCGACGAAGATCGCCGACCACTCGCCGCGCACCATCACGCTCGCGAGGAACGGCTGCAGCATCAGGTCTTCGCGCGGCAGCAGGCGGTCGACGTGCGCCTGTGCTTTCTCGATCCCGGCTGCCGTCGCCGGAAAGCGCAGCGTCTCGCGGGCCGTGGCTCCGACACACGGCTTCAGGAATGCCTCGCGCCAACCGCTCGCGCCGACGAGGCCGGCGAGATCGACGGCACGGCCGCGCGGGAACCACACGGTCGGCGCAAGCGGCACGCCGGCCGCGGCGAGGTCGCGCAGGTAGTGTTTGTGTGTGTTCCACGCCACGACGCGGGCCGGGTTGTGCAGGCGCGTGACGGCCGCAACGCGTTCGCTCCAGGCAAGGAAGGCCGGCCGCTTGTCCTGGTAGTCCCACGTCGAACGGATCAGCACGGCGTCGAAGCGGCGCCAATCGATGGCAGGGTCGTCCCAGACCGGCTGCTCGAACGCGACGCCGCGCGAAGCGAGCTCCCGGTGCAGGTGTCGGTCGTCGACCTCCCAGGTGGGCAGGTCGGAACGCGTAGCGAGCGCAAGCAGCACGCTCGCAGGATGCCGGGCCGTAGCCGGCGGAGCAACCGCATCAGCCGGCACTCTGCGCCGCATGGCGGGGCGCGGGCCGCCCCCCAGTGGCGGAGCCGATTCCGTTTCGTAGACTGCCGCCCCGTGAAGATCCCCGATGGCATGAAGGTCCTGTTCCAGGGCAAGGCGGACTACCTGCGCGAGATCGCCGAGCAATTGACGAACGATGGCATCAAGGTCGTCACGGGGCCGATCCCGGGCGGCTGGGAGCCTCGCGCCTGGCTCGCGGTCGCGAGCGCCGACGCCCAACGCGCGCTGGCTGTGCACCAGCGGCATCTCGACGAGATGGTCACGCGCGAGGGCCTGCCGCTGCGCAACGAGGGTTGCGACTTCGATGCCGAAGAGACGCAATGTCCGGCCTGCCTGACCACGTTCAAGACCGCCGGTGTGACGCGTTGTCCCGACTGCGGTCTGAACTTCAACCCAGGGCCCTGACGTGCAGCAGAGCGCGCTACTGCTGCCATGGCTGCTCGTCGCCTCACTGGCAGCACAGGGCCTGCCTTGGGACGTGCCGCACCGGGGCGCGCACGTCTACGAACGCACGACCGATGAGTTCGAAGTCTCGCCGCCGCCTTCGCGCCTGCGTCCCCAGTGGGTCATCGAACGCGAGCCGGCTGAGCCGCACGAATGGCGCTACTTCACGTGCCCGCGCGATGGCGTGCCGCAGGGTTTCGAGCAGCCGGCATTTGCCGATGCCAACTGGCAGCTCGGCTGCGGTGAGTTCGGCAACGACGCCGGGAAAGACAAGAACCAGCGCACGCTGTGGCGCAGCGACGATCTCTGCTTGCGCACCAGGCTCGACCTCGGCGCGAAGAAGCCGCGCGCGCTCTGGTTCGCCATCGACCACGACGACGGGATACGCATCTGGCTCAACGGGGCGCTCGTCGTCGCCGACGACGGCTACGGCCGCAACCGCCACTACGCCGTCATGGGCAGCCAGCTCGACGCCTGGCGGAATGGGATGAACACGCTCGCCGTGCGGTGTTCGCAGATAAGGGGCCCACAGTATCTCGACCTGGCCGTGGCCATGTTCGACACGCTGCCGGCCGGGATCCGCACGGCCGACGACCTCGTGCAGCAGCTGCGCGAGGAGCAGGAGAACGCCAACAAGGCGCGCCGCGAACTGTTCGGCGCCTACCGCGCGCCGCCGCTGCTGCTGCAAGGCGACCTGGACGGGCTCGGCCAACGCGTGCGCATCGCACCGGCCGATCTCCGCGACCTCGGCTGGTGGATGGCCATGGACCTCAGCTACCCGGCGCTCGGTGGCCTCATCCAGGCCGACGCGGGCCGGTTGTTGCGCCTCGGCGACCTTCTGGTCAAAGGGCGCGCGTCGGCAATCGAACCCGACGGCTGGCAGACGCTCGAACTGACCGTCGCCAACACGGTCGAGCCAGCCCAGCGCGAGGACACCAAACGGCACGTCGATCGCTTCGTGCGCCCCCACGTCTGGTATGGCTTCGACGGCAAGCTGAAGGTCCAGCGGCGTCTGTCGATCAAGAACGGCAAGACGCGCGTCGAGGAGTTCAAGACCGACCTGCGCGGCCGCATCGTTCGCGGCAAGGACTGGAAGGAGACCGTGGCCCAGCTCGTGCAGCGCGAGACGTGGCGCTACGCGAGGTCGCACGACAACCAGGACATCGCGTTCCGCGAGATGGTCGCGAACAGCCTGCAGCGCGGCGAGGCACGCCTGCGCAAGCAGTTGAGCAATCTCGGTGACGATCTGCTGAAAAGGGAGAAGGAGGACGGCGATCGCAGCTACCACAGCGGGCGCCTGGCCCTGGGTCTGCTCGCGCTGATCAAGGGCAGCACGAGCAAGGACGACGACGTCGTGCAGAAGGGTCTCGAGGAGCTGCGCCAGCGCACGCTGATCGACTCCTACTCGCTCGGCAACGCGCTCATGTGCTTCGAAGCGCTCTACGCGCCGGCCAACGAGATCGGCAATCTCACGGCGGGCGCCATCGATCGGCCGCGCCGGCGCGAGCCGAACGCAGCCGACAAGGCTCTGATGCAGAAGTGGACCGAGCGGTTGCTGACGAACGCGGACACCAGGGTCGATCCGCAGTCCGTGCTGCGTTTCCACTACATCGGCGGCGCGGACTTCGACAATTCGACGAACCAGTATGGCGTGCTCGGGCTCTACTCGGCGCACCTGTGTGGCATCGACGTCGGGCCGACGGTGTGGGAAGCCGCCGCCAACCACCTGCTCGCGAGCCAGGGTTCGCAGGGTGGCAAGCTCGAGCTGAACCTCGTCGACTACCGCACGCATGCACAGCGTCGTGTGGATCCAGAAGCCAGCCTTGCCACACGCAAATCGGTCGCGCTGAACGCCGCGAACGGCTGGACCTACAAGGAACCGAAGGACGACGGCGAACAGGCTCCCGTGTGGGGCAGCATGACGTGCGCCGGCATCACGGGGCTCGCCATCTGCCAGGCCGCGCTGCAGGACTACCCGCTCGTGAAGCGCCACAAGCTCACGGCCGACATGGTCCGCGCGCGCAACGACGGCTTCGCCTGGCTCGCGCGCTTCATGACGCAGCGCTGCCACCCGGGCGCCATCGAGCGCCAGCACCGTTTCTTCTACTACTACCTCTACAGCCTCGAGCGCGCGGCGCTACTGTCCGGCGTGGCCCTGATCCAGGATCGCGACTGGTACTTCGAGGGCGCGATGGTGCTCGTGCTCGCCCAGCTCGCGGACGGCAGCTGGCCGGCGGAGCTCCAAGTCGACAACGACAACGACGAGATCGCGCGCAACGCGATGGCGATCCTGTTCCTGAAGCAGAGCACCTTGCCGGTCTTGACGGGGAAATGAGGGCAACGTGTCGGGACGCTGCAGGCGGGCTGCTGCTCGTGCTCACGAGCTGTCAGAGTCCTCCGCAACCGTCGCCGTGGCACGAGTTGTTCGACGGCAGCTCGCTCGGCCAGTTCGTCTCCACGGACTTCGGCGGGCAAGGTGAGGTCACCGTGCACGACGGCCGCCTGCAACTCGGCATCGGCAACCCGCTGACCGGCGTGACGTGGACCGGCCCGCTCCCGCCGGCCGAGTACGAACTCGAAGTCACGGCGCACCGCGTACTCGGCAGCGACTTCTTCTGCGGTCTCACCTTCCCGGTCGGCGACTCGCATCTGACTCTGGTGCTCGGCGGTTGGGGCGGCAGTGTCTGTGGTTTGTCGAGCCTGAACGGACTCGACGCGGCGCACAACGACACGCGCAAGACCCGATACTTCGCGCCGGGACGCGACTACACGGCCAGCGTGCGCGTGACCCGCGAACGGGTCGCCGTGACGCTCGATGGCGAGGCCTTTGTCGACGTGGTGCTGGCTGAACGCGTGTGTAGTCTGCGCCCCGAAGTGTTGCTGTCGCGCCCGCTTGGGCTCGCGAGCTTCGCGACCGAGGCCGCGGTGCGCAGCTGTCGCTGGCGCGCCCTGCCGCGCTGAGCATGGCCGGCCAGCGCTCGCGGCTCGGGTCGAATGCGTTCGGCCGCTCACCGCGGGTTGGCCCCCGGGTTTACCAGCACCAAGCTGGCTGCGCGAGACCCGACGTTGCGAAACTGCGACGCGATCGCGCGTACGAGCCTGTGCTACACTCGCCAGCTGCCCCTCCACAGAACGTCCATGCGCACGCTTCTCCTTTCCACGTTCGCTTCTCTCGCCGCAGTCCAAGGCCTCATGGCGCAAGCCAACGTGGTCGTCGGTCTCGACGGTTATCTCTACGACATCGCTTCGCCGCGCTACTGGGGTCGCCGCGGTGCCGCCTACCCGGGCGGTGAGATCGGCTTCTCCGCCGCGAACTACATGTGCAATCCGGGCACGGTCAACATCCCATGGCAGGCCGCGATGCAGCCGAATCACCCGAAGTTCAGCTTCATGCTCACGCGGGTGTCGGACGGCCGCATGGTACAGATCTCCGACTGGTCCTACGTCAAACACGCGTTCACGTCGATCAACGGCAGCCAGGGGCCGTGCCTGCCCTGCCAGAATCCGGGCACCGGCAGCGTGATGGGGATCGGCTGCTACGACGTGTATGGCAACGGCAACAACGGCGACCGCTACTACCTCGGCCCTCCCGAGGAGCTCAATCCGTGGCTCGGCACGTGGAACCCGATCGGCTCCTACTTCGACCGCGGGGATCCCATGGTCGCCCCGCCGGCCAACGGCGATGGCCTCCGGTCGCTGACATCCACGCAGACCGGCGCGTTCGATGCGGTGAAGAACCGCGTCACGGTCAAGGAGAGTGACCTCGGCATTGCCGGCGCCACCTACTTCTACCAGATCCATCTGATCCACCAGGGCGAAGCGCTCGTCAAGCGGAACAACAACCTGCGCTCGCGCGGGCTGTCGCTGACTTGGAGCGGCACGACCTGGACCGTCGCCAACGTCGGCGCTTCGTTCAATGGCTCGGTGCTGCAGCAGTGGGCCGGTTCCACCTACACCTCGGCCGCGAACGGCACCGACGACGGCCAGTTCGGCATCGCGGTCAAGGTGACGGGACCCGTGAGTGGCTTCTACCACTACGAGTACGCGGTGCAGAACATCGACAACTACCGCGGCGGCGCCGCATTCCGCCTGCCGATCTGCGCGGGCGCTCGCGTGCAGAGCATCGGGGTCCGCGACATCGACCAGAACCCGCTGAACAACTGGACGAGCTCGGTGACGAGCACCGAGATCGCGTTCCTCGCTGCCGCCGGCAACGCACACCGCTGGAATCAGCTGTTCAACTTCTGGTTCGACTGCGACGTCGCTCCGGCACCGGGCAACGCCTCGATCGATCAGGCCGACCCGGGCCCTGGCGCGTTGACGTTCGCGGTCCCGACGCAGGCGCCGCTGTTCCAGGCGACCGTCCACCTCGGTGGTGGCTGCGGCACGCCTGCCGCCGAGATCTTCGCGAACGGCCTCCCGACGGCCGGCAACAGCGCGTTCGCGATCGGCCTCGCGACGGATCCGTCGACGCCCGTGCTGTTCTGCTTCAGTTCGCTGAGCACGCCGCAGCCGCTCGGCTCGGGCTGCACGTTGCTGCTCGACACCGCCGACATGAGCTCCGTCGCGTTCGTCGTCGCGGACGGCAGCGGCCTCGGTTCGCTCCCGATCCCCGTGCCCGCGGGGCTGGGTCCCACGGACCTCTTCTTCCAGGCCGGGACGTTCATTCCGAACCCGCCGATACTCGGTCTCATCGGACTGACGAACGGCCTCAAGGTCCGCTTCGCGAGCCTCGGCTGTAACTGAGCGGCTCGCCCAAGAGGCGACCCGCTCAGATCATCCCTGCCGCGCCGCAACGCGGGGAAATAACAACGGCGAAACACGCAGCCAGCCCCGCTGCGGCGCGCACGAGGTCTGTTCGGCCGAGCGCTCACTTCGGCGCGCACGAGGTCTGTTCACCTCGGCCGAGCGCTCACTTCGGCGCGCACGAGGTCTGTTCGCCTCGGCCGAGCGCTCACTTCGGCGCGTGAGGTTGCTCGCTTCTGCGAGTGCTCACTGCAGCGTGAAGATCACGTGGACCGACGTCTCCTTGGGGCCGAGCATGCCCTTGGGGAGAGTCCACTCGACGTCGACCTCCTTTCCGGATCCGAGCGGCTGCAACGGCACGAACGCGACGCAACCGTCCGCTGCGTCGGCGTCCCCCTCTGCGCCTTCGTAGACGACGAGGACTCCTTCGGCACCCTGGTGGCCGACGTAGACGCGGCAACCCACGTGCGACAGCTCGAGTGCCTTCATCGCGCGACCGAAGTGCAGGGTCAGCGGCATGCCCACCTCGTCGTTCGCCTGCTTGCCCTTCTCGGCGAGCGCTGCCGCGGCGCGAGGTCCGAGCCCCGCGACGACCGCCGTGCCGGCGACGCCGGTCTGCTTGTCGCGTGGCCAATACAACGGCGCACCCGCCTTCGTCGCTTGCGCCGGGAACGCGAGGTCGAGCACCCAGTTCGCCGCCACGAGTGGCGCGCCGCACAGGTCGCGCCCCGGATCGAGCAACACGTCGCGCAGCGCCGGTTGCATCATCCACTCGGCGACCGCCGCGGCTGGATCCGGTCGTCTCGACCAGAACACGCTGCGGCCGACGGCAGGTGGCAGCGCCGGCAGCGGCACGGCGACCTTTGGTTTCTTGAGGTTCTCGGCCTCGGCTTTGGCCAGTAACTCGCCGTACTTGACGACCGCGTCGACCTCCCCACCCGTTGCGACGCAGAACCCGACGGGACCTCGCTGCGCAGCGGTCCGCGCGTCGTTGACGGCGTCGACGAGCGAACGGGCCCGCACACGCTGCGGGCGGTCCGGGGTCTTCT
Organism: Planctomycetota bacterium; assembly: GCA_035649575.1. Classification (GTDB taxonomy): domain Bacteria; phylum Planctomycetota; class UBA1135; order UBA1135; family UBA2386; genus DASVAL01. The sequence continues at coordinate 31,867 of DASRJH010000041.1, forward strand.
CGTCCGGGATCGGATCGGTCTCCATGGCCTTGCGCAGCGAGGCACCCCGCGCCCAATACTCGCGCCACTCGAGGTCGAGCGTCGGCAGGTCGACCTTCGTGCGCTTCTTGAACTCGGCCTCGACCTCGGGCGGCGTGTGGATCTCCTTGGTCTGACTGCTGTCGAGCTCGACCAACAGCTCGGGTCGGGTGAGCATCAGGTAGTCGCAGACGGCCCAGGCCTTGACGCGCTGTTCGATGCTGAACCTAGCCGCCGAGATCAGCACGAGCTGGCTCATGCGCGTGTCGCTCTTCGCCCACGCCGTTTCTTCGGCGATCTGCTGCCAAACCGCGAGGTCGGGCAGCAGCGGTCGCTGCGTCCACTGCGCGACCGTTTTTTCGTGCTGCTGTTCGAGCAGGTAGGTCAGCGTGCGGCGGAACAGCAGGCAGCAGCTCACGTGCCCGAACCCTTCCCACATTCCTTCTGTTGTCACGCCGAGCGCGTCCTGTGCGACACCGCGCACCGCCGTGTCGCGCGCCGCCGCCTCCCCGAGATCTGCCCTGTGGAAGCGCCAGGTGGCATTGCCATACTCGATGAAGGCCTGGGCGACGTCCTTCTTCAGGAACGCCAACCTCTCGGCGTCGAACTGCGAGGCACAGAGATCGAGCACCGCCGCGTAGGCGTCCGCATTGTGCACGTAGATGTAGCCCTGCAGCTGCTTCGGCTGGAACGGCTGGCCGCTCGAAACGCCGAACAGCGTGCGGCAGAGCAGCAGCGAACGCTCCGCGTCCTGCGCGATGGTCTGCAGCAGCGTCGGCGGCAGCGTGCCCCAGACCTCGAAGTGCTCGCTGCGCGCCCCTTCGTGCACGAGCTTCGCGGCTTCGAGCAGGCCATGCTTGCGGCCTTCGATCATCTTCACTTCGAACTGCTTGCGGTTGAGCCAGTCGACGGCCCCGCGGATCGCACGCGCGCGACGCAACAGGCCGAGCTCGGCCGGGTTGCCCGCAAAGCCCTCGAAATGCCCCACGGCCAGCGCTGCCGATGCGGCTTTGTCGCCGGGCTGGAAACGCAGCACGCGCTCCCAATGATGTCGTGCCTTCGCCTGATTGCCGGCGGCGGTCCAGGCTTCCGCGAGGGCGCGGTGTTCGGCCAGCAGCGCCTTGCAGAGGCTGGCCAGGTCCTGATCGACCTTGCGCAGCGCCTTGGCGTCACCCTTGAGGTTCTTGTCGAGCACGAGCCTGGCGTTGTCCTTGCGCCACGATGCGCCGACGCGGACGAAGCCGCACTTGTCGCGCGCCTGCTCGTCGTGTTCGGAATACTCGAGGAAGATCTCGCGCCGCAGTTCGAGCGCCCGCTGGTGCTGCTTCTGCGCCGCGAACGCGTCGGCAACCGCGTGCAGCCCGTTCACGGCTTTCTCGGTCAGCTTTGCCTCGCGATCGACGAGCAGCTTGGGATCCTGGGCGGCGAGCGCAGGAAGCAACGTCAGCAACACGAACCATCCGGCGGAACAGCGCATCGCTAGATCCATACACCTCTCACGCCGTTTGGCGAGAGGCGAGATCAGAACGAGCCTGAACCGCCGCGGATCCTTGCCCGGTCCGGCACGCGCGCTACCCCATTGCGGCGCGCAGCGGGCGCAGCGTCGGGCGGCCCGAGGCCGGGTCGCGCGCGATTTCGTAGCGCGGCACCTTCGCGTCGATCTCGCGGGACCATCTCTCGATGCCACCCGTCATCGACCGGACGTTCGCGAAGCCATGGCCGGCGAGATACGAAGCGGCGTCGAGGCTGCGCACGCCCGTGTGGCAGTACATCACGATCGGCGTCTCCTTCGGCCACGTCATGACCTGCTGCGCCAGCGCTTCGTCGACCAACGTGGCGCCGGGCAGCTTGGCGATGGCCCACTCCTCGGGCGTGCGCACGTCGAGCAGGCGCGGCGCCTTGTTGCCGCGCATCGCGGCGGCGACCTCGGCGGGCGAGATCTGCAGGCGGCGGTCGGTCTCGTTGGCGCTGTGCAAGAAGGTGAGCACTTCGTCGACGTCGGTGATGTCGTGGCGCCGTACGACGTCCTCGAGGATGTCGCTCGGTTGGTAGCCGCAGCTGTTGCAGCCGCCGATGTGGTAGCGGGCGAACAGCGCCCGCTGCGCGCTGGGGAACGCCTGCAGGACTTCCTGCATGGTGCTTCGTTTGGTGATGGTGGGTGCAGTGTCCATGACAGTTATGCGTAGTCGCGAGGCCGGGGAGAGCGCAAGGTGGTCCCCCCACAAAGAGACTGGGGCGAGTGCGAATCCCGCGCCCAACTGCTGCGGCGGCCTGCGTTGCGCGCGCAAAGACGCCCGAGCCACGACCGGCGCGACGGACGTAGAATCCGCGCCCCGCCAACGGAGTCCACCATGATCCAGCATCTGTGCCTGCTCGCGTTCGTCCTCGCGTCGTTGCCGTCGTTCACCCCTGCCCAGGACGTGGTCGCGCTGCACAGCGTGACGATCCTCGCGAACAACGACGTCACCGTCGTCTACTCGAAGAATTTCGCGACCTGCGCCCACATGCGGTTCAGCAACAGCACCTGCACGCTGCAGGGCGCGCTGACGCACATCAACAACGTGTTCTGCACGCAGGGCAGCATGGTTTCGGTCACACTGCCACCGTCCCAGTTCGTCGCAGGCTTCGGCCCCGGCATCCCGGTCTATCTCGTGCACGGCAACAACCCGAACGTGTTCAGTGCGTGCGTCACGGTCGGTTGCGACGGCACGTATGGCAGCGGCTGCGCGGGGATCGCCGGCGCGCCGGTGCTCGACGCAAACAGCGACTGCCCGCCCGCCGGCAGCAATCTCGACCTCACGGTCGGCAACGGCCCGCCGGGCTCGATCGCGGTGCTCGGGTTCGCGCTCGGCCAGACGAGCTTCCCGGTGTTCGGTTGCACGCTGCTGATCGCGCCGATCGTGGCGACCGCGGGCGTGCCGCTCGACGGCACCGGCGCCGGCACGGTCACGCTGCCGTTGCCTGCAGGCAGCGGTGGCTTCGTCTTCACGACGCAGGCCTACGTGCTCGACGGCTCAGGCCCGCAGGGGTTCTCGGCCACGGCCGGGCTGTTGATCCGCGTGCTGTAGCGGCGGTCGTCTCCCGCGAGCACCGCGGGCCAGTTTCGTGCGGTTCCAATCGAGCGACGCAGTAGAGCGGCGCAGGCGGGCGCCGTGCTACCGTGCGTGCCCTGGCGCCTGCAGCCGCTCGCGAAAGCGAGCGCGCCGCAGCTGCTCTGGGCCCCGAACCCGACAGATGAAGACCATCCTCCGCGCGTGTTTCGTCCTCGTCCTGTTGCTCGTGGCCACGCTGTTGCCCTTCGCGCCGGGCCGGCACGACGTGCTCGCGCTCGCGCTGTCCACGGTGGCCCAGGGGCTCGGCTATGCCGGATTGCTGCTCGTGCCGTTCGGTGTCCTCTGGTTCGTGCACGGCCTGCGCAATCGCCAGGATCGCACGGCCGCCGATCGCATCCGCCGTCGTTATGCGCTGATCACGATCGGCCTCGCGACGTTGCTCGGGTTGGCCGGCGCCGTGGTCGGCGCTGCGCAAGCCGGTTACTCGCTCGGGGTGGCGCTGGCCGCCGCAGTGCTCGTGACCGCGCGCAACGCAGTGACTCGTTCGCTGGTGCGCACGCAGATGGACATCGGCCCGGATTCCCTGACGCCGCTCTGCTGGCTCATCGCACCGCCGCTGCTGCTGTTCGCGCAGTGGAAGATCGCGCCGGAGGCCACGGCCTATGCACGCGACCGCGCGATCGCGAATGCGGCGCCGCTGATCGCGGACATCGAACGTTACCGCGCGTCCCACGCGCGCTATCCGCTCACGCTGCACTCGCTGTGGGAGGACTACGGCACGTCGGTGATCGGCATCCCGCGCTACCTCTACGAACCGCAGGGAGACTCCTACAACCTGTTCTTCGAAGCGCCGGCGTTCGAGTTCGGCGCGCGCGTGATCGTCGTGTGGAACCCGCGCGACGAGCAGGTCGCGACGAGCCACAACCGCGACCTGCTGGAGTTCACGGGCGCCGATCTGGAGCAGCGGCGCGGCTACATCACCGCGCACGCTGCGGCACAGCCGCATTGGAAGTGGTTCGTGTTCGACTGAAGCTAGTCCGGTAGCAACGCGCCGTAACCAAAATGCCCGCGCTGCGACGTCACGGGGCATGCTCGCTTCGCGGCGATTTGCCCAGCGCGAGTAGAAGATCGTGACAACGTTGGCGGCTGGACGAACTGCGTGGGCCCGGCTAGCTTCGTCGGGGTCCTCGCCATGGGCACGCTCCCGTTCATGGTGCCCTGTTACCCCTCCTGCATTCTCATGAAGATCCTCGCTACCGCGGGTCTCGTGCTCTGCGCCGTTGCAACCGCACAGTCCCCGCTCAACGTCTTCCCCGCGACTCCCGTGAACTACTACGGCTGGAACACCCCTCCGCCGATTTCCACGACGTTGCTCAACATCAATGTGCTGCAGCAGATCACGCTGCAGGCGATCCAGACGCCGGTGCAGTCACCGGTCGGCCAGGTGGGCTCGCTCCAGATCTGGCTCACGAACCCGGGCATCACGACCTACGTCGGCAGCGAAGCCAACCCGGCCAACTGGTCGCTCGCGGCGTCGGGCCCGATCATCGGGCTCGGCACGACCGGCACGCTCGCTCAGGTCACGGCCACCTCGTGCCAGTCGATCTCGGGTGGCGGCCTCGTGCTCAATCCGGGCGCGCGAGGCATGCTGATCCGCTACGTCGGCATCGCGCCGGTGCTGACGGCCGTCGGCACGGCGCAGACCTTCACGAATGCCGAGCTCAGCGTGTCCGGTGGCGCGCTGCAATACACGCCCTTTGGGGCACTGAGCGCCCCGCCGCCGACCTACGCGGCCTGGCAGTGGCGCGGCAGCATCGTCTACGCGAACGGTACGGTCCCGCATGCCTGCGCCAATAGCTCGAACTACGGCAATGGCTGCTACACGCTCGGCGGCTCGATCTACCAGGAGTGGACCGACAGCTCGCCGGGAGGGGCCGCAGCGGCGGCCAGCGCGGCGCTGACGGGCCGTCAGCTGCAGTTCTTCTTCGCGGGCCCGAGCTACGTCGTGATGCCGGGCACGGCGACCTTCATCACGCCGAGCCCCACTGCGGTGTCGCTGACGCCAGTCGACGACGGTGAGGCGACGATCCCGCTGACGCTCCCGCTCGTCTATCCGGGCGGCGTCGCCACCCAGCTGTTCGTGCATTCGAACGGCTTCGTCTCGGTCGCGAGCAACAACACGCTGCCGGGCGGCTTCAACTGGATACCCGAGATCGCGCCGATGCTCAATGCGCCG
>DASRJH010000042.1:0-7746 GCA_035649575.1 Planctomycetota bacterium
AGCGGGCGGAGACCTTCGTCGCGTGCCACCTGCTGAAGGCGGTGCAGACGTGGACGGACCTCGGCTTCGGTCAGTTCGAGCTGCGGTATCTGCGCGACAAGAACCAGCGCGAGGTCGACTTCTGCATCGTGCGCGACGGCATGCCGTGGTTCCTCGTCGAGGTGAAGAAGAACGACACGGCGCTGTCGCCCGCGCTCGCGCACTTCCAGCGGCAGACTCGGGCGAAGCACGCGTTCCAGGTCGTCGTCGACCAGCCGTACGTGGATGCTGATCCGTTCGAGCGCGACGACCCTTGTGTCGTGCCCGCTGCGACTCTGCTGTCGATGCTGCCGTGAGCGCGTGGCCATGTGGTCGCTGCTCGACACGCAGTGGTTCACCGACGTCGCCGCGGCCCGTGTCGCGGCCAGTGGCACGCACCGCGATCTGCAGTGGCTTCGAGTTGCCGACGACGACTTCGAGCCCGCGTGACGGCGAGCCGATCGCAGCTGGATTTCAAATCCCCTGGGGAAGCGGCGGCGCGTGGGCCCGTCGAACGCGCAACCATGTCGCTCACTCGCTGCCGCCGCTGCGAGCACGTGCTGCGCCTGCCGCTGCACCTGCTCGTGCTGGACGACGCGGAACACCCGCCCGCAACGCACTGCGGCGCTTGCGGCGAACGGCACGGATGACCGATGCTCAATGCCCTCACACTCCCCGGGACGCCATGAACATGACACCACTGCTGCCCATGGCAGCCCTGCTGGCCGCGCTGACAGCGGCACCCGCTGCTGCCGAACACGCGATGCAGGGCGAAGTCCAGGAGCCATCACCGCCGGAGGCGCCGGTGCGCGACTTCGCGGCGCACGCGAAACAGATGCGCGAGCGCACAGCCGGCAAGGGCTTCCACGTCGTGGTCGAGGAGCCGTTCGTCGTCGCCGGGGACGGCGGCAAGGCGGCGGTCGAGGGCTACGCCGCGCGCACCGTGCGCTGGGCTGTGAAGCTGCTGAGGCAGGACTTCTTCGCGAAAGAGCCCGAACGCGTGCTCGAGATCTGGCTGTTCGAGGGCGCCGCCAGCTACCGCAAGCACGCGCGCGAGTTGTTCGGCGACACGCCGACGACGCCGTTCGGGTACTACTCGGCGCGCCACGGCGCCTTGATCATGAACATCGCCACCGGCGGCGGCACGCTCGTGCACGAGATCGTGCACCCGTTCGTCGCCGCCGACTTCCCCGGCTGTCCCGCGTGGCTGAACGAAGGGCTCGGTTCGCTGTTCGAGCAGTGCCACGAAGTCGACGGCCACATCGCTGGCATGACCAACTGGCGGCTCGACGGTCTGCAGGAAGCGATCGCGGAGGGTCGCACCATCAAGCTGTCGGAGCTGGTCGCGACGACGAGCGAGCAGTTCTACGGCGCGCGCTCGGCGCTGCACTACGCGATGGCGAGGTATCTGCTCTACTGGCTGCAGGAGAAGGGCAAGCTGCGGCAGTTCTACCAGCGGTTCCGCGACGGCGCGGCGCAGGACCCGACCGGTGCGCGCACGCTGTGCGAGGCGCTCGGTGTGAAGGACCTCGACGAGTTCCAACCCGGATGGGAGAAGTGGGTGAAGACGCTGCGCCGCGACTGAGCACCGGCGATGCGGCGTTCACTTCTTCGCGGGCGCAGCGAGCGGTGCGCAGAGCAGGAAGGGGCGAGTCGGGGTTCGCGTGTGCATGCCGATTCTCCGCCCGCGTCGGAGCGGGCCGGGACGTCGGCCGCGTGGGCGTCGCCGCGCAGAGGCGCGTGCTCACCGGAAGTAGAGCTCGAGCCCGCGGCTCGAGGCGATGCCGCCCGGTGCCTGCGCGTCGAACGCGAACAGCTGGAAGTAGAACGGCATCAGCAGCGCCGGCGCCTTCGGGATCGGCAGATGCCACGTGGCATGACCCGGCTCCCCGGGTCGCGCGCGCAACACGAAGAGCAGCGCGTCCTGCACTTGCACGTTCCATGGCAGCCCGAACGCGACGAAGCTCGGTTCGATCGACTGGAAACCATACGCGAGCACCGCGAGGTCCCCGTCGGACCCAGCCGCGAGACCGAGCTTGAAGTCGGTGTTACCCGGATACGCGGGCACCGTGTCGACGAGGAACGGTTCGAACGTGCCCTGCAACCCCTGACCGAACACACGCGGGGGCGCGACCACCATGCTGCGCAGGTCCGGATGGTCGAACGGCGGCATGCGGCGCGCGGCGCGCTGGTCCGTCAGCGCCGTCGTCACGAAGTCGTTTATCAGCTGCAAGTCGCCCCGCGTGACGCCGAGCTGACCCAGCGGCAGCAGGAACGGGTCGAGGGCCGAACGGTCGACGCCGCCGCCGTCGAGGTAGACGTTCAACACCGACAGCGGATCGGTGAGCTGCCTCGGATCGGAGAGCGGCACGCTCTGTCCGTTGTGGAAGAGCCGCGGGCGCAGTCCCGCGTTGCGCAAGCTCGGCGTCTTGAAGGCGCCCTTGTCGGCGATGCTCTGCGTGATGCTGCCGCGACCCGCGTCTTCGGGCGACGGCCGCAGGCCGAGGTTGTGATACTGGTTGTCGGCGAACAGCGGGTCCCAGTGACAGGCGACACAGCGGCCCTGGCCCAGGAACAGAAACCAGCCCGCCTGCTGGTTCGGCGTCAGCGTGCCGGTGCCGCGCATGAAGCGGTCCCACGGCGTGTCGTCGGGGTTCAGCGTGCGCTGGTAGGCCGCGAGCGCGAAGCCGATGCGCGCCGCGTTGATGACAGGAGTACCGAAGGCCGCCTGGAACAGCGTCGGGTAGTTCGGGGACTGCTGCAGCGCTGCTTGTATGTCCGGCGTCAGGTTCCTGGCGAGGCGCAGCGGCACGGCGCATTGCAGCTTCTGCCGCACGTCCTGCCAGGTCCGTCCTTCGACTCCCATCTCGACGGCGCTGAGGATCGGCCCCACGGCCTGGCTCTCGAGCGCGCCGCCGAACGGGATCAGCACCAGGCCGGTTTCGGGGTCCTTGAACTGCGAGCCGGCGCGCCCGTCCCAGAACATCTCGCTGTGATGAGCCGCGCCGAGATTGGTCGGTGCGACGCGACGCGTGACCTGGAGGCCCAGCCGGAAGATCGTGTCCGGCGTGAAGTCGCCGTTGTTCGCCTGACGCGAGAGCCCCGGAGAACCGTGGATGTCGTCGGCGGTCGCGTAGACGCCGTCCGGTCCCGGGTGCAGGCCCAGCGCGTAGCGTCCGTCCGAACCGCCGAACTCGGGCAGGTGGCAGGTGCCACACGCGATCGAGTCGTCGCTCGACAACTGCTCGTCCCAGAACAGGATCTTGCCGAGCACCACCTTCGGGTGCGTGGACGGGTTCTGCGGGGGCTGCCAGGCCAGCGGCAGCTGGGCGGTGGCGGTCGCGCAGAGAGTCGCGCAGAGAGTCGCGCAGAGTGCCGTGGCGAAGACGAAGCGGGCGAGCATGGATGTCCCTGTATCCTACCTCAACGCCGTCTCAAACCGCCGCCTTCGGCTTCAGGTCTTCTTCGGCGATGCCGGCGGCGTCCAGTTCTGGTTCTTGTTCAGCCAGCGCTGCCAGTCCAGGAACTGCGTGAACGACGTGCCGGTGAGCTTCTGCAGCGTCGCGTTCCACTTGCCCTCGACTTCGCGCAGCGTCTTGCGCGCGTTCGCGGGCGCCGGGTCGATCGGGGCGTTCGGGTTCGGGTTGTCCGCCGTCGTGGCCTTCTGGTGCAGGCTGCCCCATTCCCGGATGATCCCCTTGACGACGTCGCGCCGCAGCTTGATCTCGAGCGAGGTGTAGCAACCGAGCGCTTCGCCGCTGGCTGCGCGCAGCTGGTCGTGCGGCGAGCGGACCGTGGTGTCGAGCAGCAGCTCGACCTGCTTGTCGTCCTCGGTCTTGCCGATGGCCAGCATCATGTGGGCCTGGACCGCGATGAGGTCCTTGAACCGCGGATCGGCGAGGGCCTTTGCGAGCTCCTTGCTGCCGTCGGTCTCGAGCTTCGCCAGCGCGTCGCTCGTTTCCTTGTAGAGGTTGTCCTTGTCGGCAGGACGCACCTTGCCGGTGCGGAACACATCGCCGAGGCCCTTCGCGATGCGTTCTTTGTCCTTCGGGTTCCGCTTGTCGAGATCCTTGCTGAGCGCCTGGATCAGAGTGATGGCCTGGAAGTCGTCGGCCATCTTCGGCTCGGAGACCAGTTGCTTCAGTTCCTTGAGCTGGTCGGGAAGCGCCGGATCGAGCGGCGGCGCGGGAGCGGCGCCGGGGGCCTGCGCGAACAGCGGGACCGCGGCCAGCAAGCAAAGGCAAGTGCGCAACAGGGTCTGGACCATGTGCGGCAGTGTAGCGCGGGGACGGGGGTCGGAGCACGGCTACGCGCCGCGTGTGCCCGTCAGGTGCAGTCTGTCACGTGCTGTATTGGCGCGTGTCGTGGTGTTTGGCGTGCACGCTCGTCGAGAGCGATTGGCCGCCGGCGCGCGTGAGCACTTCGAGCGCCTTCGCCGAGTGGGGGCCATCCGTGTTCACCGCGACGACGACGCCGCCGCTGTCGATGCCGTGCTCGTATTCCTCCTGGACCTGATGGCCGGTCGCGGAGCCGACCAGGAGCCCGATCAGGCCGCCCGTAACGCCGCCGGCAATTGCGCCGTAGAGCGCCGCGACGGCGGGGTTGCCCTGGAACACCGACAAGGCCGGCAGGCACAGCGCGGCACCGCCGATGCCCATGCCGATCGCGCCGACGATGGCGCCGAGCCGGGCACCTCGGACCCCATCGGAGGTCTCCTCGCCGAGCAACTCGTGCCGGTGCTCGGTCTCCTCGGTGATCACCATCGTGTGTTCTTTGTTGAAGCCGGCAGCTTCGAGCTCGCGCCTGGCCCGCTGTGCGGCTTCCGCGGTCGCGAACATGGCAGTGATCGTGGTTTCCATCGAGCGCCTCTCCTTGGCGAGGGACGTGCAAGAAAGGTCGGAACGGGCGCGGAGTATAGCTGGCCCGCCGAGGCCCGGCACCACCTTGCACCCTCGTCGCTGCGGGGGAACATTGCGGGCCCGGAAACCAGCGGCAGGTTGGACTCGACGCCCTCCTTCCGCTACCACTCTCGCCCCCCGTTTCTGCATCTCGTGGCGATCGTCCTCATCACAGGTGGAGCTGGTTTCATCGGATCGCACCTCGGCAGCCGCCTCCTGCGGGCGGGTCGTCGCGTGCGAGTGCTCGACAACCTCGACCCGTACTACGACGTGGCCAAGAAGCGCCGGAACCTTGCGGATCTCGCGGCGCTGGCACCCGACCGCTTCGAGTTCGTCGAGGGCGACATCCGCGACAAGGATGCCTGCCGGCGCGGTCTGCGCGACGCGGACGTCGTCGTGCACCTCGCAGCTCTCGCGGGCGTGCGGCCGTCGATCCAGGATCCGGTGCGCTACATGGACGTCAACGTCACGGGCACGCAGGTCCTGCTGCAGCAGATCGAGTCGAAGGACACCGTGTTCGTCTTCGGCAGCAGCTCCTCGGTCTACGGCGGCAACACCAAGGTGCCCTTTGCCGAGAGCGATCCGGTCGATCGGCCCGTGTCGCCCTATGCCGCGAGCAAGAAGGCCGGCGAGGTGCAGTGTCATGCGTGGCACCACCTGCACGGCAACCCGGTGACCTGCCTGCGGTTCTTCACGGTCTACGGCCCGCGCCAGCGACCCGAGATGGCGATCCATCAGTTCGCGCGGCACATCACGAACGGCACCGAGCTGCCGTTCTTCGGCGACGGCAGCTCGCGGCGCGACTACACCTACGTCGACGACATCGTGAGCGGCATCGAGGGCGCGATGCGCAGCAGGAAGCCCTACGCGATCTACAACCTCGGCGGCGCCGCGACGACGTCGCTGACGGAGCTCGTACAGCAGCTCGAGAAGGCACTCGGCAAGAAGGCGCGGCTGAAGCGCCTGCCCGACCAGCCCGGTGACGTGCCCGCGACCTGGGCCGACGTCGGCCTCGCCGAACGCGAGCTCGGTTATCGCTGCACGACGCCGCTCGCGCTCGGCATCGAGAAGTTCTGCGCGTGGTATCTGGCCGAGAAGCAGCGCGGAGGCGTGGATTGAGCGGCAAGGTCCTCGTGACGGGCGGCGCGGGCTTCCTCGGCTCGCACGTCTGCGAACAGCTGCGCGCTCAGCGCCGCGCGGTCGTCGTGCTCGACAACCTCAGCACGGGGTCTCGGGACAACCTCGACGGCTTCGACGTCGAGTTCGTGCACGGCTCGGTGCTCGACGAAGCGTCCCTGCACGCCGCGATGCGCGGCGTCGACAAGATCGTGCACCTCGCGGCGCTGCCGTCGGTCGCGCGCTCGGTCGAAGAGCCGCTCGCGACGCACCACGCCTGCGCCACGGGGACGCTGATGGTCCTGCGCGCCGCGCGCGCGGCCGGCGCGCGCGTGGTCTACGGCGGCAGCAGCTCCGCCTATGGCGACCAGACCAGCAAGCAGAAGCACGAAGGCCTGCGCGAGGATCCGCTCTCACCCTACGCCGCGGCCAAGTTCGCGGGCGAGCTCTACTGCCGTTCGTTCGCGCGCGTCTACGGCATGTCGATCGTCGTGACGCGCTTCTTCAACGTGTTCGGTCCACGCCAGCCGGCCGACAGCCCCTACGCGGGCGTCGTTGCGGCGTTCTGTCGCGCGCTGCTGTGCTCTGACGCGCCGCGCATCAACGGCGACGGCCTGCAGTCGCGCGACTTCACCTACGTCGAGGACGTCGTCGCGGGCGTGCTGCAGTGTCTCGACGGCACGAGCACGGGCTGCGAGACCGTGAACCTCGCCTATGGGCAGGCGTGCACCGTGCGCGAGCTCTACGAACAGCTCGCCGCCGCGGCCAAGCAGCGGCTGCCGTCGCTCCAGATTGTGCCACCCGTTCATGTGCCACCGCGCGTAGGCGACGTGCGGCACTCGCTGGCCGATACGACGCGCGCGAGGCAACTGTTCGGCTTCGACCCGCGCATCGGCTTCCGCGAAGGCCTGCTGAGGACCTTCGACTGGTATCGGAGCCGGACCCGCAAGCAATGACCCGGAGCAAGCAATGACCCGGAGCAAGCAATGAAAGGCGTCGTTCTCGCCGGCGGCCTCGGCAGCCGTCTCTACCCGCTGACGAAGATCACGAACAAGCACCTGCTGCCGGTCTTCAACAAGCCGATGATCTACTACCCGATCCAGTGTCTCGTGAACGCTGGCATCACGGACATCCTGATCGTGACGGGCGGCAACTCGGCGGGCCACTTCCTGCAGCTGTTGCGCAACGGCTCGGACTTCGGTCTGCGGCGGCTCGGGTATGCGTATCAGGAGGGCGAAGGGGGCATCGCGGATGCGCTGCGGCTCGCCGAGGCGTTCGCCGAGGACGACGAGATCTGCGTGGTGCTCGGCGACAACATCATCGAGGGAAACATCGCGAAGGCCGTGTCCGACTACAAGGCGCAGGGTGGGGGCGCGAAGATCCTGCTCAAGGAAGTGCACGATCCCGAGCGGTTCGGCGTTGCGACTGTCGCGGACGGTCGCGTGCTGAAGATCGTCGAGAAGCCGAAGGAGCCCGAGACCAACCTCGCGGTCATCGGCATCTACATGTACGACCAGGCCGTGTTCGACATCTGCCGCACGCTGAAGCCCAGCAACCGCGGCGAGCTCGAGATCACCGACGTCAACAACGAGTATCTGCGCCGCGGCAATCTCACGTACGAGGTGCTGAAGGGCTGGTGGTGCGACGCCGGCACGTTCGAGTCGCTCTACCGTTCGGCGACGCTGGTCCGCGAGAAGGGCGCCAACCGGATGGA
>DASRJH010000043.1:0-4575 GCA_035649575.1 Planctomycetota bacterium
CGGCGTCTACCGCGTCGTCCCCCGCGCAGGACGCGACCCTCTTCAGCTCCACGATCGGCAGGAAGGCCGTGATGGCGGCCACGGGCCTCGTGCTCTACGGCTTCGTGGTGGCGCACCTGGTCGGCAACCTGCAGGTATACATGGGCCCGGAGGCGATCAACGCCTACGGCAAGTTCCTGCACGAGTTCCTGCACGGCCAGGGGCTGTACCTCGCGCGCGCCGTGCTGCTGGTCTCGGTGCTGCTGCACATCTGGGCGGCCATGGCACTCACGCTGCAGAACGCCGCGGCGCGCCCGGTCGGCTACCGCGAATGGCAGGCGCGCGAGTCGACCTACGCCTCGCGCACGATGGCCTGGAGCGGCCCGCTGCTGCTGGCCTTCATCCTGTACCACCTCGCTCACTTCACGACCGGCGCCGCGCACCCGGAGTTCGTGCCCGGCGACGTCTACCGCAACATGGTGGTGGGCTTCCAGAACCCGTTCGCGTCCGCCTTCTACATCCTGGCGATGCTGGCGCTCGGGTTGCACATGTACCACGGCTTCTGGAGCATGCTGCAGACGCTCGGCCTCAGCCACCCGCGCTGGAACCGCGTGCGGCGGACGCTCTCGGGGCTCTTGGCCTTCGGCGTGGCCGCGGGAAACATCTCGATGCCGGTCGCCGTCCTGACCGGCGTGCTGCACCTCTGACATGCGCCTCTCCGCCAACATCCCCGCCGGGCCGATCGCCGAGAAGTGGACGCGCCACCGCTTCGAGATGAAGCTCGTCAACCCGGCCAACAAGCGCAAGCACCACGTGATCGTGGTGGGCAGCGGCCTCGCGGGCGGCGCGGGCGCCGCGTCGCTCGCCGAGCTCGGCTACGCCGTGAGCGTCTTCTGCTACCAGGACAGCCCGCGGCGCGCGCACTCGATCGCGGCCCAGGGCGGGATCAACGCGGCCAAGAACTACCAGAACGACGGCGACTCGGTGTTCCGGCTGTTCTACGACACCGTGAAGGGCGGCGACTTCCGCGCGCGCGAGGCGAACGTCTACCGGCTCGCGCAGCTCAGCGTGAACATCATCGACCAGGCCGTCGCGCAGGGTGTGCCGTTCGCGCGCGAGTATGGCGGTCTGCTCGACAACCGCAGCTTCGGCGGCGCGCAGGTGTCGCGCACGTTCTATGCGCGTGGTCAGACGGGCCAGCAGCTTCTGCTCGGCGCCTATGCCGCGCTGTCGCGCCAGATCGGCCTGCGCACCGTGAAGATGTTCGCTCGCACCGAGATGCTCGATCTCGTCGTCGTCGACGGCCACAGCAAGGGCATCGTCGTGCGCGACCTCGTCACGGGCGAAGTGCGGGGCCATGCCGGAGACGCGGTCGTGCTCGCGACGGGGGGCTATGGTCCCGTGTTCTACCTGAGCACGAACGCGAAAGGCTGCAACGTGACGGCGACCTGGCGCGCCTACAAGCGCGGGGCCGGGTTCGCGAACCCGTGCTACACGCAGATCCATCCGACCTGCATCCCCGTGAGCGGCGATCACCAGAGCAAGCTCACGTTGATGTCCGAGTCGCTGCGCAACGACGGCCGCGTCTGGGTGCCGAAGCGCGCGGGCGACAAACGGCGTGCTTTGGACATCCCCGATGCCGAGCGCGACTACTACCTCGAGCGCAAGTATCCGAGCTTCGGCAACCTCGCGCCGCGCGACATCGCGTCGCGCGCCGCGATGCAGGTCTGCGACGAGGGCCGCGGCATCGGCGACACGGGGCTCGGCGTGTTCCTCGACTTCCGCGACGCGATCGCGCGTCTCGGCAAGCCGGCGATCGCCGCGCGCTACGGCAACCTGTTCCACATGTACAGCAAGATCACGGCCGAGGACCCGTACTCACAGCCGATGCGCATCTTCCCGGCCGTGCACTACACGATGGGCGGGTTGTGGGTCGACTACGACCTGCAATCGACGATCCCGGGGTTGTTCGTGCTCGGCGAGGCGAACTTCAGCGACCACGGCGCCAACCGGCTCGGCGCGTCGGCGCTCATGCAGGGCCTCGCCGACGGCTACTTCGTGATCCCATGCACGATCGGCGGCTACCTCGCGGGCCAGAGGCCGGGTGCTGTGGGAACCGATCACCCGGAGTTCCGGCGAGTCGCGGCCGAGGTCG
Organism: Planctomycetota bacterium; assembly: GCA_035649575.1. GTDB lineage: Bacteria > Planctomycetota > UBA1135 > UBA1135 > UBA2386 > DASVAL01. Next base: position 2,135 of record DASRJH010000043.1, read on the forward strand.
CCGCGATGACGAAGCGGCTGTTGTCGATCGACGGCAGGCGCACGGTGGACGAGTTCCACAAGGCGCTCGGCAAGATCATGTGGGGCAAGTGTGGCATGGCGCGCAATGCGGGGGGCCTCGAGCAGGCGCTGCGCGAGATCCCGGCCCTGCGCGACGAGTTCTGGCGCGACGTCAAGGTGGTAGGCAGCGACCAGACGCTGAACCAGTCGCTCGAGCGGGCCGGCCGTGTCGCGGACTTCCTCGAGTTCGGCGAGCTGCTCTGCCGCGACGCGCTCGAGCGCCGCGAATCGTGCGGCGGCCACTTCCGCGAGGAATGGCAGGACGACGGCGAAGCTCGTCGCGACGACGAGAAATACTGCCACGTGGCCGTCTGGGAGCATGCGGGCCCCGGCGCGCGGCCCGTGCGTCATACGGAGCTGCTCGAATTCGAGAACGTGCACCTCGCCGTGCGGAGCTACAAGTGATGAAGGTCACGCTGCACATCTGGCGGCAGTCGAAGCCGAGCACGAAGGGCGACCCCCGGCAGGACGGCAGGATGGTCCGCTACGAGCTCGATCGCGTTTCGCCCGCGATGTCGTTCCTCGAGATGCTCGACGTACTGAACGAGCAGCTGACCAGGAACGGCGAGGAGCCCGTGGCCTTCGACCACGATTGCCGCGAGGGTATCTGCGGCGCGTGCGGCGTCGTGATCGACGGCGTGCCGCACGGTCCCGAGCGCGGCACGACGACGTGCCAGCTGCACATGCGCAGCTTCCGAGACGGCGCTCAGATCTGGATCGAGCCGTGGCGCGCCGCCGCGTTCCCGGTCGTGCGCGACCTCGTCGTGGACCGCAGCGCGTTCGACCGCGTCGTGCAGGCCGGTGCGTTCGTGTCCGTGAACACGGGTGCGGCACAGGACGCGAACGCGATCCTCGTGCCGAAGGCCGATGCGGACCGCGCGTTCGACGCGGCCACGTGCATCGGCTGCGGTGCCTGCGTCGCGGCGTGCAAGAACGCGTCGGCGATGTTGTTCGTCGGCGCCAAGATCTCGCACTTCGTGCACCTGCCGCAGGGCCGCGTCGAACGCGAGCAGCGCGCGCAGAACCTCGTGGCCGCCATGGACCGCGAGGGCTTTGGCAACTGTACGAACCAATACGAGTGCGAAGCGGTCTGTCCGAAGGAGATCCCCGTGCGCGTGATCGCCGAGATGAACCGCGAGTTCGTGCGCAGCAAGGCGCGGCAGGAACCCGCGAGCAAGAGGCTGCTCGGCGGGGACGGCTGAGTCTCGATTGGGCGGTCTGCGCTCGCCGCGCGATCAGGCCACTTGCCAGATTGTCGAGCGAACCGGGCTGCATCACACGGCGCTGCCTTGCGGATACGGGTTGTCACCTGATTGCCGGCTCGTCCCGGCGCCGTGATCATCGCCTAGCGTCCGCGTCTGCGACTTCCAACTTGGAAATGGAGCGACCATGAATCCCTCGTTCGTGTCCGGTGGCGTGCGCGCGGCGATCGGTGCTGCCGTGTTGCTGTCGTGCCCTCAGACCTTGAAGCAGGCGCTCGCAGCTGCACAGGTGGTTGGCCACGACGGCAACGGCCGTCTGGCGCGCCTATCCGCTGCCTCCGTGCCGAACCTCGGCCAGTGGCGCCACGCCGCGCGGTAGGTCGTTCGCATCATCGACGCACGCCGGTGCTGCGAGGTGCTGCTGAGCGTGCGCGCGCTGCACGAGATCGCTGGCGCTGACGTGTCGCCCTCGGCGAGATCTTGTTGTCGCCGGAACGCGTCGCTTGGTGCAAGGCCACGGACAACGTCATGCGGATGTCAAGTCACAGACCCGGGAACGAGTACTGTGGAGACCGCAACAAGAAGTCGAACTTCGCCGCGGTCGCTCGACGTAGTGATCTTCTTCCCCCTGCGATGGCGACCCTCTCCACGTTGCAGCGCCGACCACCACGTACTTCGTTCGGCGTGAGCGCGGCAGTGCTGCTGCTGTGCGTACTCGGGGCCGTCGTCGCGCTACTCGAGGTCGTTCGCCGGTCGCGCGTGACGCCCCTGCCGGTCGGCCGGGCCGCCGAGGAAGCGGCGGAGGCGCCGGGAGATGCCACGCTCGCGCACGCAGCGGCCGTTGCTGACCGCGATGCGCTGCCACCTGACGAGGCGGACCTCGAACGCACCGAGGTCGACGGCGCGCCGGCACCGGCTGCCGTGCCGGACGAGCGCCCCGCCGTCCGCGTGCGCGGGCGCGCAGTCGGGCAAGGCCGCGCGGTGGCTGGCGCCGAGATACGGCTGCTGCTGCGCCACCTGGATCGGCAACGCAGCGAGACACGGTGCAAACCGGTCGCGACCGGTTCCGACGGCACGTTCTCGTTCGCCGGCCGCGCCTGGCGCGACGTCGAGCTGCAGTTCGAGATCCATCACGAGCACTTCGCGCCCGCGCTGCATCGCGACGTGTTCCACGACGTGT
>DASRJH010000044.1:0-62500 GCA_035649575.1 Planctomycetota bacterium
GTCGGGCGCACTGCAAGCGCCTGCCGCGGAGCGTCGAAGCAAGTGAGTGGCGCGCGGTCATGGATGCTCGCGGCCGCCGGCGGCTGCTTCGCCGCGGGCACGGGCGTCGGGCTGCTGATCCCGCGTTTCGCCGAGCCCGAAGCGATGCCCCGGAGTGCACAGGAAGAATTCAGGATGAACACCAAGGCCGACAATGAGCTCGTGTGCAAGCTCGCGGCGGACCATGGGCTCACGGAACGCCAGGCACGCAGCCTGCGGCTCATCATGCAGAACCAACGCGAACAGGAACTCACCCTGCGGCTGAGCGCCAAGGTCGAAGAGCTGCCGCCGGCAACCCAGAGCCGGGTGCTGTGGTTGCGCAACCAGACGACGCAACGCATCCGCGTGGTGCTGGACCCCCAGCAGCGCGCCCGGTACGACCGCGAGAGCAGATCAGGGCCGAACGTCGGGCCCGAACACGGCGGGCCATCGACCGCGACCAACAGGTGAGATCATGGTGAGGAGCATCGGAATCGATCCAGGCGACCAGACCGTGAAGGTCGTCGAACTCGAAGGCAGCTACCGCAAGACACGGCTGTTGCGCGTGCACACCGCGCGGGCCGCTGCACAATCGGTCGCCACCCAATCGCTGGCCGACGTCGGTGCGAAGGCGGAGGTCGTCGCGGCCGCGACGCGCGCGGCGCTCGACGAGGGCATGCGCGGCGAGCTGACGCTCGGCCACCCGCTGCGTGAAGCCGTGCTGCGCGTCATCGAGTTGCCGTTCAAGGGCCGCGATGCGATCCGCAAGGTCGTGAAGTCCGAGATCGAAGGGGAGATCCACAGCCACTCCGTGGACGACATGATCGTCGACTTCCACGAGATCGGCGAAGGCGCCGAGGGTGGCACACGCGTCATGGTGGCTTCGGTGCCGAAGCCCGGACTGCGCACGCAACTGGACGCCTTTTCGGGTCAGTCGGTCGAGGTCGAGACCATCGACATCGACGCGATGGCGCTGTGGCGGGCCGCGCAGTGGGCCGGCGCCTTCAAGGCCGGCGACGCAGCGGCGCCCGCGGACAGCAGCCCGACCGTGACCGCCGTGCTCGACCTCGGGGCACGCAGCGTGAAGATGCTGCTCGTGCAGGGCGAGCGACTCGTCGAGATGCGCGCCCTGCGCATCGGCGATGCCGTCGTCGCCGACGAAGTCGCGCGCCGGCACGGCCTCGATGCCGCCGTGGCCAGGGAGGTCGTGCGCGCGTGCCTCGACGAAGGGGCGGATCAACGGCTCGAAGTGGCAGACGCGCTGCCGGCGCCGGCCGGTGCAGGCGAAGCGACGGCGCCGAGCGAAGACGCGCCCAAACGCGCGGTCGTGGTCACGCACGCCGAGGTCCACGAGGCCCAGACGTCCTACCTGCAGCGCCTTGCGCGCGAACTGGCGCGCTACCTGACGTCTTCCGGCAAGGCGTCCCAGATCCGCGCGTTGTGGATCACGGGGGGTGCCGTTCGGTCGCCGCGCACGAAAGCGATGCTCGAGGAGGTGTTCGGTGTCGAGCCGCGCGAGCTCGACCTCTTGTCGCACCTGCAGCACGACCTCGATGCGGCGACCGCCGCGGAGCTCGGCCCGCGTCTCGCGACCGCCATCGGGCTTGCACTCGGCCGACTCGGTGGGCCAGCCGGCTTCAACCTGCGGCAGGAGGATCTGCTGCTCACGCGTGGTTTCGAGCGCATCAAGTTCCCGCTCGCAATCACGTGCATGGTCGCCTTGCTGGCCTTGTTCGTGCACGCGAACAGGCGATCGATCGAGTTGAAGAACCTCGAGCTGGAGATCGGCAGCACCTACGTCGACAAGACCAACCCGAAGGCGATGCCCGTGTTCCACGGCATGTTGAACCGCGTGTTCAGCAACAAGTGGTTCGAGGACCCGGTGAACGACTTCCACTACGTGCCGAGCAAGGGCAAGGAGTACCGATACAAGGACCTCATTGCCGAGCTCGTGCAGGCCGACGTGCACAGGCGGATCATGATCGTGCGCGACCGGTTGAAGTTGGCGGCCGACCAGAAGCAGAAGGAATCCGGCGTCTACGAGGACATTTCGCTCGAATCGGGATTGGCCGTGCTCGTGCGCCTCTCGGAGATCCTGCTCGCCGTCGAGCCGCAGATCAAGGGCTACCTGGTGACGCGTTTGGAGCTCAACATGAAGGCGCCCAACCGCAAGCTCGAAATGACCGTTGCCTTCCGCGGCGAGGACTGCCGCAACAAGATGAGCGTGCTGCGGGCAGCCATCGACGAAGACTGCGCGAAACCGGATTCGCCGTTCGAGCCGCTGCACAAGAACGACGACGGGGCCAAAGAGACCCTGTTCAGCGACACCGCGGAAAGCGGCGTGACCGGCGCGTACTTCAAAGTGCTCATCCGCATCAAGGACTCGTTCCGGCCGTTCGGACCGAGCAGCGTCGCGCTCGGTGCCGCCGACGAGAAGCTGGCGCCGGCGAAGTCTCAGCTCGCTGGCACGGGAGGTGGCAAGTGAGATTCCTGCGTTCGCTCGACCTGTACAAGTTCATCGTGTTGTTGGCGGCAGTCCTGCTCCCACTCGGTTGGTGGTGGATGCGGAGTCTCGACGAGTCGATCAGACTCTGCCGTCAGGCGATCGCGGAAGCGACCAAGCCCGGCGGCTTCCTCGAGCAGATCGGCAACCTGCAGAAGAAGGTCGAGGTCGTCGTCGTGAACCGGTTCAACACCTCGGATGCGATCAATGAGCCGCGGATCTACTTCCAGAACCAGATCCTCGCGGCGGGCGGAACGACGCTGAAGTCGGACGACTTCGGACTGCCCACGGACCCGAAGGATGAGCCCGCCTGGATGGGGACCTCCCCGCAGAAGGCGTCGGACTTGGTGGCCGAAGTCACGTGGAAGCGCACCGACCTCAAGGTGCCGATGGGGTTCATCTACGCGGTGTTGTTCAATGCCGAGTCGGGCGCACGCGTGGGCGGCAACCAGCAAGGACAGCAGTCGGTCTGGAAGCTGCGCGAGCTGAGCATCGTCAATGCGACCGATGAAAGGCTGACCGGCAGCGGCAGCAAGACGCCGCCGGCCGAACTCCGGGACGACTGGTCGATCAAGACGATGAAGTTCGCACGCCGCGAGCCCCGCAAGCAGGGCAACTGAGTCCATCGTGGTGCTCAGTCCCGCACGGTTGCTGCTGCCGGTCCTCGCCCTGGGCGGCTGTACGCAGATCGTTCGCTACACGGACGAGCTCGTCGACGCGCGCTACGGCCGCACCTTGTTCACGAGACTGCCGTCGACGGTCGGCGCGACCGCCGGGTTTGCCCTGGGCCTGCCGATCGACATCGTCGTGTCTCCTGCAGCGTGGGTGTTCTACCGGTCGCAGCCGCCGGAGACCCGGGATCCGATCTCGGTCTTCCTGTTCCCCTCGTTCGTGCTGTGGAAGGCCGGGGCGCTGCTCGGGGCGCCGTTCGACCTCGTCGAGTGGGGAATCTGGCGTTCGTGGCAGCCAGCCGTGCCGATCACGCAAGAGGAACGCGACGCGATCGAACGAGCCTGGGACAGCAACCACGAGTACACCGAGTATCCCGTGACACCGTTCTATCCGTTGGAACCGGTCCCGCCCGGGCGTCCCGAGCCGCCGCGCTGAGCCCGGGCCGGCGTGCGGGTGGGGGAGCATGGGCCGGCCCCGCCAAGTAGATTCTCGGGCATGAGTCTGTCATCGGAGTCCGCATGAGCGAGCAGTCGCTCGTGCTCAAGAAGCTCGTCGAGCGTGCGCTCGCAAAAGGGGGCGACCTGCCGCTCGCCCTGTTGCTCGAACTCATGGTGCCGGTGAAGCGTCTGCGCGACCTCGCGCGCAAGTTCGGCCTCACCCCGAAGGGCGGCTTTCGCATCGAGCATGCGCCGGCTCGCGTCCTCGCGCCGCTGCTCGGCGAGCTGCGTGAACCGTCGCAACTCGACGAAGTCCTGACGCTGCTCTTGCCGCGCGCGGAAGCGGCGCCAGAGCCCGTGGATCCGCAGGCCGGTTTCGATGTGCAGACCCGGCTGACGTTGCGCGAGTCCGAGGTCGCGACCCTGCGCGACGAGCTCGAGCGCGCGCGCGAAGGCGCAACGCGCGCACGCGAGCGCGAAACGGACCTCAAGCGCCGCGTGGAACAAGCCGAACGGGAGCTAGCACTGCTGCGTCGCGAGCTGGAAGCGCCAAAGCGTCCCGACGGGCGGCAGCCGGTGCGCGATGATCGGGACCTGCAGCGCGCCGTGCGCGAGCTCGAGAGCGAGCTCGAGGGCTTCCAGGCCGCGGATGCGGCACTGCGGCGTCAACTCGCCTGGTACCAGACGCGTCTGCGCGACTTCGAGGAGACCGTTGCGGAACTCGAGGCACTCGTGCCGAAGGGCAAGCGCCGGCGCAAGCAGCCGGCACCCGAACCCGTCGCCGACGAGCGCCGGTTCCGACTGCCCCACTTCCTGCCCTCGTTCTACAGGTCGATCGAGGGCAAGGAACGGCGCTCCGTCGAGCGCGCGTTCCATGCGATCCTGCTGTTCTGCACCGAAGGGCACAGCTACCCCGGTCTCGAGGTCAAGCAGTTGGGTGGGCAGGACACGTGGAGCCTGCGCGCGTCGCTCGGCCTGCGTGTCTACTTCCGTCCGCTGCCCGACGGCGACATCGAGCTGCTCGAGCTCGGCGATCGCGAGGACCAGCAGAGGACGCTGCGGCGCCTCAAGGAGCACTGATGCGCGGTCCACTACCCGTGCCGAAGTTCCTGCGTCCCGGTGACCCGGTCGCGTTTCCCGATCCGCGCCCCTTCGATCGCGAGGGTCTCGTCGCGGTCGGCGGCGACCTGCGCGAAGAACGACTGCTCGCGGCCTACCGGGCCGGCATCTTCCCGTGGTACGCGGAGGGTTACCTGCCCATGTGGTGGAGTCCCGATCCACGCGGCATGCTCGAGTCACAGCGCCTGCACGTCTCGCGCAGCCTGCGTCGCGTGCTCTCGCGAGGTCGGTTCGAGCTGTCGTGGAACCGTTGCTTTGCGAGGGTCATGAACGAGTGCGGCCGCAATCGCCCCGACGGCTCGTGGATCATCCCGGAGATGGTCGAGGCCTACGTGGGGCTGCACCGGCGCGGCCATGCCCACAGCCTCGAGGTCTGGAGCGGCCCGGAACTCGTGGGAGGCACCTATGGCGTCCAGGTCGGCGCCTTCTTCGCGGCCGAATCGATGTTCCACCGCCGAACCGACATGTCGAAGGTCGCGTTGGTCGCCCTCGTTCGATCCTTGTTCGCCGCCGGGATCGAACTGCTCGACGTGCAGTTCGCCACCCCGCATCTGCAGACCCTCGGTGCCTTCGAAACCTCGCGAGCGGAATACCTGCGTCGACTCGGCGTCGTTCGCTCGCGCTCGGTCGACCTGCGTTCGCTCGCTCCGGCGGTGACCGCCCGATGACCGGTGCCCAGATGACCGCGTGGTCCAGTCGACGAATGATCGCGACCACCCCGACCACCCCGACCCTCTGTGCTAACCTCCCGGCTCCCGCGGAGACCCCATGGCCTTGTGTGAACCCCTAACGCGACACGCCGTAGTCGCGCCGCTCTTCTGCTCGTTGGCACTGCAGTGCCTTGCCCAGACACCGCCCGTGCCCGCGCGGCCTGCGACCTCGACCGCAACCGTCGTGCCCATCTCGCGCATCGCGCCCGCGCCCTTGCCGGGCGCGTTGGCGCCGGATGCCGCGACGGCAACACCACCGCAGGACCCCGCTGCAGCGGCGGCCGCCGCCGCGGCGACCGCGAAGCTGCAGAAGTGGAAGACACTGCTCTACGATCGCCGCCCGTCGACGATTCTCCAGGCCTGGGCGGCTCCCGAGCTCAAGCCATACGATCCTTCCGAGGAGAAGAAGCCCGACGGTACGAAGCCCGCCGCGTCACCCGAGCTGCAGGCGGCCCAACCCGCGAAGGCAACGGCCACGCCGTCGGGCTACAGCAAAGAGCAGATCGAGCAGATGCTGTTGCAGCAGTTCGGTGGCCCGGCCGGTGGCCCAGCCGGTAGCGCAGGCGCGCCGGCGGTGGCCGCGGGCGCACCGCCAGCCGCCGCCGCAGCAGCGGCCGCCGCCGCCAGCGCCGAAGCGCAGCTCGCCGAGAAGCGCCAGCAGCGCGAGTTCGAGATGTTCCAGCGCGACGTCACGCTGGGCCGCTGGAACAAGGTCGGCGAGTTCCTGCAGGCGTTGCCCGAAGCGGAGCGCAACGGCGCCTACGAACACTTCCTGAAGGTGCTGCCGAACCATCCGCCGCGGCCCGAGGATCAACGCGTCCCGCCGAACCTGCAGGAGAAGAACCGCTTCGCGTTCGAGGAAGCGCTCGTGCTGGCCGGACTCGCGCCTGCTGGTTTCGACAAGAAGCAGATGCCGCTGCTGGCGCCGATCGTGCAACGCGCGATCGAGTTCGGCAGCGTGCTCGAAGAGCTCGTGCGCCTGCTCGGCGTCGAGATAGCCAAACCCGAGAAGGAGCAACGCCTCGATCGCCGCGAGTGCGCGATGTTGCTGGCCGCGATCGGACAGGACCTCGAGCTCGGCGCCTTCCTGCCATCCGCTGCCGAGGCCGAGAAGGCCAACGACCGCGAGGCGTTGAACCTGCTCGCGCGCCACGCGCTCGCGATGTTCCAGAAGGACAAGCGCAAGGTGCACCTCGAGACCGCGTGGACGGTCACGCAGGCGGCGCTCGCGAAGGGCGACGTCGGCGAGGCCGAGAAGGCCGAGGCGCTGCGCCGCGCGGTCGAGCTCGCGCCGAAGATCCGCGAGGATCTGGGGCCGTCCTGGCTCGCCGACAGCTTCACGAACCGCCCCGAGCGCGGCATGGAGATCATCGCGACGATCGGCGGGCAGGTTGCCAAGGGTTTCCAAGATCGCGCGCAGGATGCGACGTTCCGCGCCACGGGCCTGCAGCTGCAGAAGACCGCAGTCGAGGCGCTGCTCGCGGTGGCGCCGCAGCTCGCCGAGCAGTGGCGTCCCACGCTGGGCCTGCTCGCGTCGGGCTGGATCCTCGAAGCCTCGTGGAGCTACACGAACTCACAGTCGGACACGTTCGGCCCCGTGATGCAGCGCGACGACTACGGCAACTTGTTCTATGGCCCGATGCGCCGCGGCGGCCAGGGTCAGGTCGCGCCCGTCGAGCCCGTCGATCTGCTGCAGTCGCTGCCGGGGCCCCAGTGGATCGCGTTGCTGAGCGACGCGCTGCGGCCGCACTTCACGACGGTCGTGGCCCAGCTCTACCTGAAGGTCAACGAGGCCGAGAAGTCCTTCCCGTTCATCGAGGAGCTGGCCGCGACGAACGCGCGCAAGGCGAAGGATCTCGCGCACGAGTTCCTGCGCGTCTGGATGCGCAACAACAACCCGAACGCGAGCCGCTACACGAACCCCTACATGTACATGTACGGCTTCGAGCGGCGCGCGAGCGGCATCCCGCTGACGCGCAGCAAGCAGGAGCGCAACCTCGCGGCCCTCGGCAGCTGGGTCGAGCGGTTGCGCAAGCTGCCGATCGGCGGCGTCGACCTGAAGCTGCTGGCGGAGGCCTTCGTCACCGCGCACAGCACGGCCGAGGTCTATCGGCTCGAGACCATCGAGAAGGTCTTCGGCGACGTCTCCGATCTCGACCCGGTGCTGCTCGGCGAGCTGCTCGGCAAGATGCGCACGAACCTCTCCACGGTCTGGAAGCTCCCGGCCGTGCAGGAGCGCGAGAAGACGCAGCGCAACCAGCGCGAGATGCTGGAGGAGGTCGCGCGCGGTTACGAGACGGCGCTGACCGTGGCGCAGCGCGCGCTCGAGAAGCGCGGCGCGCACTGGGCCCTGCTCGCGGTCGTGGCGTCGATCCTGCACGACCAGAACAACTTCTCGAAGGAGCTCGCGCGCAACAGCAACTTCGCGGACGTGCGCAAGAACGCGTTCGCGCTGTTCGAGCAGGCCGCGCAGCACTACGCGAGCATCGCCGACGACCTGCGCCTCGACCAGGAGACCATCGGCGCCTACGACACGTGGTTCTACGCGGCGCTCGGCGCCTGCGATCTCGGCTCGATCGACGAGGAGACCGTGCTCGCCAGGAGCCAGCTGCCGCTGATCAAGGCTGCGATCGCCGGCTTGTCCGACGGCAGCCGCGAGCGCCATCAGGCGATGTTCGCGAATGCGATGTTCACGCGCATGTCGGCCGTGAAACCGCAGATCAAGTATCGCTACCTCGAGGCCGGCTTCGAGATCGTCGGCGATCATCCGCAGGCCTACGAGGCGCGGAAGGTCTGGGACTACTACAAGGACCTGATCCGCGAGCTGCGGCTCGACGCCGTCGTCGACGGTTCCACGGCCGTCGGCACGCAGCCGTTCGGCGTGCGCATCGACATCAGGCACTCGCGCGAGATCGAACGCGAGAGCGGCGGGTTCGCGAAGTACGCGCAGAATCAGAACAACATGGCCTACGCGTGGAACTACGGGCGTCCGCTCGAGAACTACCGCGATCGGTTCTCCGAGGCCGTCACGGCCGCGCTGCGCGAGAACTTCGAGGTGCTGTCGGTGACGTTCAACGGCGAGCACATGCAGAGCAAGCCCTGCGCAGAGGCCGGTTGGCGCGCGACGCCCTATGCCTGGCTGCTGCTCAAGGCACGCGGCCCGCAGATCGATCGCATTCCGGCCGTGCAGATCGACTTCGACTTCATCGACACGTCGGGCTACACGGTGCTGCCGGTCGGCTCGTCACCAGTCGCGGTCGATGCGTCGGCCAAGGCCGAAGAACGCCCGTACTCGGAGCTGCAGGTGACGCAGCTGCTCGACGAACGCCGCGCCGACGAAGGCAAGATCACGCTCGAGATCAAGGCCACGGCCAAGGGGCTCGTGCCGGACCTCGAGACGATCCTGCAGCTCGACACTCCGGGCTTCAAGATCAGCAAGCGCGACGACCAGGGCGCCTCGGTGACGCGCTTCCACGACGACCAGAGCGGCATCGTGAGCGAGCGCGTCTACCTGCTGTCGCTGACTCCGACGGACGATGGCAACCGGCCGGCGAGCTTCGTGTTCGGCAAGCCACGCGATGAGGCCACGAAAGCCGTCTTCCAGCGCTACAACGACCACGACCTCGAGACCGTATCGCCGGAGGTGGCCCTCACGGGCGCCTACGGCGGCAAGAGCCTCACCTGGTTGTGGGTGGTGCTCGGCGTCGGTGTGCTCGCCGTCGGCGCCTGGTTCCTGTTCCGGCCCGCGCATGCGGGCGTGACAGACCACCGCGGCCTGCACATGCCCAAGCAGATCAATCCGTTCACGGTGCTCGGCCTGCTGCAGCAGGTCGCTGCGCGCACGAACCTCGACGAGACCCTGCAACAGAACCTGCGCGCCGACATCGCGCGCATCGAACAGTGCCACTTCGGCCGCGCCGAAGATCCGAACCTCGACCTCGCCGCGGTGGCCGAGCAGTGGCTGCGCCGCTGCGTCTGAACCACAGTCTGCCTGCGCGCCTTCTCCCGACCCCTCCCCCGGCCTCCTCAGCTTCTTCGCCGCTTCCCATCATGACTGCTCACGCTCCCGTCGCCACGAACCGGTTCGCGGACACCCGCGAGTTCCTGCACGAGATCCGCACCCGCGTCGGCAAGGTCGTCGTCGGCCAGGAAGTCGTCGTCGAACGCGTACTCATCTCGCTGCTGACCTCGGGCCACCTGCTGCTGCAGGGCGTGCCGGGAATCGCCAAGACGCTGCTCGTCGCGGCCGTCAGCAAGACCGTGGACCTGGCGTTCGCGCGCGTCCAGTTCACGATCGACCTCTTGCCGTCGGACATCGTCGGCTCCGAGATCCTCGACCAGAAGACGCACGAGTTCCGCACCCACAAGGGGCCGATCTTCACGAACCTGCTGCTCGCCGATGAGATCAACCGCGCCGCCCCCAAGGTCCAGAGTGCTCTGCTCGAGGCGATGCAGGAGCGAAGAGTCACGATCGGCAACCACAACTACGCGTTGCCCGTGCCGTTCCTCGTGATCGCGACGCAGAACCCGGTCGAGCAGTCCGGCACGTTCGAACTGCCCGAGGCCCAGCTCGACCGCTTCATGCTGCTGCACCGGCTCGGGTACCTGACGCCCGCCGACGAGAAGGAAGTACTGCGCCGCAATGCGGCGCTCGGCGTGCGCCGCGACGGCAAGGGTGCCGTGGCGCGCACCGAGTTCGACGTGCTCGGCGAACAGGTGACCGGCAGCTCGGAGCGGCTCGTGAAGGCGATGGAGGACGTGCAACAGGTGCACGTCAGCGAGGCGTTCCTCGAGCACTGTGTCGAGATCGTGAATCGCACGCGCAAGCATCCCGAGCTCGAGCTCGGTTGCAGCCCGCGAGCCGGCATCTCGCTCGTGAAGGCTTCGCGCGCGCGCGCGCTCATCCACGGTCGCGACTACGTGCTGCCCGAGGACCTGTTCGCGCTCGCCGAAGACGTGATGCTGCACCGCATGCGCCTCACCTACGAAGCGCTCGCCGAGGGCCACACGGGCCAGCAAATACTGCAGCAGATCCTCTCCGAGACCGCGCAATGACCATGAAGTCGCGGCACGAGAAGACCGGCAAGACGCTCGCGCGCGAACGCGACCTGCCGGGTCTGCTCGCCAAGGTGGAGCCGCTGGCCGCGCGCCAGTTCGTGATCGCGATTCGCCGTCTGGCGAACGACCTCACGTACGGCATGGACGGATCGCGCTACCTCGGGTCGGGCATCGACTACGTGCAGTCGCGCATCTACATGCCCGGCGACCCGATCAAGTCGATCGATTGGCGCGTCACCGCGCGGACCGGCAAGGTCTTCGTGAAGCAATACGAAGCCCCGCGCCGCATTCCCGCCTGGTTCGTGATCGACACCTCGGCTTCGATGGTCGTCTCGTCGGTCGCGAGGAGCAAGTACGAGGAGGCCCTGCACGTGGCCGGTGGTCTCGCCTTCGCTTGTCTCGACCGCATGAGCCCGGTCGGCGTGATGGGCGCCGGTGAGCGCGAAGTGCGCATCGAACCGAGCCTCGCGAGGGATCAAGTGCTGCAGTGGTTGTTGCGCCTGCGGCGGCACGCGTTCGACGAAGGCACGATGCTCGCGCGGCGCCTCGCCGAACTGCGCCCGACGCTGAAGGGTCGTTCGCTGATCGTCGTCTGCAGCGACCTGCACGAAGCGGGTTCGGTGCACGCGGTCGCGCTGCTGGCCCAGCAGCACGAAGTCGCGGTGCTGCAGTTCCAGGATCCCGCCGAGGTCACGCTGCGCGGCAGCGGCTTCATGCGCGCGCGCGAGGCCGAATCGGGCCGCGGCTTCGTCGCGCACGGGCGCAGCAGGCTGCTCGACCAGGCGCGCATCGACCAGGAGCTGCGGCAGGGCGGCGTCGACCACATGTTGATCCGCACGGACCAGCCGTTCGTGCACCGGCTGCGGCACTTCTTCCGCTCGCGTGGCCTGACCGGCAAGGGGGCGCGATGAAGCCGGCCGGCTGGATCGGCAGGTGCGTGTTGCCGCTGCTCGCGACCGCAATGCTTGCAGCCCAGACCCGCAACGAGCGCACGGCGTCCGTCGGCATGCGCGCGCGCATCGACGAGGTCGTGTTGCCGGGCACCGAGCTCGCGGCCGCGGCGAGTACCACGAAGTCGAAGGTCGTGGTGCGCGTGCTCGCGGTGCGCGCGCACGGCGATCGTTTCCGCTACGACCTCGAATGGACGGGCCTCGAGCCCGGCGAGTACGACCTCGCGAAGTTCCTCTCGCGCGTGGATGGTTCGCCGACCGACAACCTGCCCGCGCTCGCCGTGACGGTCTCGAGCTCGCTGAAGAAGGGCACCTTCGAACCGACCGATCCCGACCCCGTTGCACCGGACCGGCTCGGTGGTTATCGCATGCAGCAGATCGCGGTCGGTGTTCTGTGGCTGCTCGGACTGCTCGCGATCCTGTTCGTCGGGCGCAAGTGGCGGCACCATGTGGCGGCCGCCATGCGCAAGCCGACGCTCGCGGACCGGCTGCGCCCGCTCGTCGAGGCGGTCGCGGCGGGGCGAGCCGACGACGCGCAGAAGGCCGAACTCGAGCGGCTGCTCGTCGCGTTCTGGCGCGCGCGTCTCGACCTGCGCGCCGTGACGGCCGCGGCGGCGATCGCGGCGATCCGGCAGCACTCGGAAGCCGGCGCGCTGTTGCGCCAGGTCGAGAGCTGGTTGCACATGCCGGCGCCGCCAGCTTCGTTCGACGTGAGAGCACTGCTCGCGCCGTATCGCTCCGTTTCGGCCGAGGACTTCGAACCCCAGGCCCGGCCTGCGGAGGCGACCTGATGTTCGGCCGTCCGTGGCTGCTGCTGCTGCTCGCATTGCCGCTGCTCCAGCTCTGCTGGGTCTGGCAACGCAAGGGTCGCCGCATCGCGCTGCCGTTCGACCAGGGGCGAGGTGGCAGCAGGTGGTTCGTGCGCGGCCTGCTCGGCATCGGCGAGTCCCTGCCCGCGCTGCTGCTCGCGGTCGCAATCCTGCTGTTGTCGCTGCCGCAACAGCTCGCGGTGCCCAAGCAGAAGCGGGCCCTCACGAACATCCAGTTCTGCGTCGACATCTCGGGTTCGATGACGGCCAGGTTCGGGTCGGGCACGCGCTACGACGCCGCGATGAAGGCGATCAACGAGTTCCTCGACTTCCGCACCGGCGACTCGTTCGGCCTCACGTTCTTCGGCAACAACTACCTGCACTGGGTGCCGCTGACGAGCGACCCGTCGGCGTTCCGCTGCTGCATCCCGTTCATGCGCCCCGAGAACAACGTGCCCGGCTTCGGCGGCACGGAGATCGGCAAAGCCGTGCTCGGCTGCCGCGAGATGCTGTGTTCGCGCAGCGAGGGCGATCGCATGCTGATCCTCGTCACGGACGGTTGGAGCAGCGACCTCAGCGGCGGCGCCGAGATCGAGATCGCCAAGCGCTTGAAGCGCGACGGCATCACGTTGTTCGCCGTGAACATCCAGGAGAGCGAAGCGCGCGGCGAGATCGTGAACCTCGCGCGGCTCACGGGCGGCGAGGTGTTCAACCCCGGCGACACGAGGGCGCTCGGAGAAGTCTTCAAACGCATCGATCTGATGACGAAGGCCAAGCTCGAACAGGGCGTCGCCGAGCTCGTCGACTGGTTCTTCCCGTTCTGCATCGCGGGCCTCGCGGTGCTCGTCCTCTACGGGCTCGTGCAGCTCGGCCTCAGGTACACGCCATGGTGACGCTGCTCGCGACCGCGGGGGTCCTGCTGCTGGCGCTGGTCGGCGAGTTGCTGCACCTGCGCCGCGTCCGTCGCATCGCGCGTCTCGCGTTCGGGTCCAGCACAACGCCCGCCCCCTGGGCTCGCGTCGTGCCGCTCGTGCGCGTGCTCGCACACGGCGCCCTTGCCTGGGGGCTCTGCACCCTGCTCGTGGTCGAGCCTCGCGTCCACGAGAGCGAGCAGATCCCCGACGAGGAGTACCGGCACCTGATCCTCGTGCACGACGTATCGCCGAGCATGCTGCTGCGCGATGCCGGCGTCGAGGGCACGCAGAGCCGGGCCGAACGCGCGAAGGAGCTGATCGAAGGGCTGTTCGAACGCGTGCCGATCGGCAAGTTCAAGATCTCCGTGATCGCGACCTACAACGGCGCCAAGCCCGTGGTCGAGGACACGAAGGACATCGAGCTCGTGCGCCACATCCTCGGCATGATCGACATGCGCTACGCGTTCAAGGCAGGCCCCACGCGGTTGTTCGACGGCATCGAGGAGGCCGCAAAGCTGGCCAAGCCGTGGCGGATCCGCAGTGCCTTGCTCGTGATCATGAGCGACGGCGACACGGTCCCGGCGACCGGCATGCCCGCGCTGCCGCCGTCGATCGGCGGCACGCTCGTGATCGGCGTCGGCGACCACGTTGCCGGCAAGTTCATCGCGGGCCACCAGTCGCGTCAGGACGCCAGCACGCTGCGGCAGATCGCGATCCGGCTCAACGGCGAGTTCCACAACGGCAACAAGCGGCACGTGCCGAGCGACGTGCTCGCCGCCGCGGCGGCCGATTCGCGCAAGCCGCTGATCGAACGCATGACGCTGCGCGAATATGCGCTGCTCGCCATCGCCATGTCGACCGCGCTGCTCGCGGTGCTGCCGTTGCTGCTGCACTACCTCGGCACCCGCTGGCGGCCCGGAGTGGAGGTGGCGGCGGCGGAGCCGGTGACCTACGCCCCGGGCGTCGGAGTTCCAGCCGTGTAACTTTTCAGGGCCACTTGCGCCCGAAGCGCTCCGTTCCCGATAGACTCCGGCGGAGTCGGGGCTCGTGCGCTTGCAACACCCCCCAACGGAGACACCGAACGGAGACTCTGATGCGCAACATCCTCTTGGTCAGCTGGCTCGTGTTGCCGATCGGCGCGTGGGCCTACCACGAAGGTCCCGGCCAGGACCGCATGGCCCTCGAAGAGACCGATGCCGTGCTCGTCGCCGCCCATGACGCGGCGCAGGCGGGCCGGTGGAAGGAGGCCGTGAGCCGGTACGAGGAGGCGGTGGGCAAGCTGCCCAAGCAGGACACCGCGGTGTCGAAGACCACGGTGCAGCGCCTTCAGATCGAGCTCAACAAAGCCCGCATGCAAGCGAAGGGTCTGTCGGAGGCCCGCGCCGATCTGGACTCGCTCGTCGAGCAGATGGAGGGCGATGCGACGACCGATCCGGGACTGCTCGCCGAAGCGCGGCAGGCGCTCGCGCGGGCCCAGTTCTTCACCACGTGGTTGATGCGCCTCGAGGGCCTCGACCGCGAGGCGTGGGAGCCGGAGATCGAAGCGGCGCGTCAGAACTGGCGTCTGCTGGCCGAACAGGCCGGCACCGAGGCCGAGAAAGCGACCCATCGCGCCGACCTCGAGGCGTCGATCCGCCTCGCCCGCCTCGAGATCGAGGATCTGCAGGGTCTGCCGCTGCCCGGTGAATGAGAAGGCTGCGGCACGAAGGCCGGTCGGCCTCGCATCAGCAAGAGCAAGAAGCACGGCAAGCCCAACAACGGCGCCAGCAGCGGCCCGCCCCCGGACGGCGGCGGTTCCTAACCCCTGACACAGCGCGCGCGGCCGGAGACGGCCGCGCGGTGTTTTGAAGGGACTCGGCAGTCGCGGGGTTGGGGCGATGACCAACTACTTGGTCGGCGGATTCACTTCGCGGATCACCGCGCCGCGTTGCTCGCTCAGGACGAGCACCGCGTAGCGCGAGGCGCCTGCGTTCGGATCGTCGGACAACGACGCGTAGTCGAAGCGGCCGCGCAGGTCGGTGTAACCGTCCTTGTGGAAGCGCACCGTGCCGTTCTGCAGGCGCGCGAAGACCTTGACGTAGGTCTTGGACAGCGGGTTGTTGTTGCCGGGCTCGGTGACCGCGACCTGGCCGTAGGACTCGAGGAAGCGCACCGACAGCGCGTTGGCGAAGTACTGGCGCGAGCGCACGATGCCGGCGCCGCGCACTTCGACGAGCACGTTCTTCTGGTGGAACTGTTGCGGCAGTTCGAAGGCGAGCTCGGTCTTCGTCTTGTCGAGGTCGCGCGCCTCGCGCAGATTCGGCTGCACGAAGGCCGCCGTGGTGCCGTTCGCATCGGCGAACGGTTGCGCCGAGAACGCGAACTCGACGTCGAGCTCGTAGTAGCGCACCTCGCACTGGGCGAGGTTCCGGTACGACATCAAGACGTTCTTGCCGTCGATCGCGAGCTCGAGCGCGGGGGCCGTGGCCGCCAGCGAATCCTGCGTGATCTCGGACGCCGCGGGTCCGGCCCTGCCCTCGGCCTCGTCGAGCTGCGCGCGGATGTCGGCGAAGCGCTTCTGCCAGTGCGGGACCGCGTAGTCGGCGTAGCGCTGCGCAGTGTCGCGCGCCTTCTGCACGTCGCCCGTGAAGAAGCAGAGGTAGGCGGACAAGTAGTCGTACTGGACCTGTGTTCCGACCTTGGACGCGTCGATCCTGTTGAAGCTCGCGAGCGCCTCTTCGATGCGATCTTGCAGCAGCAGATAGTAGGTCACCGCCATCCAGTCCGCGCTGTCGAGGCGCTCGTGGTAGCCGAGCAGGTTCATCAGCGCGCCGTATTGCGCGGCGAGGTGGCTGTTGCCGATCACGCGCTGGCTGCCGAGCCGGTGCGCGCGCGGGTGCACGAGCGGGTCGAGCTCGAGCAGCTGGAACTCCTTGCGCTCGACGGGGTCGATCGTCACGAGCGGCGAGCGTAGCCACGCCCCGCAACCCCGCAGGAAATCCGCGGCGTGGCGCAGATACTCGCGTGCCGCATCGGCATCGCGGTGCATGATGCCGTAGGACCACAGCGTGTGGTCGTAGACGTGCCGCGCGCGCAGCCGCGGCAGCAGGGCGCCGAAGAACTCGCGGTCCTTCATCCTCCAGGCGACCTTTGCGAGTTCGAGGCGCTGCACGTTGGCGCCGTCGATGTGCGCGAGCACTTCGGCGGGCGTGCCCTGCTGGGACACGTGCTCCCACGAGGTCGTGTCGACCTTGCTCGCGGTGGCGACTACGTGCAGCGTGCGCGGCTCGGCATTCGCGGCGAGTTTGCCCTTCTCGGCGGCGTGCGCCGGGTAGTGCGCGAAGTCGCCCGTGGCCGGGAAGTAGAACGCGTACTCGATGGTCGCGGTCGCGTACGGCTGCAGCTCGACGGCGACGCCGCGTGTCCAGAAGCCCTTCTGCACCGGGATCGCGCCGGCCGGAACCTGCAGCAGCACCTCGGTCGTGCGCTTGGTCGAGGTCGGGTTCGTGACGACGACCTGGCAGCCGTAGGCGACGTCGACGAGGAACTCGTCGGTGACGAAGGCATCGCGGCGCTCGCCGTTCTCGAAGCGGTAGCGGTCGTCGAGGCGGAAGAAGTTCTCGCCGAGCAGCAGCGGCGCCTGGTCGGGCGCCTTCTCGGTCTTCGAAACCTCCTTGCGCACGAGCAGCAAGGGCGTCGCGGCGCGCAGCGTGCGCTGATCGCCATTGGCCGTGATCTCGTGCTTGCCGGCTTCGAACGGCAGGTCGAGCACGCTGAGCGCCATCATCGCTTCGAGGAAGCTGCCGCCGGCCTCGACGATCGCCGACGAGACGAAGGGCTGGTCGGGGGTAGCCGTTGCGAAGTCGATCCAGAATCGGTTCGGGGCAACGACGTCGGGCGTGGTCTGCTCGATGCGGCGGTGCCAGTAGTTGTGCTCGACGAGCAGCCTGGTCGGTTCCACGGCGCGGAACAGCCGGCGTGCTTCGCCGCGTTTGCTGAGCTCATCCACGAGTTGCACGTCGCGCTCCTGCTCTCGTCTCTCGTCGTCGGCCCGCACCTTCTCCTCGTCCTTGCCTTCGGCGAGCGCCTTGCGGGCCCGCTCTTCGGACGCCTCGGGCGCCTCGGGCGCCGCGGGCGCAGCCGCGGGCTTGTTCTGCGCCTCCGGATCCGTCGCAGGCGCTGGGGCCTTCTCGGCGGCGACCTCGAGGCCTGCGATGATGGCGCCCTTGTCGGTGTCGAGCTCCTTGCTCTTCAGCGCGAGGTCGAACAGCCTCTCGATCCGCTCGCGGTCGACGGGACGCAGCTCGAGCGCCTCGCGCAGCGATCGCGCGATCGAGTGCTTGTTCTCACCCGCGAGACGCTGCGCGAGCAGGATCTTCTCGATCAGGTTCAGCTGCGCGAAGGACCACGGCTCGAGCCAGCCCTGCAGCGGCATGCCGAGCAGCCATTGGTCGAGGAACGTCTTGTCGGCCTTGTTGGCAAGGAACGGCTTGACGACGGCGGCGAAGAACTCGGGGTCCTTGCGGAACAGGAAGAAGTGCAGCTCGTGGCAGGCGTGCTTGCTGTACAGCTCCTGTTTCTGCGCCTGCGAGAGCTTGGGCCACCCGAGCACGAACGCGAACTGCTCGAGCGACGCATCGCGGTTCACGGTGGTCAGCAGGCTGAAGACGCTCGCGAGCGAGTCGTAGACCTCGACCCGGGCCGAGCGCGCGTCGTCGAGCACGGCTTGACCGGCTGCCGCGACGAACTCGATGCGCTTCTGCTCGACGAAGTGCTGCGTGCCGTCGAGGGCGGCCTTCAGGTGGCGCACGCGCGGCTGCAGCGGTTGCTCGGGCCGCACCATCGTGTCGTAGATCGCCTGGTCGCCGTCGAGAGCCAGCACGTGCACGATCTGGCCATCGCCGAGGTCGGCCGTCTTCACACGCAGCACACCATTCTCGTCCGGAGTCAGGTTGGCGAGGGTGGTCGTCGACCCGGGCAGGTAGTCGAGGTTCGCGTGCGTGCCCGGATCGGAGTCCGCGAGGTGAACCCCCGCCGCCGGTCCGGGCTGCCCGCCTGGCCCCCTGCGACCTCCCGCCCTGCCGCCGTACCTGCCGCCGCCGCCGCCGCCGAGGCCGACGGCCTGGTTCAGCGAGGTGTCGTCGAGCGCCCACGGATTCAGCAGCAGGCTCGGTCGATGCAGCATGTTGCCCGGGTACTTCGTCGCGAAGCGGCGCTCGAGCACGTAGCGATACTCGTCGCCGAGCTTGCGTCCCGCGTGGTAGCTGCTCTCGGTGCGCTCTGTCTCGAAAGCGAGCAGCATCTCTTCGGTTGCGCCGCGCAGATACAGGAACGGATCGAAGGCTGGCTGCCGGCGCGTCGCGACCACGTGCACGCGCGTCGTCTTGCTGTGGTTCGCGAGATGCACGACGAGGTCGCCGCCAGCCAGCTCGATCCCCTTCAGCTGCAGCGGCCGGGTCGGGCTCGCCTCGAGCAAACGGTCGCGGCCGACGAGCCAGTTGCCGTCCGCGTCGCCCTGGGTCACGCGCACGTCGATCCGCGTGTTCGTGTCGTGCAGACGCAGCTCGTAGTCGCCGGCCGGCAGGTCCCTGAGCTCGACGAAACCATCGGCGACGGCGAGGTGCTCGAACTCGTCGCGCTCGGAACCGAGCAACGAGAACTCGGCGCGCGTGGCTGCTTTGGCCTTGCCCTGATACGGAACGCGCAGCGTCGTGCCGACGCTGCCGTGCAGGACCGCGGGCGTGCGGCAGACAGCACCGCGCAGCGCGAAACTGCCCGCGAAGCCGCCGTCGCGGTGCATGTGCACGGCCCCGACCTGCGGCAGGGGGCCGAGCTCGATGCGACCCTGGGCGTCGCTCTGCAACGACACTTCGATGCCGTCGCGGTAGTCGCGGTGGAGAAGCTGCAGGTGGCAGGTGCGGCCGACCTGCGGCTCGCCGTCCTTGCCGCGCAATTCGATCGCGTAGCCGCCGGCCGCACGCACGAGCGTCGCGCTGCCGGTCTCGGGTGTCAGGTCCTGGCCGTTCACGGCGAACGTCGCCGTCGCGGTGCGCAGCTCGACGTCCTTGCCGGCGAGATCGCGCACCTTGCCGCGCAGCGTCGCCTGCAGCGACACGAGACGTTCGGGCACGCTGATCTCGTGCACGAGCTCGCGCTCGTCGACGAGCGTGATGCCGCGCACTTCCTGCGCCGTGCTGAGGCCGTCGATGTCGGTCGCGACGAGCGTCAGCACCGGCTCGGTCAGCAGCTGCAGCGACACGTCGTGGTCGTCGAGACGCAGCTGCGTGCGCACGAGCAGACGCGCCTTCTGGCCCGCGATCAGCGCTTCGCGGTCGACGTGCATCGAGCCGTGCAACTGGTAGCTCTCGGCGCGGTGGCTGAACGTCTCGAGCGTCGAGCGGTTGCCCTGGCGCAGCACGATCTTCCTCGCGCCGGGCTCGGTCGAGAACGGCACGAGGATCTCGCCCTGCTCGTCGGCCGTGTACTCGCGGCCGCCGAACCACGCCGATGCGTCCTTCTGGAACACACCGGCCTCGTCGTAGACGCGCACGACCTGTCCCGCCGCGGCGCTGCGCTCGACGAGGCGCAGGCTGCCCTTGTGGATCACGGCGCGGCTGCTGATGCCGTTGCCGACGAACTCGACGACGTAGGTGCCCGGTTCGCGCAGCATCGGCAGGTCGAACGTGCGGCGCACGCGGCGCAGCGGCACATCGCTGTAGGTGTGCGTCTGTTCGACGTTGGCCACGATGCCGTCGAGCTCGATCGTCGCGTCGACGGGCCGCTGCCTCTCGACGTGGTAGCGGTAGCTGTCGATCGCGAACACCTTCACGAGCAGCGTCGGCACGTTCTTCGTGTCGACGAGCAGCTGCACGGCATCGCCGGCCGCGTATTGCGTGCGCAGCGTCGGCGGGAACGTGATCTCGACGCGCTTCTCGATCTGGTCGAGGCGCGCGGGGTCGTTGAGCAGCGAGTACCACCTCTCCATGTCGCCCTGGCCGAGCAGGATCTTCGTCTCGGCGAGCACGCCCCTGAGCCAGTCGGCGTCGAGGAACTCGGCGTATGCCTCGTAACCGTCCTCGCGCGCGAAGAAGTGCTCGAGGCACGAACGCACGAGCTGCTCGTCGTCGCCGATCGCCGGCAGGCCGGTCGGGAACTGGCTGCCTGCGTTGACGTGCTCGTCGGCGCGACCGTACTTGAGCAGGTGGGCCTCCGAGGGGTGACCGCTGCGGCGCGGCAGCCGGATGTAGGCGACGAACCGTTCCTTGTCGGGCGCGCCCTGCGACAGATCGTGCTGCAGCCAGTGGAACAGCACGTGGGCCTTCAGCGAGTTGTGCGCCGGCGACAGCCGTTGCGCGAACGCCCACAACCGCGCGAGCTGGGCGCCGCGCGCTTGCAGATCGGTCTGCCACTGCGTGTCCGCGCTCGGTGCAAGGCGCAGCAGGTAGGCGTTCACGAAGGCCGGCGCCTGCAGCAGCGCGGGGCGCAGGCGCGCGCACTCTTCGAGCTGGGCTCGCCGCAGCTCGCGGTGGATCGCCAGCGAACCGAAGCCTCCGCTCTGCGGGTGGTCGAGGTCGCGCACGATCAGCGCCGGCAGATTGTCGACGTCCGGTCGCTTCAGGCGCGTCAGCAGGCTGCGCAGCGTG
Organism: Planctomycetota bacterium; assembly: GCA_035649575.1. Lineage (GTDB taxonomy): Bacteria > Planctomycetota > UBA1135 > UBA1135 > UBA2386 > DASVAL01. The sequence continues at coordinate 20,813 of DASRJH010000044.1, forward strand.
TCGGCGTCGAGGCTCGTGCTCGCGAGGGCGGCGAGCGCGCGGTCTTGGAAACCGTCGACGGTGCCGGGATACCGCCGCAGTGCGCGCATCGTCAGTGCCGTGTTCGACAGAAGTTCCGGGTCGAGCCGCGTCGGCAGGTCGGACTGTGCGCCCGGCACGATGCGCTGGTGGTTCCACTGGAGTCCGAGGCGCTGGCGCAGGAAGTCGTAGGTGCGTTCCTGGTTGTCACTGAAACTCAGCAGCGCTTCGCGATTCTCGATCTCGTAGACGCGCTGGGTGTGACCGTGGCGCTGGATCCAGATTCCGAGCAGCTTGCGCACGGTCCCGAAGTCGCGCGCGTCGAGCCGTTCGCGGCAGTGGTAGTAGTACCAGTCCTCGGTGCCCGGAATCAGCGTGTCGGCCACCTTGCCGCGGTCGGCCGCGAGCGCGTAGGTCTCCGCGAATCCGATCGGCGTGCCCTGGGCAGAGAGTGCCGCGGCGAGGGCTAAGAGGGTGAGCAGGGCAGCGTGGTGGGTGCGGTGACGGTGACGGTGCATGAACGGCTCCAGACGGTGATCGAGCGCCCAATGAGAACGGCGCAGCGCGTTGTCGGCTCGGTGGATTGTGCCGCCGGGGCGGGCAGTACTCCGCGAGCTTGCGGGATTCCGCGGCAACGGCGGCGGCGCAGGAATGCCGTTCGCGCGATCCGGTTCCGCAGGAGGCGGTCCGGTGTGTCGCCGTGCGGGATACCAGGTTGGCGGGCGGGCCGAACGGCCCCTTGCTGCGGCCATGACCGCGATACGTGCGCCTGCTCTGCGAGTAGTCTTCACCCAGGAGTTGCCATGCGTCTCTACCTTCGCTTCGCGTTCGCCGTGCTCGTCGGCTCCGTGGTCGTGCCGAGCCAGGACCCGACTCCACCCGATCCGCTGCGCGACACCGTGCGCGGAGCGCTTGCGTGGATCTCAAAGCAGGCCGTGCCGGTCCGCGGCGTCGATGGTGCCGTGCTGTTCCCGGCGAGCGAGGGCAGCAAGCAGCTGCCGCAGACGAACGTGTATGGAGGCAGCGCGGGTGTCCTGATCTTCCTCGAGAATGCGGCCGCCGTGTTCGGAGACGCGGCCGCTCGCGAGCTCGCCGACCGCACCGCGAAGGGGCTGCGCAGCGCCCGCCGCGTCGACAGCCACGAGCGTGCGTCGTGGACCAAGGGCAGTGCCATGGGGGTCACGGGGCTCTACACCGGCGATGCCGGCGTCGGCCAGGCCTTCCTCGTGCGCCACGCCTTGCGCGGGGATGCCGAAGCTCTGGCGACGGCGATCGACATCGGTGACGCACTGCTCGCGCGTGCCCGCGACGAAGACGGCGCGCTGTCGTGGGACAAGCAGCCGGACATCATCTTCGGCAACGCCGGTACCGCTCTGTTCCTGCTCGAGCTCGGTTTGGCCAGCAAGGCCGAGAAGTTCCTCGATGCCGCCCGGGCTGCCGGCCGCGGCCTGCTCGCGGAGGCCGTGCGTGTGCCGTCGAAACCAGACCCGGCGCGAAAGCTGCCGACCTGGGTGCTCAGCATGGGTGGGGCGCAGATACACATGCCGAACTTCAGCCACGGGACCGCGGGTGTGGCCTACGCGCTCGCGCGCATCGGGGCGCAGACGGGTGATGCGGAACTGCTGCAGGCCGGCGTGGACGGTGCGCAGTGGCTGATCGAGAACGCGGTCGTCGATGGCGAAGGCCTCAAGTGGGCTGCATCCGACCAGGGTCACGCTTCGTACATGGCAGGCTGGTGTCACGGCCCTCCTGGAACAGGTCGGCTGTTCCTGCTGCTGCACGCGATCACCGGTGAGGCGCGCTACCTCGACGTGGCGCGGAAGGGTGCGCGGTTCGTCATCGACTACGCCGCGAACGCGGAGAAGAGCAGTGCCGACGGAGAGATGCCCTACGTGCCGCCGAGCTTCTGCTGCGGCGCCGCCGGCGTGGTCGATTTCTTCTGCGATCTGACGCGCGTCACGCACGACGCGACGGCCGCCGCGTTCGCGAAGAAGGCCGGGGACTACCTGATCGAGGTTGCGGTCGCCGATGGCGATGGACGCAAGTGGAAGAACGGCCGCAGCGCACCCGGTGGTCCGGTGGCCGCGAGCAGCACTGGCTACAACGTCGACCTGATGCTCGGTGCGGCCGGCGAAGCGTTGGCTTTGCTGCGCCTGATGACGATCGACCGCGCCGAGGATCCGGTGCGCTCCATGCCCGACCGCACAGTCGCGGCGCCACGGGCGAAGAAGTAGCCGACGACGTTGACCTGGGCTATCGCGCCGGCGTGCTGGTGCCGCTCTGCACACCAGTAGCGGTTTCACGGTCAGCTAGCAGGCGGAGGTAGGTGTCGATCAGCTCCGGACCGTGCACTGGCGTCCAGTGGCCGGAGACGATGCACTCGAACGGCAGGCCGAGTGCGACCAGGCGGCGCAGCGTGCGTGGGTACTCCTGCACGTTGGCACTGTCGAGGTTGCCGAGTTGCTCCTTCAAGATGCAGCCACCGTAGAGCACTCGCTGCCCGGGGAAGTAGACGAGCAGGCCGTCCTCGGTGTGCGACGGGCCGAGGTACAGCGTGCGGATCGCGCCGTCTTGCAGACTCGTGTCTTCGGCGATCGTCTGCGACGGACGCGCGAGCGGCATCACCGGGTAGTCGGGGAACGTGGTGCGGATGTCGCGGATCAAGCGATCCCAGTGCAGCTCGAGCAACCGTGCAGTGCGCTGCGTCGCCAGCACATCGGCCCCGATGCTGAGCCAGTAGGCGGTGCCGCCGGCACGGTCGTGGTGGTAGTTGGTCAGCAGCACCTGGCGCACCGGCAATGGCGTGATCTCGCGGATGCGCTCGTGCAGTAGCTGCGCGGTGTGTGGCGTCCACGTTGCACCGATCAGGGTGACGCCCTGTTCGCCGACGTAGACCATCGAGTTCTCGGGTGCGAAGAAGGTGTCTTCGGCGACCCACAGCGGGCCACGGAGGTGCGTGAGGCGCACGGTCGGTTCGGCGTCCACCGGTGCGGTGGCGCATGACGTGACGAGCAGCAACGGAAACATGGCAAACGAGACGTGCATCGCGGTGATTCGATCCGAGCCACGTCGACGGCACAACTCGAAGCCGCCGCGTCAGCCCGCGAACGCGACCGCGTCAGCGATTGCACCTCCTCGAGGCGCGCCTGGCATTGCACGAGGCACAGCGGCACCAGAATCCCGACGTTCGCGCCTACGAGCCATGCTGGCGAGCTGGACCGCGCTTGCGCGTCGCGAAGCCGCCGGTCAGAGCTGCTTGCGGATGCGGTCGTCGAGCGCCTGCTGGTCCTGCGCGAAGCTCGCGAGTGCAGCCGCCGTGAGGATCCCGTCCCAACTCGCCGTGCCGGCCCGCACGCGATCGCGCCACGACGCATAGACGGGGATCTTGCCTTCCTTCGTGATCTTCGCTGCCTCGGCCGTGTTGAGCTGCGGGAACAGGTCACCAGCCCCGTTCGACGCGAGAACCTTGCGCACGTCCTCGCCCGTCGCCTTCTTCACGTCGAGCTTCGCGGCGGCGGCTGCCGCTGCTTCGAACTGCGGCGTCATGGTCCAGCAGGAATCGAGCTTGTCGGCCGCGGCGTCGACGCCGGCCGCGAACGTGACCTTCGGATCGTTGCCGGTCTTGTCGCTGAGCGTAGACGGGGCAGGGTTCTTCTTGAGGAACTCCTTGGCCGCGGCCGTCGGCATCGTGAACACGTCGAGCCCGACGAGGTCCTCGCACTGCTGGCCGCTGCGCATCGAGGCGCCGATCTGGCGCACCTTCGTCTTCGTCTTCTCGGCAAAGCGCCGCAGGCCGCGCTGGCTCGCGAGCGTCGCCTTCTCGCCCGCGTTCACGCCGTCGCCGAGCTTGTTGTCGGCGACGAACGCGTTGATGCGGCCCATGAAGACGTTGGCCCACGTCGGCTGGGCCAGCGAAGCGATGAGCCAGTTCTGGCGCGCCGAGAAGCCGAGCGTGAAGTTGATGCGGATGCCGTCGTCGTGCAGAGCGCGCGCGGCGAGCAGACCCGCGGGCGTCAGCGGGACCTTGACGATGAAGCGGTCCGGGCTGATCGCGGCGAAACGCTTGCCGTACTGGTAGCTCGCGTCGACGTCGTTCGAGATCGCGGTGTGCAGTTCGACGCTGACGTCGGCGTCGAAGGTCCGCACGAGCTTGAGGCCGTGCACCGCGTTGAGCACGAACGCGATCTCCTGCACGAGCTGGTCCTGCGTCATCTTCGGCGCCGCAGAGTGCAGCAGTTTGGCCGCATCGGGCACGAGCTGGTCGTAGATGCCCTTCTGGACTTCCTTGTTGAGCAGCGTGTTGTTCGTCGTGAGCGCCACGAACTCGCGCACCCAGAGCTCCTTCGCGGCGTCGACGTCTCCCGTGTCGAGCCAGAGCGAGGTGCCCGTCTTCGCGACGGCGGACCACAGCGGAGAACTCGGAAAGCTCGCGCGGCTCTGCTGGGCCTGCGTCACCTGCTTCTTGCAGAACTGCGCGACATCCTGGGCGAGGCGGGAATCGTGGCGAGGGGTTTCTTGCATCGGGGATCCTGCGGCCGCACGCGTCGTCGTGCCGTGTATCGATCAGCCTTCGAGCATGGCATGGTATTGCTGCAGCGGGCTGACCGCGAGCGGCTTCTTGAGCCAGGCTTCGAGCCCCTGGATCGTCGCCGCCGCGGCTGCCAGCGTCGTGATGCACGGGATGCGATGGCTCACGGACGAAGAGCGGATCAGACGATCGTCGCTGCGTTCGCGCCGGCCGCTCGGCGTGTTGATGACGAGCCGGACCTCCCGGTTCACGACCATGTCGAGCACGTTGGGGCGACCCTCGTGGAGCTTGAACACACGCTGCACGGGGATGCCCGCGTTCTTCAGCGCGCGCGCCGTGCCGCTCGTCGCGACGATCTCGAAACCGAGACCGTGCAGCCGGTCGATCAGCGGAGTGATCAGGCGCTTGTCCTCGTCGCGCACCGACACGAACACTTTGCCATCGCGCGGCAGCGCATTGCCAGCGCCGATCATCGCCTTCGCGAACGCGGTGCCGAACCGCGCGTCGACGCCCATGACCTCGCCGGTCGACTTCATCTCGGGGCCGAGCAGCGTGTCGACGCCCTGGAACTTGTTGAACGGGAAGACCGGCGCCTTGACCGAGAAGTATGGCGGATCGAGCCGTTCCTTCACGCCGACCTGGGCCAGCGTCTCGCCGAGCATCAGGCGCGCAGCGAACTTCGCGAGCGGCTGGCCGATCGCCTTGCTGACGAACGGCACCGTGCGCGAAGCGCGTGGGTTGGCCTCGAGGATGTAGACCTTCGGACCACGCACGGCCCACTGCACGTTCATGAGGCCGACGACGCCGAGCTCTTTGGCGAGCAGGCGCGTCTTGGTGCAGATCTCGTCGATGAGCCCGTCCGAGAGCGTGTAGGGCGGCAGCGAGCAGCTCGAATCGCCCGAGTGGATGCCGGCCTCTTCGATGTGCTCCATGATGCCGCCGATCAGCACCGTCTTGCCGTCGGCGATCGCGTCCACGTCGACCTCGATCGCGGCATCGAGGAACTTGTCGACGAGCAGCGGGCGTTCCTCGGAGAACGAGCGGTGGCGCTCCATGTAGGACGCGAGCCCATCGCGATCGTAGACGACCTCCATCGCGCGGCCGCCGAGCACGAAGCTCGGCCGGACCAGCACCGGGTAGCCGATGCGATCGGCGACCGCGAGCGCCTGTGCTGCCGAGGTGGCCATGCCGTTCTGCGGCTGGTCGATGCCGAGCTTCTCGATCAACTTGCTGAACAACTCGCGGTCTTCGGCGGCTTCGATCGAGTCGACGCTCGTGCCGACGAGCGGCGCGCCGTGGTCGTGCAGGCCGCGCGCGAGGTTGAGCGGTGTCTGGCCGCCGAACTGCACGATGACTCCGTGCGGCGCCAAGCGGTCGACGACGTTCATCACGTCCTCGTGCGTCAGCGGTTCGAAGAACAGCATGTCCGAGGTGTCGAAGTCGGTCGACACGGTCTCGGGGTTGCTGTTGACCATCACGGTTTCGTATCCGAGCTGGCGCAGCGCCATCGCCGCGTGCACGCAGCAGTAGTCGAACTCGATGCCCTGGCCGATGCGGTTCGGGCCGCCGCCGAGCACGATCACGCGGCGCTTTGCGGGCGTTCCTGCAGTACCGACTTCGTCCTCGGTGCCGTCGTAGGTCGAGTAGAGATACGGCGTGAAGCTCGGATACTCCGCGGCGCACGTGTCGACGCGTTTGTAGACCGGCGTCACACCGAGCTTCTTGCGGTGCGCGCGGACATCCCACTCGGTCACCTTGCCCGCAAACGCGGCCGCGATCTGCCGGTCGCTGAAACCGAGCGCCTTGGTGCGCTGCAGGAAGTCCTTCGTCAGCGCCTGCAGACCCTCCTGCGCCGCGGCCACGATCTGCTGCTCGTGCTGCACGAGCACCTGCAGCTGGTCGAGGAACCACGGGTCGATGCGCGAGTAGTCGTGGATCTCCTCGACGGTCATGCCGGCGAGGAACGCCGTGCGCACCCAGTCGACGCGGTCGGATCTAGGTGTCGCGAGGTGGGGGCGGATCGCTTCGGGGTGCGCGTCCTCGGGTTTGCAGTGCGGCTTGCCCGGCACGTTGCCAAAACCGTTGCGGCCCGTCTCGAGGCCGCGCAGCGCCTTCTGCATCGCCTCCTTGAAGGTGCGTCCGATCGCCATCACTTCGCCGACCGACTTCATCTGCGTCGTGAGCACCGAGTCCGCGGTCGGGAACTTCTCGAAGGCCCAGCGCGGGAACTTGACGACGCAGTAGTCGATCGTCGGCTCGAAACAGGCCTTCGTGGTCTTCGTGATGTCGTTGTCGAGCTCGTCGAGCGTGTAGCCGACGGCGAGCTTGGCGGCGATCTTCGCGATCGGGAAGCCCGTCGCCTTGCTGGCCAGCGCCGAGCTGCGGCTCACGCGCGGATTCATCTCGATCACGACCATGCGGCCGTCCCGCGGATGGATCGCGAACTGCACGTTGCTGCCGCCCGTGTCGACGCCGATCTCGCGGATGCACGCGATCGCGGCGTCGCGCATCAGCTGGTACTCGCGGTCGCTCAACGTCTGCGCCGGCGCGACCGTGATCGAGTCGCCGGTGTGCACGCCCATCGGGTCGAAGTTCTCGATCGAGCAGACGATGATGACGTTGTCGTTCTTGTCGCGGATGACCTCGAGCTCGAACTCCTTCCAGCCCGCGATCGACTCCTCGATCAGGATCTCGCTGTTCAGCGAGATCGCGAGCCCGCGCGCGCAGATGTCTTCGAACTCCTGCAGGTTGTAGGCGATGCCGCCGCCGCTGCCGCCCATCGTGAATCCGGGCCGGATCACGCACGGCAGGCCGATCTGGTCGACGGCCGCGCGGGCCTCGGCCATCGAGTACGCGAGCTGGGACCGCGCGCAGACGAGGCCGATCTTCTGCATCGCGTCGCGGAACTCGAGGCGGCCCTCGGCCTTCTGGATCGACGCCGGCTTGGCGCCGATCATCTCGACCTTGAACTTCTGCAGGACACCCATGTCGTGCAGCTGCATCGCGCAGTTGAGGGCGGTCTGGCCGCCGAGCGTCGGCAGGATCGCGTCGGGGCGTTCCTGTTCGATGATCTTCGCGACGACCTCGGGCGTGATCGGCTCGATGTAGGTCCGATCCGCCATCTCGGGATCGGTCATGATCGTCGCCGGGTTGCTGTTGATCAGGATGATCTTGTAGCCGTCGCTGCGCAGCGCCTTGCACGCCTGCACACCCGAGTAGTCGAATTCACAAGCCTGCCCGATGACGATGGGCCCCGATCCCAGGATCAGGATGGAGTGTAGGTCTTGGCGGCGCGGCATTTCGGGCGGCGACTACAGCGGAAGGGGCGGTTTTCTGCGAGCGGAAACTGCCTGCTCGAGCGCGCTCCGAGATGCAGATCGGCGCGAATGCGTGCCACCGCTGCGCTGAGCGAAGCACATCGCCTCTGTGGCCACGAGTGGTGCGCAGTGGCGGCGGCGCGAGCCGGAGGAGACGGTGCTGTACCGGGTCGTGCTCGCCGAGTGGAGCACGTTCGTACAGCGGGCCGAAGCTCGCGAACGGGTGGTGCCGCGGTTCTGCCGTCGCGAGGTGGAGTTGTTCCTGCGCTGTGGAATCCTCGGCTGGGGTCTGGTTCGCGTGTTTTGCGATGTGTGCAAGAAGGCCGATGTCGAGGCGTTCTCGTGCAAGGGTCGCGGGTTCTGCCCGTCGTGCGGAACCCGGCGCATGGTGGACACGGCGGCGTGGCTGGTGGATCGGGTGATCCCAGAGGTGCCGGTGCGGCAGTGGGTGCTGTCGTTGCCGCATCGGGTGCGGCTCATGTGCGCGTATGACCCGGCAGTGTGTGCGCGGGTGCGACGGATTCTGGTGCGGGCGGTGTCGGGGTACTACGAGCGGCGAGCCAGAGGGCAGGGCAAGCCGCGGCCGCGGGCCGGGGCCGTGGCGTTCGCGCCCGGCGAAGTGGGCGGGGCGCGTCGATCGCGACTGGTTCCTGCGCGTGATGCAGGATCCGGCGGTCGTGCCGCTCGCGACCACGGCGCGCCTGACGTTCCGCAACGAGAAGGGACGCGAGCTGGCGCGGGGCAGCATCGGCCCGGCCGCGCCTGCCGACGGGGCGCCGCGCGGCAAGCGCTTCCGCACGGCGGTGCAGCATGCCAATGGCAACGGTACGGAATCGCCCGATGCGCCCGAAGCGGCGGTGCATCTGCGGCTGCGCGCGCACTCCCTCGTGCTGCGCGTCGAAGCCGACGGCATGATGCCGGTCACGCGCCGCATCGAGCCGGCCGAACTCGTCGGCGTCGAGCCTGCGTTTGCGGTGTTCCTGCGACCGCAGTGACGCGGCGCACCAGCAGCGCCACCGCAGCGGCCGCTTCCGAGCACGGTCGCCGGCGCCCACGAACTGGCGCTTGCGCACGCGCGGTGAGGCTCGCGATCCCGAGGCCCGGTTTGCGGCAGGACCTCGCGTCCGAACCCGCGCCCCTAGAGGATGAAGCGGTCCGTCAAGTAGTCGGTCTTCGTTTCCTGAGTCTTGCTCCTGGTGGCGAGGCTTCAGAGAAGCGAAGGCCGCACTCGAGGCAGACGTGTCGTCGCTGGAGCTGCGGGCATCAAGGGCTGCCAAGGGTGCGACTTGACGGGGTTCCGCACGCGGGCGTGTCGAGGCGGGCCCCGGGTGGTCCGGGACACTGCTTCAGTTTCCTACACCCCTGCTGCCACTTCGGTTCGATCGCGGCGGGGTCGTACGTCTGCTTCTGCTCGGCCATGGTTGTAAGGGCGAGCAGTATGCCGAGCCGCGCGACCCCAACGTCCAAGTGTGGCGGCAAGCAGCGGCGTGTGTTGACTGCTAAGCTGCCGCACGCTCTCGCCGTCACACTGACCGTCACACTCGCCGAGGAATGCACATGCAGTCTCGACTCTCGTGCCTCTCGCTGTTGCTGGCCTTGCCACTCGCCGCACAAGCCGCTTCGCCTTGGGTCGACTTGCACGTGCCGACCGGCGTGCTGCCGTCCGGCGTGCAAGCCGATGGCCGCCTCGTCGTCTATCGCAATGGAACGTTCCTCCGCGCTTCTCGGCCGCAACCAACCAGTGGCACGCGTTGCCTGTCAGTGCTGGCACTTCGTCGATCGTGCTGAAGAAGGACATGCTGCTCGTGCCCGAGAGCGATCGCTGGACCGCGTTCTCGGCGTACCGCGGCACGTTCGTGCCGTTGTTCGTGCCGTTCGCATCGTCGACGATCGTGCACGAAGACAGCGTGGCGTGCGTGCGGAACGGCTCGACGCTGCACACGTTCTCGGCGTTCACGGGGCAGTGGCATACGCGCCAGCTGCCGGGCGGCTGGTTGCTGCAGCTCGGCAGCCGCATGGCGTTGATCCACACGCCGTTCGTCGGCAGCAACCTCGCGGCCAGCGCCTTCGACGTCTACAGCGGGCAATGGTTCGACGCGCCGTCGCAACCACTCTTGACGTACGGTGCGCAAGCGACCGGCGGCACGGCAGTGGTGTCGACGCAGGCGATGCAACTCGGCTTCTCCGCGCTGCGGCCAGGCTGGGTGCAAGCGCCGGTCACCGCGACGTTCCCGTTCCCCTTCATCAACGGCCTCTCCTTCGAACGCGAATTCGCGCGCGGCGTGGACGCCGTGTTCTCCGGCATCGCCGGCACCTTCGCTTCGGCGCCACTGCCCGCCGCCACGGTGGAAATGCATTCGAACGTGGCCACCACGGTGGACGTCGCCAACCGGTTCGTGTGCGGCGCTGGCCAAAACGTGTGGACCGCGATGCCGGGTCCGTACCTGACGCCGGGCTCGGACATCCCGATGACTTGGGGCAACGGCCAGGTGCACGCGTTCAGTCCGCTGCTTGGCACGGTTGCGGCGACGCCCTGGAACCAGGGCTTCCCGAGCCTCTTCGCCAGCGGGCGCACGGTGGCCATGGTGTTCGACGCGCTGTCCGGCGCGCATCCGGTGTTCAGCTCGTTCACAGGCCAATGGCACACGCCGCCCGCGAACACGTTGGCCGAGGCTCCGTATCTCGCAGCAAACTGCGCGCTGCTCCGCACGACGAACGGCGTTACCGCGTTCGCGCCGCGCAGCGCCAGCTTCGCGCCGCTCCCCGGCGCAACCACACGCTACAACGGCTACGCGGCATCGAGCGCAACCACGATGAACGTCTTCGACGCGCATGGCGAGCGCTGGCTGTCGCTGCCGCTGCAAGCGAGCACGACGTTGCCCACGTTCGGCATGCGCACGATGTTGATTGGCGATGGGACGAACATGCTCGGGTTCGCCATGCGCAGTCGCCAGTTCGCCGCCGTGCCTTTGCCGGAGGTGGTCGCGGAAGTGCGGGCGAGCGACGACGTGGGTTTCGTGCGCACCGCGACCCACGTGCTCGCGTTCTCCGGCCTCGGCGAGACGGTGACTTGGCAGGACGCGCCTGACGGCATCTACGGTGTCGGCCTTGGTGCGACCGCGACGATCCAGGCGCGTGTGCCCGCGAACCACTTCGTCGCGATGGCCTTCGGACCTCCGGCCGCAGCGCCGCTGCCGGTGCCACTACCGACGCCGTTCGGCGAACTGTGGCTGGATCCGGGCAGTGCGGTCGTATTCGCCGTTGCCGCAGCAGTCGGCGAGTCACGCGCCGTGGTGCCCATCGCGGTTCCCAATGTACTCGCGTTGCGCGGCAGCACATGGCTGCAACAAACGGTCACGCTGGCGCCCAGCGGCGGCATCTGGCTTGGCGCCCCGAGCACGTTGCTCGTGCAGTGAGGCGCCGCCCGAATCAGTGCGAGACCTCGGCCAGCTCTTGCGGCAGTCTCCCGGCGCCATGCTCGACGCTCTGCTGCCGCTTCGCCTGCTGTTGTCGATGTTCGCCGCCACCGTTCGATCGAGCACGAGTGTCTGGACTGGCTTGTCCTGATGGGCGAATGCTCGCTGCGGCGCGCGCTCGTGAATCGCGGGCACGACAACTGCAAGCAGAACCACCAGGGATCGGCAACGAACTGATCGCACCCACCAGGGACGGTGGTGGCAACGGCTGGATCGAGTGTCGGCCGCGGCTCGCTGGGCTGCTGCGGTTCTACTTCCGCCGGCCGGCGTGACGGTCCGCGTCGGAGGTGGACTAGGCGTTGCGTCGAGGCTCGGTACGCTCGGCGCCTGTGGCGCCGCCGGATGGTCTGGCGGACATCAGAGACCACATCAATCAGACGTTGCCGCAACGTTGGTCGAGTATTCGGACAGTACGGCCGAGCAATCGACCGCCGCTCCACTCTCCGGAAGAACTATGCACAACCTCCCTTCGTACTTCATTTGGTCCGCCCTGACGTCCTGCCTGGCCGTAGCGCAGAGTCCGCTCTACGCTCGGCCCGAGCGAGTGTCCTCCGGCGCGTTTCCGGGCGAGCCGTCCCCCTCTGGGATTGGCGGCACAACGATGTCGCACGATGGTCGGATCCTGGTCCATGCCCGCGTCGGCAACGAACCCCCGAGCTTGCTCAGCGGCTGGCACGTCCACTCCTTCCGGCCGGAGGCCGTGACTACCACTAACGGGATCGCCTATTTTCCGCCGTCCTACGCCTCTCCGCCATCCGGACCATGGTCCGTAGAGCAGAGCATCGAAACCAACATCACGCCGCCGCCAAATGGACAGCACGACGACGACAAGGTGCAGTTCTCCAAGCAGACGTTGTCGATGTGCCCCGACCCGAACCACCGGGCCAAGTCGTGTCCGTTCCCGTCGAACTCTTCCGGGGTCGCTGGCCAACCCGGTACCGCCGGCGGGTCATATGACACCTACTTGATGATGGTGGTCGCCCCAGACGAGTGGCCGGATGTCGACCCGAGCGTGCCGAACGATATCGACCGGCCGCGCTTCCTTGCAGGCAGCGGAATTCGGGTGAACCCGATTGGCATGCGCTTCCTGCGCGTTACGGTCCAGAATCCGCGGACACCGATGGCGACGCCGTCCTCTTGGTCGCTGTCGACTGACTTCAAGGTCTTGACGTGGACGTCGGCCGTCTACGGAGATGTGCCGGTGCTGGGAATCGAGCCGAGTCTATCGTTGGACGGGCGCCTGCTCGTGTTCCAAGGCAACGAATCCAACAACTACCGGGTGTGGAACACGGAGGCCACCGAGGGCGAACAGATCATGTACACGTTCAACCTGCAGCCCGGCGTGTCGACGGGTTGGAGTCGGCCATATCCGATCAACGAGATGTTCTCTAGGGAACAAAACACACTCGTCAACGGAATCCCTTTCGCGCGTCTCTATCCAATCGCAGCGGCGGAAATGACGATGGCGGACGGGACTTCGCTGTCCCAGCCAGTTCACGGCGCGTATCCGTGGATGACCCTCGACGCCACCGACTTCGTGTTCTCCGCGATTTGGGGCCCCACCTTCGGGCTGCGTCACGGGATGAGCATCGTGGGTCGGTCGACCGGGTACTACATGCGGCACATCGACGGCCCCCTCAACCCAGATCGCTACAACACTCCGCGCATCATCACGACTGGAACGGGTGCAGCGCCGGGCATCTGGGCTTGGGGCGGTGATACGCCCGGTCTGAAGCTGCCGTACACGCGGCTGGGTACGTCGATTCCGCTGCTGACCATGCACATTCGAGAGTACGCGGAGATCTGTGTGAACGAAGCCGTCGACCGCGACTACCTGCTGGCGTGGGACATGAACGAGTTCGTGAATGAAGTACCCATCGGGACGCCGGGTGCCGTCGGTTGGGTACTCGACACCACACGAACGCCGGACACGTCGGGCCATGGGATCGCGGGCAACTTCGCCGACCAAATGGCGCGGTTCCCCGAAGAATGGGGGCTGACCGGCAACACGGCTGTGTCTGGACAGTACATCGTGTGCGCGGATGCGGGCGCGGTAAACGCAATTGACCCAGTCGGGGTGCTGAACGCCTCGCTCCCTGCGATGACCGCGGAGTGTTGGTTCTCGTGCACGTCCGGGGGTCCGCAGCCGTTCTCGTTGATACGCAAGGCCGGCGCGTACGAACTCGAGGCCGATCGGCAGGGCTTGGTAAGGGCCAAAGTGACCACTGCGCAATGGACCCTGCAGTCTCCCTGGCTGGGCGCGCCGATGGGCAATGATGAATGGCGGCACGTCGCGATGACCTACGACAGTGTGACGGGGCAATTCCGCGTCTACATCGACGGCGGCAACGTCCACGAGCAAATCGTCGCGATGGGTCATCCGGTTTTGGCGAGCCCGTCGTCCACGTTGATCGTCGGCCCCGCGGGAATCCAGGGTCAGGGCGGTATGGTCGGAATCGACCAGGTGCGCCTCTCGCGCGTGGAGCGGACGGCGGACGAGATCGCCCGCGCTGCTTTCGCCACCCCTGCATCGAGCGGGTGGCAGCAGTTGCCGACGACCTTCGCATTGCCTCTCGGCCTCGATCGGGCCGAGACCAAAGTGCCCGTTGGGAACCTCCCGTCGCGAGACGCGATCGACCTCGGCGAAGTCCTCTTTCACGACGCGAGGCTCTCCGGCGACGGCAACAAGAGTTGTGCTTTGTGCCATGTCAGCACCCAGTTGTTGTCGTTCACCGATAGCATCGACCAGCGTCTCGGCTTCGGTGGTACGGGCACGCTGCTACGCAACGCGCCAACCGTGTTGAATCGTGTGTTCTCGACGGAGCAGTTCTGGGACGGCCACGCCGAGGACCTCGAGAAGCAGGTGCTCTTTCCGTTGTTCCATCCCGAGGAGATGGGTGCGGACCCCAACGGGTTGCTCACCTACTTGAACGCGTCGGACAACTACGTAGGGATGTTCGCATCGGCGTACTCCGGCGCTCTGCCGTCGATCCCGTTGCTGCAGAACGCACTGGCCAGCTACGAACGCGCGCTGGTGGTCGGTAACTCCAACGCGGATCGCTACGAGGACGGGCAGGTGGGAGCGCTCTCTGCGAGCGAGGAACGGGGCCGTCACTTGTTCTTTGGCAAGGCTCGCTGCTTCGGATGCCACTCTGGTTCGAACTACTCCGACGAGCGCTATCACGTTTCGGTGGAGCCTTCAGGCGCCGACGCTGGCCGTAAGGACTTCACCCGCCGCACACGCGATCTTCGCCGCTTCAAGACGCCGACATTGCGCAACCTGATGCGGACCGCGCCCTACTTCCATCGCGGGCAGCAGGCGGCAAACCCGCTCGCGCTCGCCAACGTGATCGACAAATACAATGCGGGCGGCACCACACTCTTTGACGAAGAGATCTTCCCGCTCGGTCTCACGTCCGGCGAAAAGTTTGATCTGGAAGCGTTCTTGCTGACGCTGACTGGTGTCTGGCAGAAGCTGTAGCGGCCTGCGCCGAGCTCGTCGCCGCCAGCATCACGGCGACAGCTCCACGCCGCGCCTCGGCGTGCTGGCCGTCGGCCAGTTCGTGGTGCTCCGGTGTGCGGCGTCAACATGGACGCCGCCTGGAACGCCATCGCCCCGCGGCTCCTTACCGCGGCGCGGACAGGTCCGCTCCTCCGAGCGGCAGTGGCTCCCCACTAGGGCGTATGAAGGCGAACTCTCGTGGATGCCTGTGGCCGGCGCGCCGGACTGCAACCCGTCTCACGAATACCGTCCCGGCCCCGATGCCGGATCCCATCGCCCCGCTCCGCTTCCTCCTGCTTCTGTTCGCGGGGCTCGTGAATCGCGAGCAAGCGCGCACCATCGCGTTCCTGCGTGAGGAGTGCCGTGTGCTGCGGGAGTCAAGGGCTGCCAAGGGTGCGACTTGACGGGGTTCCGCACGCGGGGGATCGTGTCGAGGCGGGCCCCGGGTGGTCCGGGACGCTGCTTCAGGTTCCTTCCCTGAGAAGGCCGTGATCGTCAAGCAGCGTTTCGTCGTCCTCGACCGCGAAGAAGTGACATCGTCCGCCGTTGTGGGGTTGGTCTGCAGCCGCGACTCCTCGACGATCGTGCCCTCAGTGTCGAGTACGCACACGTGGCTGTGCTTGTCGCCGAGGTCGATGCCGATCGTCAGCTGCGGCACCCCGGTGGTCGCGCCGGTCGTCGGGGTCACTGTCCCTTCTCATCCCATCTACACCCGGTCCGCGGCAACCACCTGCCCCTCTCAGCATGGTACTTCTTCCGCGCTCGTCATGACTCACCCCGCTGCGACAGCAAGACCGCACCTGACTGATCAACACAGGAAGAGGCAGCCGTGTAGGATGTAAGTCGCCCAGCCATGCCACCGTGATCCAGCGCGCGTCTTCCGCAAAAGGAGTCGCATGTTCGCACCGATCCGCCCGAACTCGTCGCCGCGCGCCGCGGCGTTCTCGGTCCTTGCATTCTTCCTCCCGTTGCCAACCGCAACGGACACAGCGCTGGCCCAGCAGGATGTGATCGGTTGGGGGAGGATGGTGGTCGACAGCCGCTGGCATGAACAGTCTTTCGCCGAGGTGGCGGCGGGTGCGCTCCACACGGCAGCGCGTCGCAGCGACGGCAGCGTCGTGGCCTGGGGCTACAACGACTATGGCCAGTGCATCGTGCCACCTCTGCCACCGGGACTGTCCTACGTCGAGGTGGCCGGGGGTTATAGACACACAGTCGCGCGCCGCAGCGACGGCAGCGTCGTGGCCTGGGGCGACAACAGTTTCGGACAACTCAACGTGCCCGCGCTGCCTCCTGGGCTGTCCTACGACCAGGTGTCGGCCGTCTGGAGGCACACGGTAGCGCGTCGCAGCGACGGCAGCGTCGTGGCCTGGGGTTGGAACGACTATGGCCAGTGCAACGTACCCGCGCTGCCGTCGGGTCTAACCTACGTCGAAGTGGCGGCGGGCTTTCAGCACTCCGCAGCGCGTCGCAGCGACGGCAGCGTGGTTGCATGGGGCGACAACTACATCGGCCAGTGCAGCGTGCCCGCGCCGCCGGCGGGTCTGTCCTACGTCGAGGTGGCGGCAGGTCGTTACCACACGGTCGCTCGTCGCAGCGACGGCAGTGTCGTGGCATGGGGTTGGAGCATCTACTGCAACGTGCCGCTGTTGCCGCCGGGTCTCTCCTACGTCGAGGTGGCGGCGGGTGAGTTGCACACCGTAGCGCGTCGCAGCGATGGCAGCGGGGTGGCCTGGGGCGACAACTCCTATGGCCAGTGGAACGTACCCGCGCTGCCGCCGGGTCTGACCTACGTCGAAGTGGCGGCGGGCTATGAGCACTCCGCAGCGCGTCGCAGCGACGGCAGCGTCGTGGCCTGGGGCCGCAACGCCGAGGGCCAGTGCAACGTACCCGCGCCGCCGCCCGGTCTGTCCCACGTCGAGGTGGCAGTGGGTGATTACCACGAAGTGGCGCGTCGCAGCGACGGCAGCGTCGTGGCCTGGGGCCTCAACAACGATGGCCAGTGCAACGTGCCGGCGCTGCCGCCGGGCCTGTCCTACGTCGAGGTGGCAGCAGGTGGGGACCACTCAGTTGCGCGGCGCAGCGACGGCAGCGTCGTGGCCTGGGGCTACAACGGCCAAGGCCAGTGCAACGTGCCGGCGCTGCCGCCGGGGCTGTCCTACGTGGAAGTGGCGACTGCTTCATTCCACACGGTCGCGCGTCGCAGCGACGGCAGCGTCGTGGCCTGGGGCTACAACGTCTATGGCCAGTGCAACGTGCCGGCGCTGCCGCCGGGCCTGTCCTACGTCGAGGTGGCGGCGGGTGGATCCCACACACTAGCCCGTCGCAGCGATGGCAGCGTGGTGGCCTGGGGCTTCAACGGCTTTGGCCAGTGCAACGTGCCGGCGCTGCCGCCGGGTCTGTCCTACGTCGAGGTGGCGGGCGGTGGATACCACGCAGTAGCACGTCGCAGCGACGGCAGCGTCGTGGCCTGGGGCAACATTGGCACCGCACCCGCGCTGCCGCCAGGTCTGACCTACGTGCAGGTGGCAGCTGGGGTATCCCACACAGTAGCGCTTCGCAGCGACGGCAGCCTGGTTGCCTGGGGCAACAACTATTATGGCCAGTGCAACGTGCCGGCGCTGCCGCCTGGTCTGACCTTCTGCCAGATCGCGGCTTGTTCGGGCACGACCGTAGCCATCGTTCGAGCCGGCGCCTACACGACGTTTGGCGCCGGTTGTCCCGGCAGCGCGGGCGTGACGCGGCTCGAAGCAACCACGCTGCCTCGCGTCGGAGCGACGATGACCGTGCACGTGGAGCCGCTGCCCGTGTCCCTCGCGGTGATGATCTCTGGCCTCAGCAACGTGAGCTGGGCCGCCGTTCCGCTGCCGCTCGACCTGACGCCGTTCGGTCTCACGAACTGTTCGCTGCGCGTGAGTCTCGACGCGAGCGACGCGCTGATCGGATCCTTGGGCTCGGCCACTTATTCGCTGCCAGTGCCCGCGAGCGCTGCGCTGGCGGGATTCATCCTGCACCAGCAGGCAGTCGTTCTCGATCCTGCTGCGGGCAATCCTTCGGGTCTCGTGATGTCGGACGCGGCGACTGCGGTCATCGGCCTGTAGTGGTGGCTCGTGGCAACGGAGCAAGTTGCATCGCAAGTTCCGAACTAGGTCGTCCCATGAACTCACGCACGACACGCGTCTTGTTCTCCCTGGCCCAGGCATTCGTCGGCGCTTTGTGGGCGCGGATCCCCGCTCAGTGTTCGACACAGTGGCTGCCGGGCCAGGGCATTCCCGGTACGGACGGACAAGTCAGTGCGACCACGATGTGGGACCCCGACGGTGCTGGTCCCATGCCTCCGGTGCTGGTCGTCGGCGGCCAGTTCCAGGTCGCTGGCTCGGCCTTTGCCAGTAACATCGCAACCTACGATCCAGTCTCCGGTGTCTGGTCGGCGCTGGGTTCGGGGATAGCTGGCCCGGTCTACGCCCTGGCGACGCTACCGAACGGGGACGTCGTGGCGGGTGGGAGCTTCACTTCGGCGGGGGGCGTGAGCGCTGCCTACGTTGCGCGGTGGAATGGCACGAGCTGGTCGGCGCTGGGTTCGGGAATGAGCTCCCCCCTTTTTGGCTCTAGAGACGTCCTCGCCCTGACGACGCTGCCGAACGGCGACCTCGTGGCGGGTGGGGGCTTCACTTCGGCGGGAGGCGTGAGCGCTTCCTGCATCGCGCGCTGGGATGGCACGAGCTGGTCGGCGCTGGGCTCGGGAATAAGCATGTGGGCTGGCGGAGCCGGAGCCACTGTCAACGCCCTGACGACGCTGCCGAACGGGGACCTCGTGGCGGGTGGGTACTTCACTTTTGCGGGTGGCGTGAGTGCTTCCAACATCGCGCGCTGGAATGGCACGAGCTGGTCGGCGCTTGGTACGGGAATGCAGCCGAGCGGGGTCCGCACCCTGACGGCGCTGCCGAACGGCGACCTCGTGGCGGGTGGTGGCTTCACTTCGGCGGGAGGCGTGAGCGCTTCCCGCATCGCGCGCTGGGATGGTACGAGTTGGTCAGCGCTGGGTGGGGGAATGAGCAGCAGTGTCGGCGCCCTGACGACGCTGCCGAACGGGGACCTCGTGGCAGGTGGGTACTTCACTGGGGCGGGGGGCGTGAGTGCTTCCAACATTGCGCGGTGGAATGGTGTGACTTGGTCGGCGCTGGGTTCGGGAGTGAGCGGTGGTGTTCCATGGCCCTTATCCCCCCATGTCGCTGCCCTCACGACGCTGCCGAACGGGGATCTCGTGGCGGGTGGGGCGTTCCCTTTGGCGGGGGGTGTGAGCGCTTCCAACATCGCGCGGTGGGATGGCACGAGCTGGTCGGCGCTGGGTTCGGGGTTGAACGGAATCGTGTTCGCCCTCACGACGCTGCCGAACGGCGACCTCGTGGCGGGTGGTGGTTTCACGACGGCGGGAGGTGCGAGTGCGAACTACATCGCGCGCTGGAATGGCACGAGTTGGTTCGCGCTGGGTTCGGGAACGAACTCCGGTGTCTCCGCCTTGACGACGCTGTCGAACGGGGACCTCGTGGCGGGTGGTGGTTTCACGACGGCGGGAGGTGTGAGTGCGAACTACATCGCGCGCTGGAATGGCACCAGCTGGGCGGCGTTGGGTACGGGAATAAACAGCTCGGTCTACGCCCTGACGACGCTGCCGAACGGCGATCTCGTGGCGGGTGGGGGCTTCGACTTGGCGGGGGCGGTGACGGCTTTCCGCATCGCGCGCTGGGATGGCACGAGCTGGTCGGCGCTGGGATCGGGGCTGTTTCCCGGTTCGGTGGTCGCCCTGACGACGCTTCCGAACGGCGACCTCGTGGCAGGTGGGTACTTCCCTTCCCGCATCGCGCGGTGGAATGGTGTGACTTGGTCGGCGCTGGGTTCGGGAATGAACGGCGTCGTAAACGCCCTGACGACGCTGCCGAACGGGGACCTCGTGGCGGGCGGAGATTTCGATTTGGCGGGGGGCGTGAGTGCTTCCAAGATCGCGCGTTGGAATGGCACGAGCTGGTCGGCGCTGGGGTCGGGGATCAACAACCCTGTGTACGCGCTCACGAGGCTTCCGAACGGGGACGTCGTGGCTGGCGGGAACTTCACTGTCGTCAACGGCGGGGCCTCCCCGTACATGGCGCAGCTCACGACAACGTGCCCCGCCACTGCTGTCTCCCATGGCTCCGGCTGCACTGGGTCCGGTGGCCCCAACGTGCTGGCCGCCACGTCGCTGCCGTGGATCGGGTCGACGTTCCGCTCGGTTGCGACCGGGATGCCGGCGCTTGCGCTCGCGCTCGGTGTGATCGGGTTCAGCACCACATCGATCCCGATGCCGTTGATCTTGCCGCAGGGTGTGCCGGGTTGCACGCTGCTCGTGACCCCCGATCTGCTCGATGTGTACGTGCCTGCGGCCGGCATCGTGCAGACGCAGGTCGTGCTTCCGAACACGGTCGCACTTGCTGGCGGCGTTTTCCACCAGCAGGTGGTGCCCATCGAATTCGACGGGACAGGCAGCATCACGGCGCTGACCGGTACGAACGCGTTGACTCTGACCATCGGGAGTTTTTGAGTTCGGCCGCGAATGACCACGCGAAGCGGCCTCGAGATCGCATGCGGGAACGGAGCATCCCGTTTGCGGGCACATCGCGCCGCGCCGCAGTCGCGAGACTCGCCGTCGGATGGTCACAACCTGCTGCTGGTGCTGAAGCTCAGCGACGCGCAGATGGGGACCGCAAGTGCACGCGTTCAGTCAACGCCTTCGCGAAACTCAACTCGATCTCGATGTGCAGTCGACCGGCGTCGGCGAGTTCGACGGGCTCGAGATCGGCGATGGACAGTACATCCTGTCCTTCCGTGCCCCAGATGTGGATCGCCTGATCGCGGAGCTGCACCCGCTGCTGCGCCGTTCACCGCTCTGCGACGGCGGACACTTGGTGCGCATGGTGCAGAGCGACACGGGTCGCTGGGAGCGAAAGGTGGCGCCGATCTGAAGCGGACCACCTTCCGCCGCACAATCAGCCCGAGACGAGCGACCTTGAACTACCGCGCCGCGGTGCGACGCTGACCGACCAGGTGCCCGGCGTGCCCGACTTCCTGTAGCGATGCGGGCGGGGCAGCTCACAGCGCGAGGCGCGGGTGGATCACACCGTCTTGCGCGAACGCGATCAGGCCGTGGCCGGGCGCGAACCAGAACTGGTACTCGCGTTGGCCGACGCCGAGATCGTGGCGATTCCACGCGAGCGTCACGCGCAACCAGAGGACGTCGCGGAGTTCCTGCGCGCCGACGCGGCGCGGTTCCACCCACGACCACATGCCGAACGCCGTCATCAGGCCACCGATCGGCGGCGAGGTCATGGGGCGACTCACTTGCGTCGCGGTCGCCAACGCCCCGACCATCGGCGCCTGACTCGCGTGGATCCACACCGGGCACGACTGGCTCCAGGTCTCGCGCCAGTTGTCGGTGACCGACTCGCGCCCTCGCAGCCGATCCGCGTCGAAGTACAACAGGTCCTCTGCGTCGGGCACGGTGATGCGCCATCGCTGCGCCGATGGCCCCGCGAACGGTGACTGTGCGGGCACGTCCTCGACGCCGAACGTGAGGCCGTCGGCGAGCGACACCACCGTGCCAGGCTGCTGCCGGTAGGCCAAGAAGTCGGCCGGCATTGCCTGGATCACCTGGTACTGCCCCGTGAAGCTGATCGGCAGCTCGATGCGGCCATTCTGCACGTCGACGACCGTCGGGTCGATGTCGATGATGTCGCCGTTGCGCGTGTGCCGCGCGCGCACGTTGCCGGGCCCGGTCTGGATGACCGCCGTCGGTCGATACGGCGCACGCAGCGTCGCAAGCTGCTCGAAGCGCAGGGCCGGCTCGACGAGGAACGGTTGTCCGGGCGGCGACACGACGGCCGGGTGGGCGACGGTCCCCGGGGTCGGGCGCGGGGTCAGGTCGCGGATGAGGATTGTGGTCGGGGTCGTCAGGGCTCCAGCAGGAACCGTCAGCATCAGGCCAGTCTGCACGCCGCTGTCGACGGTGATGACGCCACCTTCGGGGCCGATCGTCGCGGCAGCAATGACCGGAGGACTGTTGGAATTGGAACTGTTGCAAGACACGGCCGCGAGGCCGCAGAGCACTAGAGGACACAATCTCATGGCCCGGGTCATAGCCGCGGGCCGGCAATCGGTAACGGCAGGACGGCGACCGCCCACAATGGCAAGGTTGCGGACCCCGATGACCGCCCGCCAAAGGTCCACGGCGTCGCTACTTCGCCGACAGGTCCTGCAGCAGGGGACTGCGGGCGAGCAGTCATGGCTCGACGTCATCATCGTCGACGTCGCTGCTCTGCACGCACAGGAGCCAGCCGAGGTAGACAGCGCGCAGGTCCCCACGGCCGAGCTCCACCCGCGGCGAGGGTCGGCTGTCAGAGCCACAGGAAGCGAACGCTGTTCGTACCGCGTAGCGTGCCCCCCGAGTCCAACACGAGGCCCTGCGCGTAGAGCGTACCGGGGGGAAGTGGTGGCAGGGGCACCGTGATGCTGCCGCCGGCGCCAATCCCGATAAGGACGTCGGGTGACACGAGGACGGTGACGTACGGCCACAGCGGGACGCTGACCGCCGTCCCTCCGAAGGCCATCAACACCGGTGTGAGCCCCGTGCCCGCGATCGAGAGCAGAACCGTGCTTGTGGAACCGTGGTAGAACCGACATCGTGGAGGCGCCGTTGAAAGTGGCGATTAGCCCGTAGCTGCGGCCGGCGCGGGTGCGGCGTCGCGCGACCATGCCGGCGCCGGTTGAGTGCGTGACGCAGTGCGGATAGAGACGCCGAAACGTCGAATGCACGTTTCGCGTCCGGCCCCGGCATCGCGCGGGCGCGCAAGGGGCGCGGGTTCTGCCCGTCGTGCGGGGCGCGGCGGATGGCGGACACGGCGGCGTGGCTGGTCGACCGGGTTCTGCCGGCGGTTCCGTATCGACAGTGGGTACTGTCGCTGCCGTATCGGGTGCAGGTGCTGTGCGCGTACGACCCGGCCGCGGCGGCGGCGGTGGCGGCGATCCACACGCTGGAGCGGTCGCGACGCGGCTGGGAGCGGCGCAACCTCCGCTGCAGATCACCGCTGCGACTGCTGGGCGCGGTCGCGCGCCCCGCGCACGTCCGGGCTGGTGGCCTGCGCCCCGTCCACGCCGGGTCACCTGTTAGCTCCTGCGGAGACCGCGGCTTCCGATAGCTCGAGCTGCCCGAGATCGCCGCCTTGTCGGCATCATGTGTGCGCTACGACCGCGGTCGCACCAACGGCAGGTGCACGCCCCCCACGAGCGCGCCGTCCTTCACATCCCGGATCTCGATCTCGACGCCATCGCCTTCGCCGGTGAGAGCTAGCCGCCGATCCGTGGACGCGCTGTCCGGATCACCCGGCTTCAGAGAGCGCGGCGCGAGATCGAGAACCTCCTGGGCAATCGTCTCGTCCCGACCGCCGCGGTGGCGCCAGCTCACGCGTGCGCGTACCCGGTGCGGGCGGCCAAGAAGATTGTACATCGCGCCGAACAGCTCGATCGACCTCGCCCCTGGAGCCAACGCGGGCGCCGCGTAGACCGCGACCTCGTCGCGATCGACGTCGAGCGGCTCAGGCGCACTGCACAAGCCGTTGCAGTTGCGCAAAAGCAAGCTCACGCCGTCGAAGAAGTCCGCCCTGCGCGTCTCCGAGACGTGTACTGGCTCGAACCCGTGCTTGCGGAACTCGCCGATCAACGTCATCGCGCCGTTCGGCATCAACGAGTCGTGGCCACCGTCGCTTGCGGCGATGTTGTTGGCCTCGGGCGTGACCGTGAAGCCCCCCTCGTCGCTGCCGACCACGCACGAGGTCACGCAGATCCACTCGCGGGCGATCCGGCAGTACTGGCGTATCGTCTCCTGGGGATCGGTCAGGTGGTACAGGATGCCGCACATCATGACGACGTCGAACAACCTGTCACCGTGCGCGCGGATCCACGAGTCGCAGCTTTGCACCGAGAACTCTGCGTTGTCGTGGCTGCGCAGCCGAGCGATGAAGCGCGCCTTCTCGACGTTGACGGCGCGGCAGTCGAACCCGACGAGCCGCCTCGCGCCGTGCTCGAGCGCACCGAAGCCGTAGGCGCCCTCGTTGCAACCGACGTCAAGCACGGACTTGCCGCACCAGAACCCGTCGTGAATCGGCGGACAGAAGACCTCGCGGTGGCCCTGGTCGTCACACGGCGGCGTCGCGTCGGTGCGCACGCCACAGAGATCCCAGCTGTAGTACCAAGGGGCGAGGCGACGAACCTCGGCCTCGATCGCCGATCTGTCCATTGAACTCACGATACCGGCAGTGCGGTGACCAGGAAGCAGGTCGCGGCGGGGCACCGGTGTGCTCGGTGCGCGAATCGTCGGCAAGGACGCCTGGAGCTGCGGGCATCAAGGGCTGCCAAGGGTGCGACTTGACGGGGTTCCGCACGCGGCGGATCGTGTCGAGGCGGGCCCCGGGTGGTCCGGGACACTGCTTCAGTTTTCCTACACCCCACCCTCATGCACCCACTTCGCATCACGTCTTCGTGCCTGGCTCTCGCTCTGCTCGCGGTGCAGTCCGCCGGCCAGTGCGTGACCGGCTTCGGTGCGGGGACCGGCGTCCCCGGTGTGGTCGCCGTCTATCCCGGCGAAGCGAGAGTCTACGCGACGCTGCCATGGGATCCTGATGGCGCAGGCCCTGCGGCACCGGGGTTGGTCGTCGCGGGCGCGTTCTACGTGGCGGGCAACTGCCTCGCGAACAACATCGCGTTCCGCGACGTGGGCGGAAACTGGTCGCCGCTCGGGAGCGGCCTCGGCCCGACGGTGCGGAGTCTCGCAACGCTGCCCACCGGCGAGTTGGTCGCCGGCGGCAGCTACGGCATCGCCGGCGGAAGCACCTACCTCGCCGTTTGGAACGGCACCGTGTGGCAGCCCTTCGCATCGCAACCGAATGGACAGGTGGACGCGCTGCTGCGCCTGCCCAACGGCGACCTGCTCGCCGCCGGTGGCTTCTCGAGCGTCGGCGGCGGCGGCCTCGCGCGTTGGGACGGCACGAGCTGGAGTGCGGTCGGTGGCATCCTCCAGGGCACGGTTTGGGCGTTGGCACAGCTGCCCAACGGCGACGTGATCGCTGCTGGCGCGATCAGCATGGCGGCAGGCGTCCCCGTGAACCGCATCGCGCGGTGGAACGGTAGCGTGTGGTCGCCACTCGGTACGGGAGTCAACGGGTTCGTCTACTCCGTGGCGGCGTGCGCGAACGGCGACGTCGTCGCTGCCGGCAACTTCTTCTCCGCCGGCGGCACTTCCGTACCTCGCGTCGCCAGGTGGAACGGCACGGCGTGGTCGCCGGTCGGCACCGGCATCAACGGCGCTGTGCACGCCGTGACCGAGCTGGCGAACGGGGATCTGGTCGCCGGCGGCGTGTTCACGACGCCCGTGAACTACATCGCGCGATTCGACGGCGCGGCGTGGACGAACATGGGATCGGGCCTCGGAACCGACGGGACCTTCAGCGCCGAGGTGCACACTCTGGGCAGGACGACGGGGGGCGATCTCCTCGTCGGCGGTTCGTTCCTCACGGCGGGCGGCATCGGCGCGCGTTCGATCGCCGCTTGGGATGGCTCGAGCTGGTATGCGATGGCCGGCGGCACGAACGACCGCGTGCGCGCGCTCGCGCACCTGCCCAACGGCGAGTTGATCGCGGGCGGCGACTTCTCGCTGCTCGGCAACGTCGCCGCGAGCCGCATCGCGCGCAAGGTCGGAAGCACGTGGGCACCGTTCGGTGCGGGCATGACGGGCGGCAACACCGTCAGGGTCTACGCACTCGCACCGTTGGGCAACGGCGAGTTCATCGCCGCCGGCTACTTCACGCACGCCGACGGGATCGCCGCATCGAACATCGCGCGCTGGAACGGCACTGCCTGGACGCCGCTCGGCAGCGGGTTCAACGACTCCGTCTTCGCCCTCACGACTGCCCCGAACGGCGACATCATCGCCGGTGGCGCCTTCTCGGCGACGGGTGGCGTCTCGACGGCGCGCATCGCGAGGTGGAACGGCACGACCTGGGCGCCACTCGGCACGGGCCTGAACAACTCCGTTGTGGCCATCGCGGTCCTGCCGAACGGGGACGTCGTCGCGGGCGGCTACTTCACGACAGCAGGGGGTGTCGCCGCGGATCGCGTGGCACGCTGGGACGGGATCGCGTGGCATCCGCTCGGCACCGGCATGCCCGCGACCGTCCAGTGCCTGCACCTCGACCCCAACGGCAGCCTGCTCGCTGGCGGGTGGTTCACGACCGCTGGTGGCGTGCCGGCGATGCGCGTGGCGCGTTGGAACGGCACCGCGTGGTCGCCGCTCGGCGCCGGCCTGAACAATGAGGTCATGTCGCTGGCCACACTGCCAGACGGCAATCTGGTCGCCGCCGGCTCATTCTCGGGGTCCGGGCTCGACCCGATGTTCTGCCTTGCGCGATGGGACGGGAGCAACTGGAGCCAGGTCGGCGACGGGATCTACGGCACCGTGTACCACGTGACGCCGCTGCCGAACGGCGTTGCCGCCGGAGGTCATTTCATGCGCGTCGGCAGCGCGCTGTCAGCCTTCTTCGCCGAGTACACGACCAACTGCCCGGCGATGGTGACGAGCATCGGGGCGGCGTGCCCCAGCAGCGGCGGCAACAACACGCTCTCCGCGCTGACATCGCCGTGGGTGGGAACCGTGCTGAGGACCGTCACGAATGGCGTCCCCGCCGTGGCCCTGGTCGGCGTCGTGCACGGCTTCACGACAGTGTCCGTGCCGATTGCCGCGGTCCTGCCGGCGGGCCCGTCGTGCCTGCTGCACGTCTCACCCGATCTCGTCGACTTCGTCGTGGCCACAGGCGGCAGCGCCCAGGCTCAAGTGCTCATCCCGCCGAGTGTCAGCCTCGCGGGGTTCGTCTTGTACCAGCAGATGGTGCCGTTCGAGTTCCACGCGACGGCCGGGCTCGTGGTCAGTGTATCGAACGCGCTTCGGCTGAGCATCGGCGCGCTCTGATGGGGCACGCCGGCTGCGAGAGTGTCACCGCCAGCGATGAGCCCGTCTCCACCTCATCGCTTCCTGCGCGGCTCAGCGATCCCGGCCATCACGGACCTGGGCTTCTTTGGCATGCCTGGCTGCGGGCTGCGCTCGACGCTCGACGTCGTGCGTTCCTGGCCGGTCGCGGGCGCGATGCACATCGCCTACCTCGCGATCCCGAACAGCACGAGCGTTCTCGGCGTCGACGTGTTCACGACGTCGGCGGTGTTCCAGGTGCCGCCCGTCAACGCGTTTGGCGCGATCACCGCGAACGGCATCCGCGGTCACATCGGCAATCAGTGATCGCCTGCGGCCCGGGCATCCGCGCGAGCTCCCGCGTCAGCGCGCGGGCTTCGCCCACGCACGCGCGGCGGCGAGGTCGATCGTGAACGACGTGGCGCGCGAAGAGCGCCGCGTCGAGCAGGCCGTCGTAGATCAGGTCCTTGCAGCGCGTGTCGCAGCCGATCTTGCCGTACGCGGCACACGCACCTACTTGCGCGCATGGATCTGTTCGATCAGGCGCGCCGCCTCGCGGTGGCCCGCTGCGTTCAGGTGCCCGTCGCCCGAGGGTGGCCAGACCGGCGTCCCGGCAGCCAGCGCCGCCACGCACGCGGGACCGAGGTCCGCGATCTCGCATCCTGCCGCGGCCGCGAGGTTGAACAGCTCCCGGCGGGCGCGGGTCTCGGCGGCGTGCAGGGCCCGCAGGGCCGGAAGCGGGGTGCCCTGCCCGAGCTGCCACTCCTGGTAGCAGAACTCCTTGGTCGGGATCGCGAGCAGCAGGCACCGCGCGCCGATGCTGCGGCACTGGCCCGCGATGTCGGCGAGGCAGCGGCCGCTGATCAGCAGGCCGTCGCGCACCTGCGGATTGTCGGGATCGACGATCGGCAACCGGTAGTCCGGCAACAACACGGTGGGCACGCCCTTCTCGAACGCAACCGAACCCGGCTGCTCGTCGAGGATGCCGCCGCGCAGGCGCGACTTGACCACCCTGGCTGCGAAATCGAGGACGCGGCTCGCGGCGAGCACGCCGTCGACGAGCGCCATGGTCCAGTTCGGCGACCGCTCGCCATCCAACTCGGCGTTGTGCCGCACGACGTAGTTCACGCCCGGCGAGCGCAGATCCTGAGCACCCTCGAGGCCCGCGTAACCGGACGCGTCGACGAGGTCGTTGCCGAAGTAGAACGCGACCACGACGAGTTTCGGCTGCAGCGGCAGGCCGCGGCGGACCAGCTCGCGATACTGCACCGGGCCGTAGGAACCGTTCGACATCTGGTAGCTCGAAGCCCCGGTGCGTGCCGAGAAGACGGCGGCGAAGGTCTCGTCGCGCTCGACCTGGAAGCCCCACGTCTGCGAGTCACCGACGAACAGCACGTCGGTGCGCGCCGGCACGGCCGCGTTGCGGAAGCCGTTGCGGTCCGTGCCATCGGACCCTGGTTCGAGCACGTGGCCGAGCCGCGCCTCGGGCCGCACGCGTGCCGGCAGTTGGCGCGCCGGGCCGAACAGGTGCACGCCGAGTTCGAGCAGCAGCAGCAGGCCGGTGAGAGGCACGAGCGCGAACAACGTGCGCCGCCAGAACCGCCGCGCGCGTTCGCGCCACACGAGGATCGACAGGGCCGGCACGCACAGCACGATGCCCGCGACGGAGCCCGCGAGCATGTAGCGGAACAGGCTGCCGGCGAACCACGCCTGCACCGCGAGCACCACCCCGGCCGCTGCGAGCAGCATGGGGAAGGCGTCGCACGGGCGAAGAGCTGGGCGCATCAGCCGCCCGTGCTACCAGAAAGCGATCACGCTCGCGATCCTGCCGACGCCGAGATGGTTCGCCAGATGCTGCGGCAGCGAGCGGTGCCGCATCGCCCGAGCCAACGGCGACGGCGTGGACGGCGGTATCCGTGGGCCGAGCTGCTGCGCCGGGCTCGACGAACGTGCCCAACAACCAGGCGCTGCGCGGGGTCGAGCTGCACTGGCAGGTCGCGCGCATCGACGCCTACACCAATGCGATCACGCTCACCAACAGCGTCGTCACGCACTCCAGTAGTCATCCCTGCGAAGCGGCTTGGCGGAGCGCGACGCGTGGAGGAGTTGTCGGGCTGGGCACCGGCCGGTAGCCTCTCGACGTCCCCGACTCTCGGTAGCAAGTCACCCGACAGGAGGTCGCATGCGCATCCGGATCGCGTCGTCGCTGGTCTTCGCATTGCTCGCGGCGCTCGCGGCGCCGGCACAATCGGCGCTCGTCCTGGGCACGATGCCGAACGCCAGCACCGCAGTCGGCGGGGCATTGGTCGTCGACTTGACGGCAACGACGCCGGTCACGCTGACGCAACTCGACTTCTGGACCGGCGCCGGCACGCTGCCGAGCAGCAGCGTCTCCGTCAGCATTTACCTCAACGCCGGCGGCATTGGCGGTGCAGTGACGCCCGGCATGAGCGTGCTGATCGGTTCCACCGTGCCGGTCGTCACGACGGCCGCTGGTCCGCAGTCGATCGCGGGGGCTATCGTCGTGCCGGCGGCACCGTTCGCCGCCGTCACCTTTCCCGCGGGCGCCCCGTTCGGACTGACGTTGGTCGCCAACAACTGCAGCCTCAGCGCAACGATGGGTTGGTTCGGCAACTCGACCGCCGACCTGCAGGTCGCTGGTGGCATCGCCCTCAGCGTCTTCCCGTTCGCCGGCCCCGGCGCCACGCTGACGAACAACCGCGTTTTCACCGGGGTGCTGCGCTACACCGTCGGCGGCACGCCGATCAACCTGCAGGAGAACGTCGCGTACGGCACGTCGTGCTTCGGCCTGAGTCTCGTTGCGACCGGGGTGCCGACGCCGGGCGGCACCATGGTCCTGACGACGTCGAACCCGACCAACATCGGTCTCGGTCTGTGCATCCTGTCGACCGACGGCCTGGGCTGGTACCCGAACGGCGTCGACCTCGCGTTCCTCGGGGCGCCCGGGTGCCGCGTGCACGCGGATCTGAGTGCCGGCGTGACGATGCTGATCAGCAACCTCCCCGCGCCCCTTCCCGGCATGTCGGTGTTGTTGCCGTTGCCAGCGGGCTCCCTGCTCCTCGGCGTGCCGGTCTATTCGCAGTCGGTGTGGATGGACCCGACGCTGAACGCGTTCGGCATCGCCACGTCGAACGGCGTGCGCATCCGCATCGGCTGACGCCGGCACCGGCGTTGCACCGCGAACCTGGCGCCGCCCCGGCGTCAGCCCCAGCACGCGCTTGCGGGCGACCTCGACGTCGAGCCGGCCCGCGCGCACGAGGATCCGCAGCGCCACTGCTCGCAGAACGCGCCGTGCTCAGGGCGGCCGTGGGTCGGGCGGGTTCCATGGGGGGCGACCGTGACGAGTGGAACACGGAAGCACGGATTTCGTGCTTCGCCGCTCCCTGCCGCGGCGCTCATCCCCGGGCGCCGTGCATGCGGCGCCGCGGCGGCGGCCACTGATCCGCACCTGAGCCGCCGCTGCGTTGTGCGGGTGCTTCGCTTCGTCCCGAGGAGGACTCCATGTTGCAGCTTTTTCCGCTCTCGTCCGCGTCCGCAGTCGTCCCGACGTCGTTGGGGGTACCGGTCGGCAAGACCCGGCGTCGTTCGACGGCGATCTTCGCGTCGACGGTCGGTCTGGTCGGCGCCACCGTGTTCACCTTGTGGGGCCAGCCGCAGCAGGATCAGGCCGCGGCGACCGCGACCGCCGCGCTCGAGTCCTCGGCTGCCGACCTGTTGGCGCGCGTCCCGCTGGCCTTCGTCGAGAACCGCGGACAGTGGGCCGACCCCGCGCGGTTCGTTGCGCGCCGCGGCAGCACCAGCGCTCATCTCGCGGTCGATGCCATGACCTACCAGGCCGTGCAAGCGGACGCTGGCACCGGTGGCGCCAGGCGGCGCGGGGTCAACTTGCGCTTTTGCTTCGAAGGGGCCTGCCCCGCAGTGCGCGTGCAGGGCCTCGGGCTGCGTGCCGGTCAGCTCAACGTGTTCCGCGGCGCCGACCCATCGGCATGGCACACGGACATCGCGGCCTACGAGCGTGTGGCCTACGCGGACCTGTGGTCCGGCGTGGACCTCGAGGTGTTCTTCCGCGACGGGCGCTTCGAGTACGACGTCATCCTGGCGCCCGGCTCGGAACTCGACGCCGTCGTGCTGCGCGTCGAGGGAGCGAGCGGCCCGATGCGGCTCTGCCAGGACGGCTCCCTGCTGATCGACACAGCGCTCGGCGAGATCCGCCAGCCCAAGCCCACGACCTGGCAGCAACGGTCCACGGGAGAACGCGTGCCAGTCGACTGCAGCTACCGGCTGCTGCCGGGCGAGCGGTTCGGCTTCGAGGTCCCGGCCCTGGACCCGTCGAGCAGGTTGATGATCGACCCGGGGCTCGTCTGGTCGACCTACCTGGGCGGCTCGACCCAGGACGAGGCCACGGCCGTGGCAATCGACGTGACCGGCGCGGTCTACGTGACCGGCATGACCAACAGCAGCAACTTCCCGGTCACGCCGGGGGTGTTCGACACTTCGGCCAACGGTGACAACGACGTGTTCGTCACCAAGCTCGCCGCGAACGGCAGCGCGCTGGTCTTCTCGACCTTGATCGGCAGCTCGGGCATCGACGTCGGCACCGCGATCGCCATCGACGCCACCGGCGCCCCGACCGTGGCGGGCTGGACTTCGTCGACCGGCTTCCCCACCACGGCGGGCGCCTTCGACACGACCTACAACGGCGGCCAGGACGGCTTCGTGGCCAGGCTGACCACGGGCGGCGGCCTCGTGTACTCGACGTTCCTCGGCGGGACCGCGTTCGACAACGCCCTCGGCGTGGCCGTCGACGCTGCCGGCGCCGCGACGGTCGTCGGCACGACCTCCTCGCAGAACTATCCCACCACGACCGGCTCCTTCCAGCCGGCCTATGCCGCCGGCATCCTGTCCAACGCTTTCGTGACTCGACTCTCGCTGGCCGGTGACGCCCTGGCCTGGTCGACCTATCTCGGCCCGACCGCCGAGGCGCGCGCTGTCGTACTGGATGCCAACAGCGAGGTGACCGTCGCCGGCTGGACCGGCAGCGCGTCCTATCCGGTGACCGCGGGCGCCTACGACACGAGCTACAACGGCAACCGCGACGCATTCGCAACGCGGATCGCGGCCAACGGCGCCGCCCTGGTCTACTCGACCTTCGTCGGCGGCACGCAGGCGGACGAAGCGTACGCAGTCGGCGTGGACGCGACGGGCGCCACGGTGTTGGCCGGGATCACGTTCTCGAGCAACTTCCCGGCCACCGCCGGCGCAGCCGACACGACCTACGGCGGCTCGGTAGACGGGTTCGCCGCCAAGCTGACGCCCGGGGGCGCGGGCCTCGCCTGGTCGACGTTCGTCGGTGGCTCCATCGAGGACCGGGCCTTCGGGCTGGCGCTGGATCCGACCGGCGTGACGACGGTGGTCGGCAGGACCAATTCCGCCGACTTCCCGACGACGGCCGATGCCTTCGACACCACGCTGAACTCGACGACGAACGGCAGCGGCTACGACGTGTTCGTGACCCAGCTCGGTGCGTCGAACGGATCGCTGGTCCACTCGACGTTTCTCGGTGGCAGCCAAACCGACGAGGCTTACGGCGTGGCGATGAACGCCACGGGTGCTGCCACCGTGGTCGGGCTCACGGCCTCGCCGAACTACCCCACCACTGCCGGCGCGTTCACGCCGAACAACACGCTGTTCAACCGGCAAGCCATCATCACGAGGCTGCAGCTCGCCGTGGTCGACACGGTGCCGCCAGTGGTGACGATCACCGGGCCGGTCGACGGCGCGGTGCTCGGCGCCACCTCGGTGACGCTGAGTGCTTCCGTCGTCGACACGAGTCCGACCACCGTGCTCTCCACTCCGGCCGGGATCAGCGCGTCGCTGTCAGCCGGCGGCGGCTTGGTGAGCGGCACGGTCGCGCTGGCGCTCGAGGGCACCAACGCGCTGGCGGTCTCCGCGACCGATGCCGCGACCAACGTCGGCGGCACGTCGATCCACGTGATCCGCGACACGACCGCGCCGACGGTCACCGTCGTCGCGCCGGCCGAGGGCGTCGTGCTGGGTGAGTCACCGGCGAGCCTCGTGATCCAGGTCGCGGACGCGACCGGGACGACCGTCGTCTTCGGCACCAGCTCCGCCCTGCTCGCGGCCGGCGGCGGCCAGGCCACGGGGGACCTAGCACTCGTGTCCGGTCCCAACGCGATCGCCGTGACCGTGACCGACCAGGCCGGCAACGCGACGGTCGTGGTGCGCAACGTCGTGCTCGACCTCACGGCACCGGTGGTCACGATCGACACGCCGGCGGACGGCGCCTGCTTCGGCCCCGGGGAACAGCAGATCGCCGTGGCGGCCACGATCGACGACCTGACCGCGACGACCGTCACGTCGATGCCTGCGGGGC
Source organism: Planctomycetota bacterium (assembly GCA_035649575.1). Taxonomy (GTDB): domain Bacteria; phylum Planctomycetota; class UBA1135; order UBA1135; family UBA2386; genus DASVAL01. The sequence continues at coordinate 54,112 of DASRJH010000044.1, forward strand.
TCGCGGGCGCGCTGCCGCCGGGCGGCGGCGTCGTGACCGGAACCGTCGCACTCGTGGAGGGCACCAACACGATCAGCGTGGCCGCGACCGACGGCACGAGCCGGGTCGGCAGTACATCCATCGCCGTGCTGCTCGACACCACGGCTCCGGGCGTGACCGTGGACTCGCCGGCCAACGGCGCCACGGTGCGCGGAGCGGTCGACTTCGATGCCAGCGCCACGGACGTGGCACCCGGCACCGGCATCGCCCGCGTCGACCTGTGGGTCGACAACGTGCTGGCCGCTTCCCAGACGGCACCGCCGTTCCACGTGACGTTCGACACCAGCGTGCTCGCCGACGGACCGCACTCCTTCACCGCCGTTGCCGTCGACGGCAAGGACAACCAGGCCGCAGCGACGGTCAGCACGCTCGTCGACAACACGGTGCCTGCGATTTCGATCACGACGCCGGCGAGCACCGCCTTCGTCTCGGGCACGATCCCGTTCACGGTCGTAGGGAGCGACCCCGGTTCGGGCCTCGCCGCGATCACGATGCTGGCCGGCGGCAACGCACCGACGATCGACGCTTCGACCGCCTACCCGAACCCCGTGGCGGCCGACGTCCGCACCGGGCAGATCGACACGACGACGCTGCTCGACGGCGCCTTGTTGCTGTCCGCGCAGGCCGTGGACGCCGCCGGCAACGAGACCACGGTCGCGATCACCGTGACCGTCGACAACACGGCACCGCAGAAGACGATCATCTCGCCCACCGACGGCAGCATGGTGTCCGGCGTGGTCCCGATCGTCGTCGGCGCGAACGACCCCAACCTGGCCTCGCTCGAGATCCTGATCGACAACGTGTCGATCGGCACCTCGCCGTCGTCCCCGTTCACGGTCGGCTTCGACACGAGGAACCGCGTCGAGGGACCGATGTCGATCACGGTGATCGCGACCGACCTGGCCAGTAATGCCAGCACGTGCTCGATCACGGTCACGGTCGACAACCAGCTCATGGTCCAGATCACGCCGCGGGTCCTGAACGTCCCGCGCAAGGCCACGGGCAACCACGGCATCGTCCAGGCGCACCTCGAGGGCCCGAACGTCGCGATGCTGCTGCCGCCCCAGGCGCACGGTGTCGAACTGCGGGTGCCCGGCGGCAGCCCCGTGCCGGTGATTCCCGACCAGGTGTCGGTGCACGACAGTGACAATGACGGCATCCCCGAGGTCAAGTTCGCGTTCGATCGCCAGGCGGTCATCGCCTCGATCCGCGCAGGGATCGCGGCCAACGTCATCGTGCTGCAGCCGAACCACACCGACGTCGTGCTGACCGTGGTCTCCGACGGCGTGGCGATCGCCTCCGACACCGTGCGGATCAAGCCCTAGCCATGGTCAAGGTGGGCAGGCTGTTCGCGCTGGCCGTCATCCCGGTGGCCGTGGCGGTTGCGCTGGTCGCCGAGGGAGTGCTCGGCGCATGGCAAGGCGGGCAGGCCGACTCGACGCTGGCTGCCGCGCCCTCGCGCGAGTCGACCGCGTCGGCGACCACAGCGGCCGGCATGCCGCCGCCGGTCCCCGCGCACGCCGCCATGCGCGAATGGCGGCGGTTCTGTGCCAGCGCGGATCGTGGCGCCGCACCCGACCTGCGGCGCGTGGCCTTGTCGGCTGGCGACCCGCTGATCGCCGGCAACGCGCTGCGCGCGCTCGGCCGCCTGCAACTGGTCGCGTGCGACCGGCAGCTCTGCGCCCTGCTGGCCGACCCGCGCCCGCGCGTGCGCCAGGAAGCCGTGATCGCGATGGGACGCAGCGGTGAGCCGACCGCGGTCGCCGCGATCGCTCCGCTGCTGCAGGACGACCCGACGCTGCGATCGCTCGCGATCGAGGCGCTCGGCCGCCTCGGCGGCAGCCAGGCGCGCGCGCTGCTCGAGCAGATCGTCAGCGACCCGCGCTCGACACCGACCGACGCGGCCTTCGCGCGCCCTGCCCTGGCACGGATCGAGGCCGGGTCGGGCAGTCGATCTCGTCCACGGCGCGATTGATGCGCATGTGCGCACGTGGATGGCAATCCCGCGCCGGATCCCGAGAATATCGCTTCAGCGCGGACCGACGCGCCGCTCGAGTTGCAACGCGATCTTCGGCCGCCGCCTTGCCTTGACCCGGATGGATCCATTTCGAGCGGGTCCTTCACACTGTTCAGGCCTCCAGCTACGCTGCCGGCGGAGGAAGCGCTATGCCGAGGATCTGCGGGCTCGTCCTGTCCGGTTGGATTGTCGTCAATGCGAGCTTCGCACAGACCGTCGCCGAGGGCATGGCGAAGGCGCAGGTGGAGATCGACGCCAGGCGCTGGAGCGCAGCGCTGGGAGGGCTGCTCGGATTGCGCGAGGCTGCGACGGATGACACGGAACGCGAGCAGCTGGCGGCGAAGCTGCAGGAAGTTGGCAATAGTCTCTCCGAGGAAGCTGCGTTCGACGCTGCGCTCCGAGCTCACGAAGCGGCGCTCGCGATTCGGAAGCGCAGCCATGGCGACCGTGACCACCCGGAGGTCGCGCGGAGCCTGAACAACGTCGCCGGCTGTCTGCACTCGCTCGGCCGCGCCGGCGAGGCGCTGCCGCGGTTCGAGGCGGCGCTCGCGATGGACAAGCGCATCTACGGCGAGGCTGACCACCCGGATGTCGCGAAGAGCCTGAACGACGTCGCGTACTGTCTGCACTCGCTCGGCCGCGCCGGCGAGGCGTTGCCGCAGTTCGAAGCAGCGCTCGCGATGGGCATGCGCATCCACGGCGAGGCTGACCACTCGGATGTCGCACGGAGCCTGAACAACCTCGGCCGCTGTCTGCGATCGCTCGGCCGTGCCGGCGAGGCGCTGCCGCAGTACGAAGCGGCGCTCGCGATGAGCAAGCGCATCCACGGCGAGGCTGACCACGCGGATGTTGCACAGAGCCTGAACAACGTCGCCCTCTGTCTGCGATCGCTCGGCCGCGCCGGCGAGGCGCTGCCGCAGCTCCAGGCGGCGCTCGCGATGTGGCGGCGCCTCCACGACGACCGTGACCACCCGCATGTCGCGATGGGCCTGGACAACGTCGCCCTGTGTCTGCGATCGCTCGGCCGCGCCGGCGAGGCGCTGCCGCAGTTCGAGGCAGCGCTCGCGATGCGCAAGCGCATCCATGGCGACCGTGACCACCCGGATGTCGCGCGGAGCCTGAACAACGTAGCCGGCTGTTTGGAAGCGCTCGGCCGCGCCGGGGAGGCGCTGCCGCAGTACGAGGCGGCGCTCGCGACGCGCAGGCGCATCTACGCCGACCGTGACCACCCGGATGTCGCACTGAGCCTGAACGACGTCGCCGGGTGTCTCCAATCGCTCGGTCGCTCCAGCGAGGCGTTGCCGCAATACGAAGCGGCGCTCGCGATGTGGAAGCGCATCCATGGTGAGGCTGACCACCCGGATGTCGCCACGAGCCTGAACGACTTCGCCACCTGTCTGCAGTCGCTCGGCCGCGCCGGCGACGCGCTGCCGCTATACGAAGCGGCGCTCGCGATGTACAAGCGCATCCATGGCGACCGTGGCCACCCGTATGTCGCACGGAGCCTGAACAACGTCGCCGCCTGTTTGGAATCGCTCGGCCGCGCCGGGGAGGCGCTGCCGCAGTACGAAGCGGCGCTCGCGATGAAGAAGCGCATCTACGGCGACCGTGACCACCCGGATGTCTCGAACGGCCTGAACAACGTCGGCTTCTGTCTGGACTCGCTCGGCCGCGCCGGCGAGGCACTGCCGCAGTACGAAGCGGCGCTCGCGATGGGGAGGCGCATCCACCGCGATCGTGACCACCCGGATCTCGCGACGAGGCTGAACAACGTCGCCGCCTGTCTCTGCACGCTCGGGCGCGCCGGCGAGGCGCTGCCGCAGTGCGAGGCGGCGCTCGCGATGTGGAGGCGCATCTACGGCGACCGTGACCACCCGGATGTCGCACGGAGCCTGAACCACGTCGCCGCCTGTCTGCAATTCCTCGGCCACCCCGACAAGGCGCTGCGAGCCTGTGCAGAAGCGGCCGCGATGATCGAGCGCCTGCGCGACGACACGCGGACCTCGGCGGATCTCCGCCGGTCGTCGTTCGACGACATGAAGCGCGGCGAAGTGTTCGAACGGCTGCAGCGCCTCGCTGCTGAGCTCGGCAGACCCGCGGACTCGATGCTCGCCGCCGAGCGCAGCCGTGGCCGCGAGTTGCTCGACTGCATCGAGCAGCAGCGGTTCGAACCCGAGCTGGAAGCGGAGCGCCGGGCACGGCAACGCGGCGACGAGACGACCGCGGCGCGAGTGCGTACCCTGCGCGCTGAGCTGGAGGCGGCACGAGCGGAGAGTGACAGGCTGCTGCACAAACTGACGAAGCTCGCCGACAGCAACCTCACCGACGCGGAACGCGCATCGGGGCACCAGCAGCTGCTCGCGCAGTCGAATGCAGTCGGCAACCGCCAGCGCCAGTTGAACGACGAGCGCGCGCGGCTGCTCGGCGACGTGCTGCCGGTCGGCCGTGTGCGCACGCCGGCGGAGATCCAGAGCGCGCTGCGCGAGGGCGAGCTGCTGCTCGAGTTCACGGTCACGGAGCGCGTGAGCCTGCTGCACGTGCTCGCGCGCGAGGGCGAGGTCGAGACCGTCGCACTGCCGGCTGCCTTCGCCACGGTCCGCGGCGAACTCGACGGCATGCTGCGGCGCAGCCTGCGTCCCCAGCTCATGGAGGAGCGGGGCCGCGATCCGTCGTTGCGCGCGTTGTTCGACGCGCTGATCCCGCGGGCGCTGTGGCCGCGCCTGCAGGCGAGCAAGCGGGTCTTCGTGGCGGCGCATCGCGCGCTGCATCGCCTGCCGTTCGAGCTGCTGGTGACCGACATCAAGGACGGCCAACCCGTGCCGTGGATCGACAGCGGTCCGCCGATCAGTTACGTGCCGTCGGGCAGCGCGCTGCACTGGCTGCGCCAGCGTGCGGGCGAAGTCGGCGGTGATGGGACGTCGCTCGACCTGCTCGCAGTTGCTGACCCGAGCGCGCTTGCAGCGGAACCAGAAGTTCCCGAGCAGGGCGTGTTCCTGGTCGCCGTCGACGGTGACGGCGAGGCCACGCGCGTCGGCCTGCAGCCGGGCGACGTGATCACGAGCTATGACAGGCAGCCGCTCGCTGACGACAAGGCGTTGCGGGATGTCCTCACTGCGACCGACGCCGCGATCAAGGATGGGAGGCGCGAAAAGGCGCCGATCGCGATCGGGGTCTGGCACCGCGGTCAGCAGCTCGAACTGCAGGTGAGGCCTGGGCTGCTCGGCATCCGGGTCGCTCCGGGCAGGGCACGCACTGCCGCCGAAGCTGCGCTCAGCAGCGACGCGAAGATGGAGCGCATCATGCGCAACGGCGATCTCGAACGTCTCCGCAAGCTGCCGCCGCTCCAGGGTGCACGCGCCGAGACCGAGGCGATCGAACGCACGTTCGCGGCCCACAACAACAGGACGAAGCGGCTGCTCGGCGCCGACGCGACCGAGCCCGCGGTGTTCGATCTCGCCGCAAAGGCGAAATACGTCCACTTCGCGTGCCATGGCATTGCGGAGGAGTACGCGGGCCTGAGCCTCAGCATGCTCGTGCTGTCGCAACCCGAGCGCGTGCTGCCCGGCGACGACGGACTGCTCAAGCTCGGCGATCTGCTCCACGCCTGGCGCGGCCGCCTCTCGTCATGCCGCCTGGTCGTGCTTGCCGCCTGTCGCACGAACGTCGGCCCCACCTTCCGCGACGACGCGCCACAGGCGCTGCCGATCGGCTTCCTGTTCGCGGGTGTACCGTCGGTGATCAGCTCTCTCTGGCCTGTCGACGACGCGTCGACGCGCGAGCTGATGACCGACTTCTACTCGCGGCTGCTCGCCGGCGAAGACGACAAGCTCGCCGCGTTCACCGTCGCCAAGAAGGCGCTGCGCGCGAAGTACCCGGACCCCTTCCACTGGGCGCCGTTCCTCTTCCTCGGCAGCCCGGAGTGATCCCTGCCTTTGCAGTGAGAGTGTCCCGGACCCTTTGCGTCATCGACCGCGAAGGACGCGTGGCGGCGGCGTGGTGCTCAGCGTGTCAACGCGCGCAGGCGTTCGGCGTCGCCGAGCTGCGCGCAAGCCTCGGCGAGCAGCGTCGTCCGCACTCGCGCGAGTGCCGAGGGGTCGCGCGGCGGCGCGGTGGTCAGCTCCGCGATCGCATCCTCGGCGAGACCAGCGGCCAACAGTTCGGCGGCGGTTGCGAGCATCGCCCACGCGCGGTCCTCGGTCCTGGCATGCCGCAACCGGATCTCCGCGAGCACGGCCGGCGCGACCACACTGAACAGCTCCTGATGCGACGGCTCGGCCGCGAGCTCCGGGAACACCACGCTCCAGCGATACTCGCGGCCCGCCTCGAGCCGGAGGCCGGCGGGCAGCTCGACGGCAACCGTACGGCGATCGCCGGCGTCGATCTCCCACTGCGATGGCGGCTGACCGAAGCTCTCGACGCTGAGCGCGACCCTGCGCGCGAGCTGGCCGGCCGCGCGACGGAATCGGAACACGGGCCGCACGTCGGCGACGACCGCGCGCGGGTACTCGAGGAAGACCGTCGACGGATCCTCCGAACCTCGCAGTCGACCGCTCAGCCCCTCCAACAGGCGAGTCACCGTGGCCTCGACGTCTTTGCTGCGCAGCTGCTGCAGCATGATCGTGAACGCCTGTTCGTCGTCGAACTCGCGGCGCAGCGTGTTGAGGTCGCTGGTATCGGGATCGCCACCACTCTGCACGACCACGATGATGCGCAGCGCCGCGATGGCGGCCGCGGCGCGCGCTTCCCAATTTCGCGATCCCCACCAGAGCGACACCGACGCTACGGCGAGCAGCACGACTGCTATGGTCGCGGCGCTGGCCACCGGATTGCGTCGCACGCGCCGCCACAGCCACTGCGACTTGCTCGGGCGCGCGACCGGCGACCGCAGCGTGCGCACGCTCTCGAGATCCGCGGCGAGCTCGAGCGCGGTGCTGTAGCGCTCGTGGCGTTCGAGAGCCATCGCCTTCAAGCACACTGCTGCTACATCGCGCGGCACGGCGGGGCGCACGCGGTCGGGCGGCGTCGGCTCGCCGCGCAGCACGCGCTGCAGCAGCTGATTGCGGGTCTCGCCTTCGAACGGCGGCTTCAGCGTGAGCAGTTCATAGAGGATCACGCCGAGCGCGTACACGTCTGTGCGTCTGTCGATGCGATCGAGGCGGCCTTCGATCTGCTCCGGGGCCATCGAATGCGGCGAGCCCAGCACTGCCCCCTCCGCCGTCAGCCGCTGACGCCGATCGAGCGAGATGTCGAATGCGAGGCCGAAGTCGAGCACTACTGGCGTGCCGTCGGGCCGCACCTTGATGTTGGCGAGCTTCAGGTCGCGGTGGATCACGCCGCCTTCGTGCGCCACGTGGACGGCCCGCGCCGCGAGCTCGACGAGGCGCAGGACGGGCCGCAGGTCGCCCGTGCGCGCCCACGCCGACAGCGGACAGTCGTCGCCGGCCACGGGCGCGGCGGTCCGCGCGCGTTCGAGCCAGACCGAGAGGTCGTCGCCTTCGACGTAGGGCATCACGAGGAACAGGCGTCCGCGGTCGCTGATGACGTCGAGAACCGGACAGATGCTCTCGTGATCGAGTCGGCCGGTCAGCCGCGCCTCCTGTCGCAACCGGTCGATGTCGGCGGCGCTGACGGAGCGGCGCCCGCGCACGGTCTTGAGCACGACAGGCCGGCCGAGTTCCGGATCGTCGGCGAGCAGCAGGAGCCCCATGCCGCCGCGCGCCAGGCGCCGCCGCACGCAGTAGCGGCCGACGATCAACCGGCGGCGGGCACCGTGGCCGGCGGCTGGATCCCCGGCCACGCGATCCATCGGCCGCGCGGTCGCGTCGTCGTATTCGGCACGGACCTCGGCGGCGAGTTCGGGAAATCGCTGGACGTACTCCTGCAGCGGCTGCAGCGCGCCGTCGTCGAAGTCCTGCCAGAACGCGCGCAGGAATTCGTCGAACCGGTCTCGACAGGAATCCATGGGTTACATCGTGGCGGGCAGCCGGGTGCTCACACTGCCTTCCAAGCGGCGGACCTGCCCGCGCCGGAGCAACATTCTCGGCATCCTGCGCGGGATTGCCAGCAAGACGCAGGCGCGTGCACCGACACGACGCCCGGCGCCGCTGGACACGCCGATCAGCGATCGGCGCCGCCCACAGCGCCGCTCTCGCGCGTCGCGTCGTCGAGCCGTTGGCGCAGGCTGCGTCTCGCGCGGTTGTAGAGGGCCCGCACGGTGTCGGCGTTCTTGTAGCCGAGCTTCGCGGCGATCGCGTCGTCGTCGAGCCCATCGCGGTCGCGCAACTGCACGATCTCGCGGTGCAGCGGCGGCAGCTTCGACAAGGCCCCGTCGAA
>DASRJH010000045.1:0-17394 GCA_035649575.1 Planctomycetota bacterium
GGTGGCCAGCACCGTCAGCAGATGCATCCAGACCCGCGCCTCGAATTCCTTCAGGTCCAACTGCGCGATCTTTGCCTTCGCCTCCGCGAGCGGCATCGCAGGCGTGCCCTGGAAGACGCGGGTCAGGTTCTCGTTGCGCTGCAGGAACTCCGCCCGCTCCAGCCACGAGACCGCGGTTACGACCTTGGTCGACGCGCCGCGGTCCTCGGCCTCGAACGAGGTGTCCACGTCTGGATCTCGCAGCAACTCGCTGGCGCTGATGACGAACTCGTCGGCTCCCTTGCGCGCCTTGCGCAATCCCCGCAGGAGCTGCTGGATGTCGCGCAACGTCAGCCGCGACCGCTGGGCGAGCGAGAACTGCGTCTCGAGGTCCGCAGGGTCGTAGAGCAGGATCGCTTCCGCCGGCTTGCCGTCGCGCCCCGCCCGTCCCGCCTCCTGCAAGTAGTTCTCGAGCGAACCTGGGATCTCGGCGTGCACGACGAGCCGCACGTTCTCCTTGTCGACGCCCATGCCGAAAGCGTTCGTGGCGCAGATGACGCGCACGGTGTCACTCAGGAAGTCATCCTGCACGCGCTTCCGCTCGGGCGGCGTCAGTCCGGCGTGGTAGGCCTGCGCCTCGATGTCGCGGTCCCGCAGCGCCTCGGCCATCTCGTCCGCGTGTTTCCGCGTGTTGTGATAGACGATGACGTTGCCCCGCTGATGTGCGTCGAGGCACTCGCTGACGATCTCGTGGATGCGCTGGCCCTTCTCCTGCGGCGCCACTTCTTCGGAGCGATAGTGCAGGTTCTCACGCTCGACGCCGCCGTCGAACTGCGTGAGCCTGCGCCCGAACATTCCTTCGAAGTAGGCGACGATTTCATCCCGCACTTCACGCCGCGCGGTCGCGGTCACGCAGACGATCGGCGGCGGCGCGACCCCCTGCTCCTTGGCCAGCTCGTCGATGAACCTGCCCGCGTAGAGGTAGTCGGGCCGGAAGTCATGGCCCCACTTCGACAGGCAGTGCGCCTCGTCGAACACCCAGGCGCCGATCTCGCGCGTGACGATGGCTTTCCTGAAGCTGATGTTGCGCAGCTGCTCGGGCGACACGTAGACCAGCGCCACGTCGCCCATGCGGATGCCCTGCAGGACCTGCGCGCGTTCGGGCGGAGTCAGCAGGCCGTTGATGGTCGCCGCATTTACTGCGTGGGTGCGCCGCACGAACCCATCCACCTGATCCTTCATGAGCGCCTGCAGCGGCGACAGCACGATGGTCAGCGCGCCACAGCGATAGTTGCGCACGAGCGCGGGCAGCTGGAAGCAGATCGACTTCCCTCCGCCAGTCGGCAGGATCGCCAGGTGCGATCCCGACGCCATACCGTGCTCGACGATCTGGCGCTGCAGGCCACGGCCCGCGGCATCTGCGGGTCGATCGCGGAAGTCTTTGAAGTCCTCGAACCAGCGCTGCAGCTGCACGCGCGCGTCGTGCTGCTCGCGACACCACGCGCACCCGGTCTGCTTGCAGTTCACGTCCCGCAGCCGCCGCACCATGGCGGGCACCTCCGGAAACCTCCGCCGGACGAAGGCCGGCAGCACCGACCGCGAGCCACTGACCAGCAGCCATGCGAGGGCGTAGGCCAGCGAGAGAGCAGTGCCCGGCGTGGCCACCGGCGCATGAAGTTCGCTGAGAATCTGCGCGAGGGCCGTGCGGCAACTGAACGCCTCGAGCGCCGACGACGCGGCGATGCCCACCTCCTGCACCGAGAGCAGCTCGCCACCGAGCGACGCGAACACGTGCGCCATGCCGCTGCGGTCGCCGAGCATCGCCTCCGTGTCGGGCCGCGCGAACCACGTGCGGAACACGGAGAGGAGCCGCGTGGCTGGTGCATAGCGGCTCGAGAGCGCACCGCACTGTTCTTCGAACGCTCGCAGGGAGAGGCGTGCGTCGGCGAGCGGATCGTTCTTGCCCCCATCGACAAGCTTGTAGTCCTTCAGCAGCGCGTGATAGGGCCACTCGGGATGCGAGATCGGCGAGAGCAGCAGGGTGTCAACCACCGGCAGCTGCAGCAGCGGTGATGCGGGCCAGTACCTGCGGACAACCGCGAGATCGTGCTCGAGCACGTTGTGGCCGAGCACCCACGAGGCGGCGCGCGCGAGCTCGTCGACGCCGGGGATCGCGGCGCCCGCACTGACGCGTTTGTGCACACTGCGCTCGCCGAGCACGGCCGCGATCTCACGTGGCACCGGTGCCGCGCGCGCGCGGGTTGTCTCCAAGTCGATCGCGAGAATCCGGGTGAGCGCTTCGGGAGACATGCAGTGGCCAGCGCGGAATCTACCGCGCTACTGCATCGCGGCCGTCAGCAGTCCATGGAAGAACCGCTTGGGACGAGCTGAGCACCTCGATACAGGACGTCGGCGCGACAGGACGCGCCACTGCCCGACGCGCGCGCACAGCCCACTTGCTTCCCCACCAGGAACCGGCTTGTCGGCCGGCGTGCACAGGCGCACACTCCTGGCATGCACCGAGCCTGTGCCTCGTCCCGCTCTCGCCCGTCGGCGTGCCTGCTGCTGGCGGCGCTGGCGCTCGGCGGCGGGAAGGCCGAGGCCCAGGACGGCTCGCCGCTCGCGGCAGCCGAAGGCCGGCGCCTGCAGGTGCTGTTCCTCGGGGCACCGACGCAGAACGGACCCCATCACGATCCGATCACGCGGTACGACGTGCTCAAGAAGGGGCTCGGTGCCGATGGCATCGATCTCACCTACAGCGAGGATCCCGCGGCGGCGCTCGCGGGCCCGGCGCTCGCTGCGTTCGACGCCGTGCTGCTCTATGGCAACTGGGACCAGATGGGAGTGATGCCCGCAACGCAGCTCGAAGCGCTGCTCGCGTACGTCGACGGCGGCGGTGGCTTCGTGCCCGTGCACTGCGCGTCGGCCTGTTGGGGGCGAACGCCTCTGTTCGTCCGGCTCGTCGGCGGTCGCTTCGCGCGGCACGGTGGCGAGGAGTTCGCGGTCGAGGACGTGGCGCCGGACCATCCCGTCCTGAGCGGACTCGCGGGTTACCGCGCCTGGGACGAGACCTACGAGCACGACGAGCAGGCGACCGACCGCGTGGTCCTGCAGCGGCGCGAGCAGGAGCCGTGGACGTGGGTCCGCACGCAGGGCAAGGGTCGCGTCTTCTACACCGCCTCTGGCCACGACCATCGCGTCTGGGATCTGCCCGCGTTCCAGCAGCTGCTGAAGAACGGCATCCTGTGGGCCGTCGGCGACGGCAAGCGCGAGTTGCTCGCGAAGCTCGCGCTGCCGAAGCTCGAACAGGAAGCCGTGTCGCTGCCCGGCTATCGGCAACGGCGCGAGATCACGCAGGCGCAGAAGCCGCTGTTACCGGCGGACTCGATGAAGTTCGCGCAGGTCGCTACGGGCATGCAGCTGTCGTTGTTCGCGAGCGAGCCCGAGATCGTGAATCCGATCCACGTCGCGTGGGATCATCGCGGGCGCGCGTTCGTCGTCGAGACGATCGACTGTCTATCCCCTCAAATCCCTATCCCCTCGGGACGGAGCCGACGATGAGTGTGCAACCGATGCTCGGACTGTGGTGCCTGCTCGCTGCGTGTGCCGGCCCCGCCTACGTGCCCGCTGATACCAGCGATCCAGACCGGGAAGTGACGTGCACGGGCACGATCGCCGCGTTCGCGAGCCTGCCCGGCGGCGACTTCGAGTTGCGCGTCACCCCGCGCCCGGACGACGCGCGCCTGTTGGCGAAGGGGCAGACCGACATCTTGTGCACGATCCCGGCGAACCGCCGCGACCCGTACACCAAGATCCTGGCGAGGCTGAAGGTCGGCGCCCCGATCGAGGTGTCGGGGTACTGGGTGACCGCGACGGCGACGGGCCAGAACGAAGTGCGGTCGGTGACGTCGGTCGACGCGTTCCCCGATCGCCGCTGAGCGACGCGACACGGCCATACGGGCCGACCGAGACGCGCCGAGAGGCAGTGGGGATCCGGAATCGACTGCGGCCGCCGCTGCACTTGCGCGGCGGTGCAGGTGGCGCCCTCGCTTGGTGCACGCCAGCCGGATCGCGGGCGAAGTGCGGCCAATGGCGAACCCATGGCTGCATGGCCTGCGCAACTTCGTCTGGCGCTTCGCGCCGCAGTTCTGGTTGCTGCGCCGCGTCGTCGCACCGTGCATGGCTCGGCGAACGTTGGCGTATCGACCAGCGGGCGGACGGAGTTCTGCGAACACGGCGAAGTGACGGACGGTGACGTGGCGGGTCTGGTGTCATCGATTCGTGATCGCGTGCTGCGGTTGCTGCGGCGGGTGGGGAAGTGGCCGGCTACGGGCGAGGCTGCTGACTCGGATGACGACGCAACGGACTTGATGCTGGAACTCGGTGCGGCGGCGGTGCAGGGTCGCACGGCGCTGGGTGGGCGAGCGGGAGCGCTGGACACGCGGGTCGGACGCGGCACGCGCAGGGAACCGTTCGTGAAGGGGCCGCTGTGTGCCGACATGGACGGGTTTTCGCTGCATGCGGCGGTGCGGGTGGAAGCGCGCGATCGCGATCGGCTCGAGCATCTGTGCCGGTATGCGGGGCGGCCGGCGATCGCGGAGAGCCGGCTGTCGCTGCTGCCGGATGGCCGGGTGGCATACTCGCTGAAGAAGCGCTGGAAGGACGGCACGACCAGCGTGGTGCTCGAGCCGCAGGTGCTGATCGAGCGGTTGGTCGCGCTGGTGCCACGGCCGCGGCGGCATCTGGTGACGTATCACGGCGTGCTGGCGCCAGCGGCGGGGATCCGGCCGTGGGTGGTGCCGCGAGTCGCAGCGGAGGAAGACGGCGGTTGCCGGCACGAAGCTGCGGCAGCGGACGACGACAAACCAGTCCTCGGGAATGACGCGGCAGACGACGACGCCGTTCGCCGGCTGCTGCGGCACCGCACGGTTCCGCATCGGCCAGGTCAGCGACGCCGGGGCGGACGGCGGTATCCGTGGGCCGAACTGCTGCGTCGGGTGTACATGGTCGACGTCTTGCTGTGCCGTCGCTGCGGTAGCAAGCGTCGGCTACTGGCGGCGATTCATGACCCGGAGTCCGTGCGACGGGTGCTGGTCGCGATGGGGCTGTCGCCGGAGGTGCCGGTGCTGGCAGTGGCGCGGGGTCCACCAGAGCAGCGGGAGCTGTCGTGGGAGTGAAGCGGGCACGATGACGCGAGGCGCGCGGTGACCGGAAGCGGTCGCGGCAGGCACCGGTGCGCTCGGTGGGCCAATCGTCAGCAAGAACGCCTGGAGCTGCGGGCAGCAAGGGCAGCAACGGTGCGACTTGACCGGGTCCCGCACACGGGGGATCGTGGGGCGGCGGCTCCCGGGTGGTCCGGGACGCTGCTTCAATTCCCTATCCCCCGGCTCCGGGCGGTCCAGAACTGCAGCTAGGAGTTCCTATCCGCCGATCCCCATCCGTCGGCCGCAAGGCTTCGCCAGGGGACAAGCGGCTGGTTGGGATCGCCGCCATCGTGGTAGCATCGGTCATAAGTGGCCCCCCCTTGCTCGAGCCCTGAAGGACGCCGGGTGGGGGCTGGCTTTTCTCATCCCATCCATCGCTTCGCCGCCGGTCACGGGCCCGTGCGTCGATAACTTCTTTGGCGTGCTCCCATGCACACATGGCAACGGATTGCTAGTTTGCTGCCTCTCGTACTGACGCAAGGCATCTTGGCCCAGAGTCCGCTAGTAGTGTTCCAGAACGGGCAGGTCGCGGATGCCAATGCCGTCAACGACAACTTCAAGCAGCTGCAATTACAGACCATTCGGATGCAGCGGCCTGCTTTCCGGTCCGTGGGCGCGAGGACGATTGGAATACCCGCAAGTCCCGCAAGGCCGGGTTCCGTCGCCATCGGCGAGACACCGCTCTACTTCACGCAGCAGATTGTGGTCGATCTCGATACGACGGGACTCGGCGGACTTGACATCGGCACAGTGCAACCGCGCACACTCTATTACACCTACGTCGGGTTCGGCGCCAGCGGTCCTCCGTCTGTCTCAGCCACGGTCTCGCTGAATCCACCAACGCAAGGACCGGCCAGCTTGGGCACGCAGTGGACCTATCTTGGATCGTTCGCTACCGACAACGCTGCTAACCTTGCGCCGTTCACTTTCAGCAAGGGCCGCTACTTGAATGCTGCAACCAGTGGCAACATCTCTGCTGTCACCTCGGCTTCAATTGTCTCGATTCCATTGCCGGTTCCTGCACACGCCACCGAGGTCTATGCGCGCTTTGCTCTCATTGGAACAGGAGGTGCTCCTCCTTACACGTTCAGTGTCGGAGCGACTTCTTCCGTCGCTGAAGATATCATCCGGTTCGAATCGAGCACGAGCTTGGCTTTTGGGGGTAGTCTCGCAGCGGAATACGTCTCACTACCACTGGTCGAAGGTCCATTGCTCTATGTCAGAGTCAGCTCTCCTGTCCTCACCGGATTCGTCGAACCGCGCGGTTGGACCGAGGATCCCACGCTGTTCAAATGAGAACGATCCGCTTCGAAGCACCTCTGCTTCAGCGGATTGATGCCCCGGTCGCGCATCGGCGTCCCGAACGCGCCGCAGGGTAAGCGGCCCGTTGCAGGATCCCGCGCGCCGTTGTGCGCCAGCACCGCCATTGGTTGGCACCATGCGCTACAGTGCGGCGCTGACCATCGGCGCGGCAGCCGCGACGATCGAATCGTCCGATGCGATCGCCTGCACGAAAGATCAGAAGCTGGCTCGTGCCTGCGGACCGCCAGCTGCTGCTGAAGTAGGCGGGTTCCTCCGCTAGCATGCAGCACGAGGCCCGTTCTTGTCGGCGGGCTGCGGAGTACGGGATGTCCAAGCCTGCCGATGAAGTCAACTCCGATCCCCTGCTGCTCGCGGCACCGCTCGTCGAGGGCTATCGCGTGCTCGAGCCCGCCGTGCTGTACGACAAGGTCGGAACCGGCGGTATGGGAGTGGTCTATCGCGGGCGCCATTTGAGCCTTCATTGCGACGTCGCGGTCAAGGTGTTGAAGCCCGACTTCGCGCAGGACGAGAACTTCGTGGCGCGCTTCGAGCGCGAGGCTCAGCTGGCGGCGCGATTAAGCAACGACAACGTCGTGCGCGTGTTCGACGTGCGCCAGAAGAATCGCCTGCACTACCTGGTCATGGAGTTCATCCGTGGCGAGACCGCGCGTGAGCGCGTGCAGCGCAAGGGTCCGCTGTCGGAAGATGAGGCGCTCGCGATCGTCGTCGGAGCGTGCCGTGGCATGCGCGCGGCCCACGCGGTGGGAATCGTGCACCGCGACATCAAGCCGGACAACCTGCTGATCTCGGTGGACGGCCTCGTCAAGGTGGCCGACCTCGGGCTTGCGAAGGGTCGGGCGAGCGGCGATAGCGTGGCGTCGTTGTCGACGGGCATCATGGGGACAGCGCAGTTCATGCCGCCGGAGCAATGGGTTTCACCGGACGTGACGGCGGCAGCTGACGTGTGGTCGCTCGGAGCGTCGCTGTGGTATCTGCTCGTCGGTCGCCACGCGATCGAGGGCAGCACCGAGTTCGTGGTCGGCCAGCGCATTCGAGAGCACGACTTCCCGAACGTGCAGCAAGCGCGGCCAGACGTCCGGCCTGCAGTCGCGGAGATCGTCGCGAAGTGCACTCAGCGCGACCCTGCTCTGCGGTTTGCGGATGCCGGGCAGTTGCTGCGCGCGCTGCATCCGTTCGCGTCACCCGGCGACAACGCGCTCGACGACCCGGGGGCGGGCACCGGGAAGCGGCGCATGGCGACACCGACGCCGCCGCCAAAGTCGACGCTCGCGAAGATCAGGTCGCACATCGCGACCATGACCGCGCTCGGTGATGTCGAAACGGAGGTCCAGCGGGGTCCGAGGCCCGATCCGGAGGCGGTGACGGTCGTGAGCCCCGTCGAGCAGGAGCCGCAGCGGCGACGCTGGCTACGAATGTCCGTTGGCCTGGTGCTGGTGGCGGGGCTCGCGGCAGTCGCGATGGGTTGGTCGAATGGTTGGTTCGATGGCGACAAGAGGCAGGAGAAGAACGGCACGCTCACGCAGGGCGACCCGCCGCCGTCACTGCCCCCCGTCGATCGATCCACGGAGGTGCTGCAGCGTGGGCTCCGTTTCCTGGCAGGGGGGGAATTGGAGGCCGCGATCGCGGCGTTCGACGAAGCGCTTGCGCTGGACCCAGGTCTCGGCGACGCGCGGGCGAACCTGGTACTCGCGCTCACCCGGCGTGCCGACCAACTCGTGGCCAGCGATCCCGATACGTCCTGGGAGCGGCTGGACCGCGTGTGGAAGTTCGCACCGGACGACGAGGGTGCCAAGGCTGTGCGACCGCAGCTCGAGGCCGCGTTGCGCAAGCGTCTCGCGGATGGCTTGTCGCTGGACGTGCCGGCTGCCGACGCGATGTGCCCCGACCGAGCCGTCATGGTGCGAGGTGGCGCGACTGCACCGGGGCTCGCCCGCGTCCGCGTCGCGCTCGACGCTCGCGACGACGCGGCGTCGCTGCCGTTCCCACGCGAGCGTTGCGAGACCGCGGACGTCTCCGACGGCCGCTTCGAGCGCACGATCGTCGCGCCGACCGACGGACGCTTCGCCGTGCGGCTGGAGGGCGAGGACCGTCGCGGACTGCTAGCCGAAGCGGCGCCGATGCGAATCGTGGTAGTCGACACCGAGGATCCTGTCGTCGCGATCGACAGCCCCGCGGACGACGCCGAGGTAGGCAAAACGGTGAAACTCGAAGGCGGCGCGAAGGATCCGAACCTCGACCTCGTGACGGTGGCCGGACGATCCGTCGCCGTGTCTGCGGAGGGCCGCTGGAGCGCGCAACTGGACCTCGAGGGTGGGACGCAGCAGGTCGAGGTGGTCGCGCGCGACCGGGCCGGACGCGAGACGCGAAGCGTTCGCAAGTTGCGCATCGACACGACGCCGCCCAAGATGACGTGGGTGGAGCCCCCGCAGACGACGACGACCGTGTCACCGGGGGAGCTGCGCGTGTGCGTTGCCGCGGCGGACGCGGTCGAGGTGTTTGTCAAAGACGGTCAGAAGAACACGAAGGCACAACGCGACGGCGACACGTGGCGCGCAACCGTCGTAGTCGGCGCCGGCGAGTCCAAGTTGACCGTGACGGCGCGCGACACGGCCGGCAACGCCGCTGAGTTGTCGCGGACGCTGCGCGCCGAGGAGCCGAGTGCGGTGGCCGCGTGGGCCATGCCGGTGGCCGGAGCCGCGAGCGTCGTGATCGACGGTAATTCCTATCCTCGCGTCGTCGTCGAGCAGCAGACCGGCATGCGCATGGTGCTGCTCGACGCTTGTCCGAACGGCTTCGACATGGGATCGCCGGACACGGAAGCGGAACGGGGGGGCGACGAGGTCCGGCATCGCGTGGTGATCCGCCATGCGTTCTGGCTCGGCGAGACGGAGGTGACGCAGGCCCAGTGGGCGAGGGTCATGCCGGACAACACGAACACGAGCCATTTCCGCAGCGACAACAACCCAGTCGAGAAGGTGAATTGGGACGACTGCCAGAAGTTCGTGCAGCGGCTCAACGCGAAGGGCGGCAGTTTCCGGCTGCCGAGCGAAGGTGAATGGGAGTACGCGTGCCGTGCGCGCGGTCCGAAGCCGTTCAGCTTCGGCGACACCCTGACGACTGCACAGGCGAACTACGACGGCAAGTTCCCATACGCCGGTGACAAGGGTGAGTATCGCGAGTGCACCGTGTTCGCGCGGTCGTTGCCGGCCAATGCCTTCGGCCTCTACGAGATGCACGGCAACGTGCGCGAATGGTGCCAGGACGTGTATGCGCCATACCCGCTCGCGGGCAGCGAAGAGGCGGTCGTGAGCACCGACCCGCTAGCGAAGCGCGTGATGCGGGGCGGCTACTGGGGTTCACCGGCGAAGGACTGCCGGTCCGCGAGCCGTCTTGCGGTTTCCCCGACGATGGGGCTCAGCCACTGTGGCCTGCGCCTCGCGAGGTCGCTGCGATAGATCCAGCGTGCCGCGATCACGTGCCGGCCGGGGCGAGTCGCAGCGTCCGTGTGAACTCCTTGTCGGTGATGACGTGCAAGCGGACACGATTCTCGGCGTCCGGGCGCAGGCCGCTCAGCTTGCCACGCGCGACCATTCCCGCGCCGTCCGGTGACTTCGCGAGCGACAGCTCGACCGGCGGGCCGTCATTGACGCTGGCGGTTACCATCTCGGCCGCGGTCTTGGAGCGTGAGATCACGAGCAACTCCACGTCCATCTCGGTTCCCGTGACCTGCTGCCCGTTGCGCGGCTGCTTGACTTCGACCGCGCACAGCCACTTCGCGTCGGCCGCGCTCTCGAAGTCTTGCTTCAAGAACGTCGCGAGTTCGAGCGCCGCGCTGCGCATCGCGGCGTGCTCGAGCGCCGCGTTCGTCTTGTCGGTCTGATCGGTCGTCCAGAACGGCGGCAGTACGAGCGACTGCAGCGTCGGGCCGCTGAAGAAGTCGTTGCGCTCGAAGAAGCTCAGCTCGACTTCGCGACTCGGGATCGCTTGCTCGAGTGTGGCCGCCGCCGACATCGACGTCGGCTCGACCCGGTAGCTGGCATTCCATTCGAGGCGATACGAAGAGTCCGGAACGAGCAGGCCGCCGATCCAGGTCGTGAGCCACAAGCCACCGGAGAGCAGCACGCTCGACGCGCCGGTGTGTTGGAACTGCGGGGCACCCTTGGCGACAAGGGTGACCACGACGTCCGGCGTTTCGTTCCCGATTTCTGCGCGCGTCACGACTCGGCTGCTCGCATCGAGCCGCCGCAACTCGTCCGCGATCGTGCGGACCCACTCGGGTCGCACGGCTTCGCCTGCCGGCGCGGAGCTCGCATGGTCCGCCGGCGCATCGACGAGCACGAACAAAGCTGCGGGCGGTAGCTGCCTGATCTTCTTGGAAGTGTCGCTTGCGCAGGCGGCCAGCACGCAGGTCAGCAGTGCCGTCGCTGAGCGACGTCGTTGGCGCGAAGCGCGTATGGTCAAGGTCCCCATTTTCCAGTCCCCCATTTGCCGGAACCCCATTTCAACTCGCTCGGTTCGTCGCTGCCGCCTCCACCGCCCGAGCTGGCGGCTGCGGCGATCACGACTGGGCCACAGGCCGCGAAGAGGAGCGCGAGCAGGCAGAGGACGATCACATGGCCACGTCGGAGGCGGCTGGAATTGTGTAAGCAGTTCATTGGAATAACGTCGGGTCTTCGGTCCATCCGTAGGTTACCAACGTGCCGGTCAGAGTAGCTTCAGTTACCTGCATCATGATCGATGGACCATCGAACAAGGGAAGCGAGACGAATGCGATGACCCGGCCGGAGGCGTATAGCGCCGCGCGCGTCGCGCGCGGGCGACGCGCGCCGGCTGCGACTGCTCAGTGCGTGCCGAGCACCTGGTAGAGCCGCGTGCCGGCGGCCGGCGCGCGCTGCCGTTCTTCCTCGGTGCGGCAGAAGAGGAGGACGCGGCCCTGCATGCCGCGCACGCTGCGCAGGCGGCCCGCGGGGTCCGCTTCGCCGGCGCCGACCGCGGAGCCTGCTGAGAGGATGCGGTAGTCGAGGTCGTGGCTCGGCAGCGACGACACGTCCACGCGCGGGCACGGCCGCAGCGTGTCTTGCAGCTCCTGGACGCGGTGGCCGAGCTCGCTCGCGAACGCGAGTGAGCGCGCGGTGCGGTCTTCGATGCGCAGCGGTTCGTAGGCGACGACCCAGAGGTGCGCGGGGCCGAGGTGTTTCAGCACGGGTCCGTCCTCGGCGGTTTCGGAGGAGCCGAGCGCCAACACGTAGCGTTCGTGGACGGCCGTCGTGCGCTGGCTGGATGGATCGAACGTGCGGATCGACTCGAGCGTGCGGTCGAGGAACTCGAGACGCACTGCGGAATCGGCGGCCATCGGATACAGGTCGACGACATCGCCGCGCATGCTGCACTCGCCCGGGGCGAGCACGAGAGGCACCGCGCGCAACCCCGCTGCCTGCGCGCGCTGCAGCACCTGCGCGCGATCGAGTGGTTGGCCGGCGCGCAATTCGAACTGGGACTGCCCGAGTTGTTTTGGCGTCGCGACCGGCTGCAGCATCGCTTGGACGCCTGCGATCAGCGGCGCCTTGTCGGCCGCGAAGTGCTGCAGCGTGCGCTGGCGTTCGCTGCGCGAGGTCGCCTCGGGTTCGCCGAGGTCACCTTGCTCTTCGCGCGGCAGCACGTGCGCGCGCACGCCGAACGCGGCGAGGTCGGTCTGCAGCTGGATGCTGTCGACGTCGTCGGCGGTCAAGACGAGCATCGTGCCGCGGTGCGCGCGGTGCAGCGCCGCGACGAGCAGGCCCGCGCTGCCGCCCCACAGACCGCCGGCCTTGCGCTGCGAACCGAGCGCGAGCTGCGCGAGCAGCGTCTTCGTCACGGGCAGCCGGGCGAAGTCGTCGAGCAGGTTCTCGGCGGGGCTTGGGGAGGTGGCCACGAAACCGCGAAGCTACGCGAACGCGCGGCTGTCGGCACGCAGGTGCAGAACGTTCAACCGGCCTGCCGAAGGTCGCTGGCGAGCTGCATCTGGCCGAGGGGCGGCGGTGCAAGCTGGGGTGAGGCGCTCGGGCCCGCGGTGAGCTACGACGCGATCCGCGTCGTCATGGCGCACCGCGAGACGGGCGAGGGCGGGGGTCGGCGTAGATGCTTCGCTCCAGAAGGCCAAGGAGTTCGTCGGCCGCGTGCATCGCGCCGGCGGCTCGGTGGTCGCCGGCACGGACCCGGTCGCCATCATGCTGTTGCCGGGATGGGCACTGCATCGCGAACTGAGCAACTTCGTCGACGGCGGCCTGACCCCGCTCGAAGCCCTGCGCTGCGCTTCCTACGGCGCTGCCAAGGCTCTCGGCCTGGCCGCCGAACTCGGCACGATCGAAGTCGGCAAGCGCGCTGATCTGGTGATCGTCGCCGGCGATCCGTCGGCGGATCTCGCGGCGCTGTCTCGAATCGAGACCGTGATCCAGGACGGTGTCCGCCACGAGGCGGCGGCGCTGCGCCGCCGCGCTGAAGGCGGCATTCGTTGACCGCGGCTCTTCGTTCCTTGCCGACCACGATCCGCTTCTCCTGCACCGAACAGTCCCAGACCCTCTCGCGAAACCGCGCCGATCTCCCCGACAAACTGCGCAGCTCTCAAGGCCGCCGCATCCAGTCCACGCAGCGCCGGACCTCGCCTTGCATCAACTCCGCGTCGAGGTGGATGCGCCGGCCGTGACCGGGCAGCAGCCATTCGAAGCGGTAGCCGAGCAGGCGCTCGACCGACGCCGTCTGCACGATCCAGTCGAACCAGCACGCGTCACGGAACGCCGTGACCGCGCTGCGGCGTTCGCTCCAGGCGAGGTGGTCGCCAGAGAACAGGAAGCGGTCGCGGTACAGCAGACAGGCCGAGCCCTCGGTGTGGCCCGGCGTCGGGATCACGGTCAGATCCGGCGCGAGCGTGACCACGCCGTCGCCTTCGATGCGGACCTCGACGTCAGCGGTGTCGTGCGTCACGTCGCGTTCGTGCAGGATCCGCTGGCAGCGGAAGTGCGCGTGCCACTTCGCATGGTCTGCCACGTCGTCGCGATGCGTGAGGAACAGCGTCCGGATGCCGCCGAGTTCCTCGATGCGGCGCACGAGCGGCCCGGCGAAGCGCGGCGAGTCGACGAGCACGTTGCCGTCCGCACGCACGATCAACCAGGCGGCAGCGCCGAAGCTGTCCTTGTGGTGGAAGCCGCAGTGGAACACCTCGCCCTCGACCTGCTCGGGGAAGGCGGCGACGGCGCTCGCGAGGTCCTGCTTGTGGGCCGTGCCGATCGACGCCGTCGGGCAAGCAACCAGGGCCATGCGGGCGCGCTGCGCCTCGACTTCGCTCTCGGGTTGGTGGAACACGCGCGACTGGTCGCCTTCGCTGTCGAAGGTCCGCGGCGCGATCCAGCGGCACGTGTCGCAGTCGATGCAGGTGTCGTCGACGTAGAACTCGCCGGGAGCGTTCTCCGCGCGCCGTCGCTTGACATCGGCCATGGGCGCCGTGATAGGACCGCAGGCTGGTGCCGAGCAATGCCGCGGCGCAGCGAACAACGTCACGATGCAGGTTGCGCGACAGTCGCCGACCAGGTTGGTCGGTGATGGTCAGTATAGCCGCCGGCTCGCAGCAGCGCGACGGTACGATCGCCGCACCCGAGGAGACCCCGCCGTGCCGCAGATCGCCGGCGGTGGCGGGATGAGCGACGGCCTGATCGGGCTCTTGCTGAGCGACCGGCTGAACGCCGGCAATCCGTTGTTGCCATCAGGCTCGCCGGCGCCCGGTGGGGAGAGGCGCTAGCCTGCTGACCACGATCCGCCTCTCCTGCACCGACCAGTCAGAGACCTTCTGGCCGAGAGCCTCCTCGAGGCCAACAAGCCCGTGCTTCAGCCGCCACCCGCCTTGAGCGGCAGCATCGGAGCCGCGGGCTTCTTCGCGCGCGCCTCGCGCTGCTTCTGGTCTTCGACGGCCTTCTCGAGGGTCGCCGCGTCGACGCCGATTCCGCACGACGATCCAGGTAACCGCCGGCGCGCCGGCGGTTACCATGCGGCACACTCATGCGCGCCCGTGCTGCGATGCTCGTCGGTGTGTTCTCGTTGCCGTGCACCGCGGCGGCCCAGGTGCCCCAGTTCTTCTCGACGTCCCCGGCGGTGTTCAACTGGATCTACCCCACGGGCGGCGTGGTGGCCGACTTCGACCGCGACGGCAGCTCCGACCTGTGTGTGTCGGGGTGGATCGGCCCGCCGCTGACGCTGTTCCGGAACGACGGGCTCGGCGACCTGGCGGTGAACCCGCTGCCGGCGCTGAACCTGTCGCAGCCCACCGTGGCGTTCGTCGACTTCGACGGCGACCGCGACCGCGACATGTTCGTGTCGTGGCCGAACTCCGCGGGCTCGAACGTCGCGCTGTTCCGCTACGTCGGCGGCGGCGGGTGGCTCGACGCGAGTGCGAGCCTGCCACTGATGCAGGGCTTCACCGGCATCGTCGTCGCCGACCTCGACGGCGACGGCGACGAGGACCTGGCGGGATGCGGACACTCCATCGTCAGCGGCGCCGCCGGCATCCTGACCAACACCAACGGCGTGTTCACGTACAGCTCGGCGTTCGGCGGCCAGCAGTTCACGATCGCCGGCGCCGACTTCGACGGCGATGGCGACGTGGACATCGCGACGACGACGCCGCTGCAGCTGTGGCGCAACGACGGCGGCATGGTGTTCACGAACGTCTCCTCGACACAGCTGCCCCCGTTGCCCGCCTACTGGGCGCACCTCGCGTTCGCCGACGTCGACGGCGACGGCGACCGGGACCTCGTGCTCGGCGACCAGGTCAACTACGTCAATCCGTTCGACCGGCTGCTGGTGAACAACGGCAGCGGCACGTTCGTCGAGATCCCGGGCGCGATCCCGCCGCACCCCGGAGTCCACACGCTGTCGCCCGCGTTGGCCGACGTCGACGAGGACGGCGACCTCGACCTGATCCGCGGCGGCAACCCGCCCAACGTGTCGCTCAACGACGGCACCGGCCTCTTCACGCTCGCCATCAACCGCCTGCCGCCGCTCACGAACGTCAGCGCCATGGTTCTGCCCGCCGACGTCGACCGCGACGGAGACGTCGACCTGCTGTTGCTGACGTTCGGCCAACCGGGGCAGATCCTGTGGAACCGCCACCGCCACGTCACGGTCCCCGCGCCGCCTGCGATCGGCCAGAGCTGGACCGTCGAGCTGTGGGGCCAGCCAGGCTACGGCGTCGGCACTCGCACCGTGCTGCTCGGCATCGGCCTCGCGCGGCTGAGCCAACCCGTCGTCGTGCCGCCGTTCGGCACCCTGTGGCTCGACCTCGGCATGCTGTTCCTGCTGCAACCGGCGCTGATCGCCCCCGCCGCCGGCGCCGTGCCGCTCGTGTTCGCGATCCCGCCCGCGCCGTCCATCGTCGGCGTCACGCTGCACATGCAGGCGCTGATCGAGGAGACCGCGGGTGTCGGCGACGTGCGGCTGACGCCGCTCATCAGTGCGACGATCCAGTGAAGCCGCGCCCTGCAGGAACGCGCTCGCGCTCCTTGCCGCTCCGCGAGTCGGTGCTCGACACCGCGCGCGAGGACTCGACTACCGCGCGCCGCAGTCCAGCGGCCAACGAACGCACGCCGATAACCGCCGCATGGCCGGAGCCCGGTGGCGCGCGATCCCGCCGGGCGACCGCTTCCTGTTCGTCCGCTTCGGCACCTGGAAATCGTTCGCGGACGGCGCGCAGCCGCGGATCGACGACGCCGGCCACTTCGCCTTGCCGCTGCCGGCGGACAGCCCCGGCCCCGATGCGCGGGTCGAGTTCCGCAGCGGCGTGCAGGGCCTCGTCGGCCGCGTCGTCGCCGTCGACCAGCCGGGCCACCGCGTGTTCGTCGAGCACCCGGCGGTGCGCTTCGTCGAACTCAGGGTGGAGCCGCGAAGGCCGGGTCGATGGATGCTGCACCTGTACGTCGACGGTCAGGACGGCACGCCGTGGCAGATGCTGAACCACACGCTGCCGTCGCGCGCACTGGTGCCCGAGGGAATGAGCCTGCATGGCGCATTGCTCGAAGACGACGCCGGCAGCCCACGATTGCCTACACTGACGACCGCGTTCGTCACGCTCGACGGCTCGCAGCGCGAAGTCACGATCCGCGGCAGCGGCCACTGGTGCGCGATCCGCCTCGAGCGGCAAGGCACCAAGGCAGTGGCCTTGCTGCTCGATCCGCAGCGGCGGCCCAGCGGTGTCCGCTGCCACATCGAACCGTCAGGTGCGTGCCGTCTCTGGGTGCCCGATGGTGCGAGCGGCATCCAGGTCCGCCTCGAGCCCGGCGGCGCGCAGGACTTCGACGCCGCACGCGACGAGATCACGCTGCGCTGACGCGCGATCACGAACGCGTCCGCGATCAGCGTCGTCGCGATCGGCAGAGACCAGGTCGGGCCTGCGGCTCGGCAGGCAGCGGCGGCCGTGATCAGGACGCGGCTAGAACAGTGTCACCGTGATCACGCACGTATCCGTGGTCGTGTACTGTCCATCGAAGGCGCTGAGCTGGAAGACGTAGGTGCCGAGCCCCACCAACGCGACGTCCGTCACGGGTTGCGTTGGCGCCGTGAAGATCGCGAGACCAGGGCCCGAGACCTGGCTCCATTGGACCGCCAGCGGACCGCCCGGCAGGCCGTCGTCGGCGACCTGCCCTGCAAGGTGCGTCGTCAGCGCCGTGATCGTGGTGTGGAGATCGGGCCCGGCATTGACGACGGGCGGTTGGTTCACTGCCTGCACCGTGACCACGCACGCATCCATGCCCCAGTGCTCGCCGTCGAAGACCCAGAGCTCGAGCGTGTAGCTGCCGGGTGCCGAGAACGTCACGTGGGTCCCGGGTTGCGCTGGCGCCGTGAAGTTCGCCTGGCCAGGACCCGA
>DASRJH010000046.1:0-2389 GCA_035649575.1 Planctomycetota bacterium
CCCTTCGGCCTCTGGCTCGCGCTCTACGCGCTCTCTGGCTTCGTGGCGCTTTCGCTCGAGATCCTGTGGTTCCGGTTGGTCGACGTCGCCGTGAAGTCGACCGCCTTCACGTTCGGCACCGTGCTCGCGATCTATCTGCTCGGGTCCGCGGCGGGCTGCCTGCTGGCGCTGCGCTCCGTGGACCGGCTGCGCCGGCCGCTCGCGGTCTTCCTGCTCGCCCAGTGCGCGATCCTGCTGCTCTCGGGCCTGTCCGTGATCGCGCTCGTGCGCGTGCCACCCGCCACCCCCGGCTACGCCTGGTTCATCGACTACTGGGGCACCTACCGGTTCTTCCGTTTCGGCCACGTGTTCGACCTGGTGCCGGTCACGCACCTCTACGTAGTGCTGCCGCTCTTCCTGTTCGCACTGCCGACGCTGCTCATGGGCTTCGCCTTCCCGGTGCTCCAGCGCGCCGTGCACGACGAGCTGCGCACGAGCGGGCGCAAGGTCGGTGCGCTGCAGGCCGCGAACATCGCGGGCTGCGTCGCGGGCAGCCTGCTCGTCGGCCTGGTCGCGCTGCAATGGCTCGGGACGGCGGAGACGCTTCGGCTGCTGGTGCTGGCGGGCCTCGTGTTCGCAGCCGTGGGCATTCGCTACGAGGGCAAGCGCTTCGCCTTCGCGGCGCTCGCGCTGCTGCTGCTGGCCGCGGCGCTGCCCGGGCGCGAGGAGCTGTGGCGCCGGCTCCACGGCCAGACCGAGGCGGAGCAGCGCGCGATCTTCGACGAGGACGCGACCGGCGTCGTCGCGATCGCGACGCGCAACGGCATCCGCCACCGGCTGTCGGTCAACGGCAAGGGCAACTCGTGGCTGCCCTTCGGCGGCGTCCATACGGTGCTCGGTGCGCTACCCGCTCTGGTGCACCCCGCTCCGCGGCAGGTGGCCGTCGTCGGCCTCGGCTCGGGCGACACCGCGTGGGCCGCCGGCTGCCGGCGCGAGACGCAGTCGGTCACCGTCTTCGAGATCTCCTCGCCCCAGCCGCGCATTCTGCGGCGTTACGCGGCGCAGGAAGCGCTCGGGGAGCTGCGCAGCTTCCTCTCCGATCCTCGCGTAACCCTGCGGCTCGAGGACGGCCGCCGCGCGCTCGAGGCGAGCGCCACCTTGTACGACGCGATCGAGACGGACGCGATCTGGCCGGAGAGCTCGGGCAGCGGCAACCTCTACTCGCTCGAGTTCTTCCGCACCTGCGCACGGCGGCTGCGTCCGGGGGGGCTCGTCTGCACGTGGGCTCCCACCGAGCGCGTCAAGGCAACCTTCCGGACGGTGTTCCCGCACGCGCTCGAAGCCGAGGGCGGCGTGATCCTGATCGGCAGCGAGTATCCGCTGCAGATGGACCTCGACGCCTGGCTGGCGCGCCTCGAGGCGTCGGCTTCGTACCTCGGCGAGCTGCGTGCGCAGCAGATCGCCGAGCGCTTGCGCAGCCTGACGCCTGCGACCGCGCCGACCGAGGTGCTTCCGAACCGCGACCTCTTCCCGCGCGACGAGTTCGCGAGCGCCCGCTAGCGACGTTGCGCCCGAACGGGAGGCGCGACGTCGCTCGTTGAGCCGGACTCGGGCCGTCGACGTCTGATCGTCTTGCTGGTCCCGGCTGCTTCCTTGAAGGCGGCCGGGCGAACGCATTCCTTTGGTCGTTTGGCCGCGCCGGCGTCATCCTGTTGATTCGATTCTCTCGCCTCACGCAGAGATGTGTCGCGATTTGCCGCCATCGTCGCTCCTTTCAATGCGCGATCGTTCGAGTCCGCCGCTTCGCTCGCTTCGATTCGCTGGATCGCGAATGCGTTTGTCTGTTGCTCGCGCGGACCTGATACGACCGCAGCACCCGACACAATTCGAAGCACACACATCCGCGATCCTCGTTGACCGCCTGCGGAGGCACTCATCGACATACAGAGCGAACTGATCGTCAGAGCGGTCGAGCTCTCCGACTCGGGCCTTCTTCGACAGGTCGCAGTGCTCGCAACGCGCGAGCGCGGGGCGACCGTCGAGCTCGTCGGCCACCTCGCCGAGCTCGACGCGCGCAAGCTCCATGTCGCTGAAGGTTACGGCTCGCTGTTTGCGTACTGCACCGGGCCGCTCCGGCTGGCCGAGCACGCGGCTTACAACCGCATCGAAGCCGCTCGCCTGAGCCGCCGGTTCCCGGTCGTCCTCGACCTGCTGAGTGACGGCTCCTTGAACCTCAGCACACTGCGGCTTCTGGCGCCGCACCTGCGGCCCGAGAACTTCGAGACTCTGGTGAAGCAGGCGAGGCTTCGGAGCAAGCGCGAGGTCGAGACACTGGTCGCGCAACTGGCCCCGCGACCGGACGTTGCGGCATCGGTGCGAAAGCTCCCCGAACGGCGGCCGATCCCGCAGG
>DASRJH010000047.1:0-4717 GCA_035649575.1 Planctomycetota bacterium
CGCGAGTCGTGCACGAAGTCGCGCGACGAATCGCTCGACGTCGGCGTCGGAGAGCCGGTGCTCCGATGTCTTCATTGCCCGACCCTCCGGAGCGGCATCACCTCACCGAGTAGTTGCCGCTGGTGGCGTGCACGTGCGTCAGTCAGTGCCGCGACAACGCCGTCTTCGCGAACAAGCCGGTCATAGAAATGCCGCAGCTCTTCGCCTCGGAACGGCGCGATGACCCCAGGCGCGTCGAGTTCCTCCGCCATCGAGCTGACGAGCCCAGCGAGCTCGACGGAACCTTCGTCGACACGTCTATTCTGTACAGGTCCCCCGGCTGGAGGCGCCACACCGCCACACCCCTTATTCGACAAAGGGTTATGGCTGTTTTCATCCGCCACAGACTGGTCGGCTGTGGCGGCTTCGGATTGACGTAAGTCCTTGTCATCACAGGTGTGTGGCGGTGTGGCGGCTTCTGCCGGGGGGGCCTCGGCATCAGAGGATAGGTATCGAGCCCACGCCTCCTCGAAGTCGGCTTTGGCGTAGCCCTTCGGGGTCCAGTCACCCTGCAGGCGGATGGTCTTGGGCGACACTCCAAACGGCTTCAGCAGCTTCGCGAGTTGGTTCGCCGTGATAGGGCGCTCGTTGCGGTACTCCGGCCACGGGCGGTCTTCGAGCTTCGCGAGTTCGGCAACGATGCCGGCGCTGCTCAGGCGGTCCGCGTCCGCGGCGGAGAAGAGTTGCTGCAGGTCCTTCAGCAACTGCACGCCGATGCTGTCCGCACCGTCCCGCCCGCCCATGACGGCGACGGCGACTTCCCTCGCGAGCGCTGGCCACCGTTCGCCAGCGACGTCGGCGACGGCGAAGAGTCCGAACCAACAGTCCGCAGCGCGGTCATCGAGACCAGAGGGAACCTCGGGCTGTGCCTGCGCCAGTTCGTTGCGGTGGTCGTTCGCCCAGCGCACGCACTGCTGCGCGACCTCGATGAACATGCTGCGCAGCGACTGCCCCGGCGCGTACTTCTCGACTCGTTCCCCGGGCGCCTTCCGCCGTATCGCGATCGGTATGCTGCGGTCCTCGACTGTTCCAGGTGGCCGCCCAATCATCGCGATGGCGACGGGGGCGAAGCAGTTGAACGCGGTTGGCTCGGAGTTGTCGCCAACGCACTTGACCACCTTCCCGCCGCGCTGGTGCCCGGCGTTGAGCACGCCGCGGAGATCCTCGTTGACGTGGTGGCCGCTGAGGTAGGTGTCGGCCTCGTCGAGGAAGAGAGTTGGCTCGTACGCCTCGATTGAGCGGAACAGCGCCGCGGCGCTAATGCACTCGCAGCTCAATGGGCGCCGGCAGAGCGCATGGAGCAAGCGCATTAGCCGGGACTTGCCGCACCGCTTGTCTGGCGAGTTGACGAGCAGCCGCGCCGTGTACTCGAAGCACGCGAAGACGTACGTGTGCACGATCCACAATGCGCACACCTCGGCCGAGTGCGGCGGCAGGATGATGTACCTGCGCAACAGCGCCACGATGCCGTCGAGGAGCCTGGCGCCGTTGACTTCCCCAGACCAAGGTTCCGGGTCGGGCTCGACAGCCGAGAGTGACTTCGCTTCTTCCCTCGGCGGACCGCCGCGCGCGAGTTCGAGTAGTGCGCTCTCGGTCTGCTCGCGGTCGACGGTCGGGAACTTGGCGAGCAGCCGGTCGATGACCTTGTTGCGGCTGATGCCCGAGCGCGGGTCGCAGTAGTCGCTGAACAGCGTCTTGTCGCCGTTCACCAACACGAGCTGCACGCGGTGGGCGTCGGCCCACTTCATCTCGAGCGCCATCTCCTTCGGTGTGTCGCTCACCTGCAGATCCTCACGCGAATGGTCTGCATCGGCGCCGCGTCGATGACCGCGTCGACGGCGCTGCGCGTGGCGCCGGCCTGCACCCAAGCGCGAAGGTCCTTGTGGGGAGCTGGCGGTTCGATGGTGCGAACACTGAGCACCGTCGGCAGCAGCGCGGTGACGAGTGCTGCGGCTCCGCGCCTGCCGGGTTCATCGCGGTCGGCAACGACGACCACGTGCTGTCCCCGCGTGAGCGACACAAGAAGGCGCGTTCCGCCGTTGCAGCTCGGTCGGCCGACGGCGCTGAAGCCGAGGTCGCGCGCGGCGCACAGGTCCGTCGGGCCTTCGACTACAACGAGCCTCGGGTCGTCTGGGCGCTGCAAGAAGAACCTGGGCAAGAACAGCCCCTGCTTCGAGCCGCCGACTGCGTGCTTCTGGTGCGTGCGGGCGTTGCGCAGCCGGATGCCGATGACCTGTCCGCGCGCGTCGTGCATCGGCCAGGACCAAGCACCTTGCTCCTTGCACCAGCCGACGCCGGTATCGAGCAGCGCATCCGCGCTCACGCCGAGGTGCGCTGCGAGGGAGACAAGACGGTCAGGTGTAGTGGCCTCGCTGAAGCGCTTGGCGAGCGCGGCGAAGTCGACGGGCGCCTGCGCGAGAAGTCGCAATGAACGACGTCGCTCGGCCCTCGGCTCGTCGGTGAGCGGATGCAGCCAGCCGCCTGCGTCGCCGCGCGAGGGCCTCGGCGACTCGACGCGCATGCACAACGCGATGTCGTCGTTGAACACGCACCAGTCCGGCTTGCCGCAGACGGGACACGGCGTTGTGCGTGATGTGCGTGTCCACGTGGAGGACGTGGCCATCTACGCCTTCTCCTTCGCCGGCAGCGTGGGAGTAACGATGATGCCGACCTTGGCGAACACCTCGACGAAGCGCTCGGCATGTGCGCCGAAGTGGAGGAACGCTTGTCCCTGCAGAGGACCGTTGCGCGACGGCCTACCGTCCGGGCGCAGGAACTTCAGGCGGCCGGCGGGAAAGCAGATGTGGTTCGCGTGCGCTGCCGCCTTCTGGAACCACGCCGCGTCGGTCTCGTTGTTGGTCAGCAGAATCGCCGACTCGACGTTGCCGGAGGTGAGTTCCTCGACGAGCTTGTCGACGAAGCGCTTGATCAGGGTCTTCGAGTACGGCGGATTGAGAAAGACCCTGCCGAACCAGGGCTTGGTCAGGCCGTCGTCATCGGCCGTGTAGAAAGTCGTGGCCTGGATGCGCGCCTGAGCATTCGCGTGCGTCGCGGGGTCGAGGTCGATGCTGCCGCCGGATACCTCGCGGACGGCGTCGATGAACTGCCTTGGCGTGCCCCACTCGTTGTTTCCGGTGTTCTGCGAACGGCGGTTGCGCAGCTTGTTCGCCGACGCCCTGATGTAGCCCTTGCTGACGATGTCGCGCTGCTCTTCGGTGGGCAGCAGCGCGATTTCGGCGGCAGCGTGGATGCTCGCGTCACCGTCACGAACCGCTTGAACCAGCTCGGGTGTCCCCTGCAGCAGCACGAGCTTGCCTTTGGTGTAGGTGTCGTGCGAAACACCCGCGGCCGATGCCGCAACGTCGCGGGTTCGCACGCCTTGCGAACCTCCGGCAGAATTCTGCACCAGGTCAGTTCGGACACACCGGTTCGCCTCCGCGCGCTTCTTCAGCAGCGGTTCGCGCTGCGCGGCCAGCGCGATACGGTCGATGTCGGTCAGGTTGCGGCGGCCGAGCTGGTTCTCGATGACCCAGAGCAAGGCTTCACTGCGCGACTCGAACGACAGCGACGTCGTCGCGAACGTGATGCCGAGTTCGGTGCAGATGGCGAGGCGGTTGTGACCGTCCAGGAGGATGCCTGTCTCCTGCCAGACGACGAGCGGGTCGCGGCAGCCTTCATTGGTCAGAGACTGCTCGAGCAGCGCGCGCTCGTCGTGATGCAACGCCGGCACGAGGGCCTGGAACTCGGGGTCGACGATGGGGACTGCGTCGTGCACCGAGACGACGGGCTGGTCGATGGTCGTCACGGCGTCGTACCTCCCGTTGACGCCTGGTTCGGCGTCGACGTGGGCGTGATGCCGAAGGCGGCGTCGATGCGCTCGCGCAGGTCAGCGTTGAGCAGGCCGAGGACTTCCGCCGCCTGCAGCACCTGCTGGTGCGTCCAAAGCCGCCGGCCGGCCACAATGGTTGGCTCCGGGCTGACACGCCCGCGGCGGACGGTGTCGGCGAGCTTGGGCTCGGTGGTGCCGATCAGCTCACCAGCGGCACCGGTTGTCTTGAAGGATGGGGGAGAAGCGCGTCGGTCGATGTTGGGGACCATGCCCCCAGAACCGGGACATTCCGCGTCCCGCGGTGGGACATCAGGCGTCCCGCGCGCGTCCCGACACTGTTCCCAGGCTCACTTGCCACGTCGGCGCTTCCGGGGGTGGCCTGTAGCAGGGCGACATACCGGTTGGGCTCGCGACGCACTCTCTGAGGTGTCGCGCGAGTTCGGGTAGGTACTCTTCGATCGCCTCGATCGCCCGCTGGATCGCCTTGCCCACCGCTTCGCGAGTCTGCTCGATTGGATGCCGAGAATGTCGCAGGGTACGCCCCGACTGGGTGCCCTCCGTGGCCGATCTGAGTTCAGTCTGCAGCTTGTCGATCTCTTCTTGGGCGCGTTCGCGAGTCAGGGCGTCGTCCGACTCGTTGAGGAGGTCTTGCAGTTGAGACACCCGTCGCCGAACGTCGTCGATGGACTCCGCGTCCATGATGACGTCGTCGGAGCTTTGTGTCGGAGGTTCCTCCTTGTGCTTCAGCGTCCACGTGTGAATCGGCTTGTCGGGGCTCGCAAGCAACTGGCCAAGGTACTCCATGCCGTTGGAGTTCCGAATGGCACACGATCTTCCTGCGAACGACAC
>DASRJH010000048.1:0-8527 GCA_035649575.1 Planctomycetota bacterium
GATGGCGCCGGCCCCGCGGTAGAGCGCGACGGCACGAGTGGATCGGGAGCCGGCACTCGGCCCACAACTTCCTTGCCCCCGTTGCGAAGGCTGGTATCCTCTTCGCCCCTCAACCTCAACGAGCCCGCCATGTCCCGAGTCTGCGCAGTCACCGGTCGTCGCACCCGCATTGGCCACAAAGTCAAACGCCGCGGCCTCGCCAAGAAGGACGGCGGCGTCGGTCGCCGCGTCACGGGCCGGAGCAAACGCACGTTCAAGCCGAACCTGCAGCCGGTGCGCGTCCTGACGCCGGACGGCGTCATGATGCATCTCAGGGTGTCGACCAAGGTCATCAAGCGCGGCATCATCACGCTGCAGCAGAACGGCAAGATGGTGTCGTTCCCGCTCGTGAAGGCCGTGCGCGGGCGCAATCGCGCGTTCACGAAGGCACAGAGGCAAACGGGCGGATGATCGTCGGCGCCCGCTGATCGCGCGGCGCGCGCGGACGCGGTGCCATCGCTTGCAACTCGTTGCCAGCGTGCGGCGATGCGATGATGGTCCGCCTCTTGCTCCCGCAGTACTGGTGCCGCACGCGAGCTTGCGCATCCGGCGAGGGGCTGGTCGCGGTCGCGAGCCGCACCACGGCAGACTCGGTGGCGAGAACACTCCACGGCTTCTCCACCGTGGTGGGTAACGGACCCGCTTTCAGCGCCGTTTTTCTATCGGCTTGTATCGGAGCAGGTTGGACTGTCGGAAAGCACGGCAGGAAGGCCGTTCGCGAACCGAGTACCGATGCAATTGCACACACCTGTCGAAAAACTTGGGGAGGGGGTGTTGAAATCTGGTGGAGTCCTGGCATGATCACGCCCCTGGCTCGCGAGGAGCCTTGGCTAGCCTGGCCAGGGAATCGAGCGGACCGGTGACGGTGGCTTGGCCGCTGTCGGCAGCGAGACGTTCTCTGAATTGACTCGAACAACCAACTCGACTGACCATTGGGTTGGTGGCAGGACCAGTTCGCTGGTCCTGCTTGCAGCAGACACAGTCGGGTCGTGGCTGTGTGGTGGAGACAAGTATCCCCCTCCCTAACCGCCCTCTCCGTTGCGTAGCCTGACCCGCATTCACGGGCCTCAGTTCTGACCGGCTGAGGCCCGTCTTTTTTCTAGCTGCTCTTTTCAGCCTCTCGTCGGCCCGGGATAACGCGGCTCCGCCGCTCCCGCACGAGTAGGTGCCGGTCCGCGAGCGAAAACGAATGACCAGACCAGGCTTCCGCAAGGCGCGTCCGGGAGGAGGCAAAGCGAAGGATGCCGCCGCCACCGGCGAGGGCTTCCTGAGCAGTTCTCTGTTCTCGCAGGCCCAGATCCTGCACATGATGAAGAACGAGTTCGCTCGTTCACGGCGGCACAAGCTGCCGCTCGGCTGCGCGCTGATGCAGGTGGATCGCGTCGCGCAGCTCGTCGACATGCACGGCGCCGAGTTGCGCCACACGCTGCGAGCGGCGATCGCCGAGCTCGTTCGCGGCAAGACGCGAGGCGCCGACCTGCTCGGTGCCACGAACGACGATCGTTATCTGCTCGTGCTGCCGCACACGAACCTCGAACAGACCCGCGTCGTCGTCGACCGCCTGCTCCAGCAGTTCCGCGATGTCCGCATCGTCGCCGGCGGCCGCGAGCTGGCCTTGACGCTCAGCATCGGCATCAGCGCGTGCGATCACCAGGAGACGTTGTTCTTCGACACGTTCGTGGCGCAGAGCGAGATAGCACTCGAGTTCGCGGTCCAGAACGGCGGCGATCAGGTGGTATCGTTCGGCGAGACCCAGTTGCGTGGCGAACAGGAGCCGCCACCGGAGACCAAGCTGCCGAAGGCGCGGCGCAAGGGGGATCCGGGTCGTGGGGGAGCATCGTGAGCGACGGCCCGATGCGGATCCTGCTCGTCGAGGACGAGCAGAGCATCGCAGTCACGCTCAAGGACGATCTCGAGGGCGTCGGTTACGAGGTCGAGCACCTCGCCGACGGCAAGCTCGCGATCGCCGAGGTCGGCCAGCGCAGCTATGACGTCGTGATCACGGACGTGCGGTTGCCCGGCGCAGACGGTCTGCAGGTTCTGCAGGCCGCGAAACGCGCGCGGCCCGACACCGAGGTGCTCGTGATGACCGCCTACGCGACGGTCGAGTCCGCGGTCGAAGCGATGCGTCTTGGCGCCGACGACTACATCCAGAAGCCGTTCCTGAACGAGCACGTGATCGAGCGCCTGCAGCGCATCGGGAAGTTCCGCGCGCTGTTGTTCGAGAACCAGCGCCTGCGCGAGCAGCTCAAGACCGACCAGGGGCAGGGTCTGCCGGGTGTGATCGGGACCAGCCGCGCAATGCAGGCCGTCGTGAAGACCGTTCGTACGATTGCGCCGACCGAAGCCTCCGTGCTGATCGAAGGCGAGAGTGGCACCGGCAAGGAACGCATCGCGCGCGCGATCCACATGCTGAGTCCGCGCAAGGAGAAACCCTTCGTCGCGCTGTCGTGCGGCGCGTTGCCCGACACGCTGCTCGAGACCGAGCTGTTCGGCCACGAGAAGGGCGCGTTCACGGACGCGCAGCGGCAGCGCCGCGGCCGTTTCGAGGTCGCCGACGGCGGCACGATCCTGCTCGACGACATCGACGACATGCCGCTGTCGGTGCAGGTCAAGCTGCTGCGTGTGCTGCAGGAACGCGAATTCGAGCGCGTCGGCGGCGAGACGCTCGTGCGCGTGGACATCCGCGTGATCGCGGCGACCAAGGTGCCGCTGCTCGATCATGTGCGCGCCGGCAAGTTCCGCGAGGACCTCTATTACCGCCTGAACGTCGTGCCGATCCGGCTGCCGCCGCTGCGCGATCGCGAAGGCGATCTGCCGCTGCTGACCCAGCACTTCGTCGAGAAGCTCGGCAGCGGCCGCGCCTACACGGTCAAGACCGACGTGCTCGAGGCGATGGCCGGCTATTCGTGGCCCGGCAACGTGCGCGAGCTCGAGAACCGGTGCGCGCAGGCGATCGCGATGTCGGGTGGCGCCACGGTGCTCAAGAAGGAGCACCTGCTGCCCGTCGACAAGACGCGACGCGCGGCGCTCGAGCCGCCGATGACGCTGCGCTCGCTGCGCGAGGTGCTGGTCGAGGCCGAGGCTCAGCACCTGAAGACGGTGCTGCGCGCGGTCGGTGGTCATCGCACGAAGGCGGCTTCCGTGTTGGGTATCTCGCGCAAGGTATTGTGGGAGAAACTCAAGGACTACGGCATCGAATGAAGTGCCTTCGGGCGATGCGCGTGATGTCGGCAGGCTGCATGCTCGGTCTGTGCAGTCTGGCATCGGCGCAGACGGAACCACCGGTCGATCGGCCCGTGAAGTTCGAGCGCATCCTGTGGTGCAGCGACCCGGGCAAGGGTGCTGCACTCGCGAAGGAACAGGGCTACACGGCGATCCAGCTCGGACGCGGCGGCGACGCCGCGGCCGTCGCGGCGCTTGGGCTCGGCTACTACCTCGACCAGCCGATCGGCAAGGGCTGCCTCGAGCTGCGCGACGAGCAGTGGACGCCGCTGCAGAAGGCCTACGAGAAACAACGCGATCGCGCGGCTCTCGTGCGTCCCGGCTGCTTTGCGTCGCCGGGCCTGCTCGAGCAGCTCGCAGCCCAGGCCGCCGAGGAAGTCCGCCGCGTGCGCGGACCCGGACTGCGGTTCGTGGCGCTGGCCGACGAAGCCTCGTCGACGCGGCACAACGCGCCGCTCGACACGTGCCAGTGCGAGCACTGCATCGTGGCCTTCCGCGCGTTCGTGCGCGAGCGCTACAAGACGCTGGACGCCGTGAACCAGGTGCTCGGCGCGCAATACGCGAGCTTCGAGGACGTCGTGCCCGTGACCACCGACCAGGTGCGACGGCGCGAGCTCGGCGAAACGCTGCTGCCGGCCGACTTGCGTGCGTTCGCCGTGCGGCTCGACTTCGTCGACGAGCAGTTCGCGCACGCGATCACGACGATCGCCGCGAGCGCACAGCGCGCGGCGCCGGGCGTGCCCGTGGGGCTCACGGGGCTGCAGGTTCCCGGTGCGTTCGGCGGCAACGACTACGCGCGGTTCCTCGACCGGCTGACGCTCGCGGAACCCTACGCAGTCGGTGCTTCGGTCGAGCTCGCGCGCAGTCTGCTGCGGCCGTCGGCCCACCGCTACGCGACGTTGGTCGCGCCGGCCGCGAATTCGAAAGCGAGCGAGGTGCCGCTCGGGTCCATGGTGGGCGCCCAGCTCGCCGCGATGGCGACGTCGGGACTCGCGGGCGTCGTGGTCTGGAACGACGGCGCCGTCGCGTCGCCGGACGGCAAGCCGACGCCGTTCGGCGCGGCAGTCACGCAGGCGCTGAGCCGATGGCAGCCCGTGCTCGATGCCTGTGCCGGAGCCACGGTCGAACCAGGTCCCGTCTGGGTGCTCGAGTCCCAGGCTTCGGTGCGCGTCTGGTGGATGCTCGACTCCGCGGCCGACGGTCTCACGTGGGTGCGGCGTCTCGCGTCCTACGAGAGCGAGCACAGCACGAGCCAGAAAGCACGCCTCGGTTGGACGCGGCTGCTGCAGGATCTCGGCCTGCAGCCACACTTCGTCGCCGAAGGCCAGCTGCCCGAACGGCTGTTGCAGCAGCGTCCGCGTTGCCTCGTGCTGCCCGCGTGCATCGCGCTGCACGACCGCACCGCGCAGGCGATCTCTGCCTACGTGGCGCACGGTGGCACCGTGCTCGCCGACCACAGCGTGGGGCTCTACGACGGGGCGCTGCAGCGGCGCTCCGCAGGTGCGCTCGACGAAGTGTTCGGCATCACGGCGCGCAGCCTCGCGTGGGACGACCTGCTCGTGCGGCAAGGACGTTCGACGGCTCGCGAGCAGGGTCTGCCGCTGGCCGAACGTGGTCTTCAGGGCAAGCTGGCCGAACGGCGCAGCGCCGGCGACACGTTCCTCGAGATGACGAATCGCGGCCGCGGCGTCTATCTCAACGCGCCGGTCGCGATGTACGACTCATGGCGGCTCGACGAGCAGCAGGTCGGACCTGCGGTCGAGCTGCGCCGCCGCGTGCGCTCGGCGCTGCAGCAAGCCGGTGTCGAACCGCCGTGTGAGGTCCGCGGCGAAGGGCTGCCGACGTGCATCGAGCGCGTATCGCTGCGCCTTGTCGACGGGCGGTCCGTGCTCGCGTTGCGCCTGCACGCGCTCGACTCCCCGAAGCTGCTGCAGAGTCTCGCTGCCAAAGGACCGCGCGCGATGCAGGTCGACTTCCCCGTCGTGCGCACGCTGCGGCACCTCGGCGGAGACGACCTCGGCACGGCCGCCCGCTTCGACGTGCGGCTCGACCCGTTCGGTGCGCTGTTCCTCGAGGTCCTCCGTTGAACGGCGTGCTCCTGGACCGGGTGCTCGGCACCCGCGTCTTTCCGACGGGCGAAGACGAGGCGAGTGCGCTGCTGATCTCGGACCTGCACGTGCCCGCGGACGGTGGCAAGGTGCTCGCGTGGTTGCGCTCCGTGCTCGCGGCGGCGTTGCGGCTGAAGGCGCGCGTGCACGTGCTCGGCGATCTGTTCGACTCCTACGTGACGCCGGGCCAGGTGAGGAGGGGGGTCTGGGGTGAGGTCGCGAAGATGTTCGCGGCCGCGGCCGCGGGTGGAGTGACCATCGACTGCCTGCACGGGAACCGCGATTTCCTGCTCGGACCCGAGTTCGTCGCCGCGAGCCGCGCGCGGATCGTCGCGGGTGGTCAACGCGGCCGGATCGGGGGCGTCGACACGCTGCTGCTGCACGGCGACGAGCTGTGCCAGAACGACCTGCCCTACCAGCGCGCCAAACGATGGCTGCGTCACCCTGCGACGCGTTGGCTCGCGCGGGCCTTGCCGGTCGGCATCGCGCTCCACGTTGCCGAACGCGCGAGGCGCAAGAGCCGCAAGGTGATCGCCACCGGCAACCAGCAGCGGTTCCTGCCGACGGCCGCGGCGATCGAGGCCGCGTTCGCAACGGGGGCGAGCCGGCTCGTGTTCGGCCACATCCACCAGCACTGCCACGGCTCCCACGCGGGCCGCGACTACTGGGTCCTGCCGGCGTTCGATGCCTCGGGCGTCGGCCTGTTCGCGAGCCGGAGTGGCATCGGGCCCGTCCGCTGCCACGACTCGGGGGAGCTCGAATCGCTGCCGGTGCCGCCGCCCTGCCCGTTCGCATCGTGAGCCTGGCCCGCGCAGAACCGCAGCGGCGCGCCGCCGGCGACCCGGACCCGGCTCAGAAACATTGCCAGGGCCCTTCCCGGATCGGTAGACTTGGCGCCCCTTTCGTCGGGCCAGTCCGACACCCGATCGTCGGCCCCGGGCAAGTCCGGCGGCGATCTTTCCCAATCAGGATCGTTTCATTCCCCATCTCTGTCCAGTCCGTGACACGTCCTCCCAGTGAAGCCGCTTCGACCCCCGGTGCCGCCGGCCAGCCCGGCGGCTCCAGCGAAGTGGTCGCGATCGACGGGCCGTCCGGCGCCGGCAAGAGCACGGTGGCGCGGTTGTTGGCGCACAAGCTCGACTACCAGTATCTCGACACCGGGGCGATGTATCGGGCGATCACGTGGCACCTGCTGCAGTCGGGTTGTGCACCCGTGGAGTGTGCGGGCGAACCGGACCAGGGTCATGCGCGCATGCGCGCGGCGCTGGCCGAAGCACGGCTCGAAGTGCGCCCCGGACGCTACCTGCTGAACGGGCGCGACGTCACGGCGCACCTGCGCACGCGCGAGGTCGAATCGCAGGTGTCGGCCGTGTCGGCGTTGCCTTTCGTGCGCGGGGCCATGCGCGATCTGCAGCGAGCCGTGGCGGCCGGTGGCCGGATCGTGGCCGAAGGCCGCGACATGGGCTCCGTCGTGTTTCCGGAGGCGCGGTGGAAGGTCTACCTCGACGCCGCACCGGGTGAACGCGCGCGCCGCCGCAGCCGCGACTTCGCGAGCCAAGGCCGGCAGGTCGACGAAACCCTCGTGCTCGAGGAGATCAACGTGCGCGATCGCCTCGACAGCACGCGTTCCGACGCACCGCTGCGCCGGGCGCCCGACGCGCTCTACGTCGACACGACCGGTCTCACGACCGAAGCCGTCGTGGAGCGTCTGCTGGCGTTCGTGCGGACCGGCGTCTCGGCACTGCCGCGGGAGGCCCGATGAGCGAGGGGGTGCCACCGAGTCGGCGTCCGCAGGGTCTGCGGCGCGTGGCGCGCAACTGGGTCTGGTGGTGGCTCTCGAAGACCACCGTCTACTGGTTCAGCAAGGTGTGGTTCCGCTTGCGCATCGAAGGCCTCTCGCACGTGCCGCGATCGGGTCCCGTCGTGTTCGTGACCAACCACGCGAGCTACCTCGACCCGCCGCTCGTCGGCGTCACCGCCGGCCGGTGGGTCGGTTTCCTGGCCCAGGAAGGACTCGGGAAGTTCGGACCGCTGCGCTGGTGGCTGCGGCAGATCGGTGTCACGCTGATCGACCGGAACGCCCCTTCGAAGGACGCCATGCGCCTCATGTCGGACTGCCTGCACGCCGGCGAAGCGGTCGGCATCTTCCCCGAGGGCACGCGCAGCCGCGATGGCGCGGTCGGTCCGTTCCGCACGGGGGTCGAGTTCCTCGTGCGGCGCAGCGGGGCCGCGGTCGTGCCGGTCGGGATCGAAGGTGCCTTCCGCGCCTTCCCGCGCGGGGCCTGGCTGCCGCGCCCGCGCAAGGTCATCGTGCGCTACGGCGAGGTGTGGCCCGCCTCGCGCGTGCTGGCTCCGGGTGGCGCGGAGGCCCTGCGGGCCCGCGTTGCTGAGCTCGCCAACGCGCCGCTGGTAGATTCTTCGCCGGGCCAGTCATTGCTGCGACCTGCCGTGGCCGATGATCCGACCCCCTCGGCTGGTACTTCGGCGGGCTCCTCTGCCGGGAGCGGGGCATGACCTCGGTTGCCGGCGACCACCGATCGGATGGTACGATCCACGGGCTCCTCTTTGCCGCGTCTTCGCATGTCACACCTTCGCGTGTGAATCGTGATAGCGTGGCGCTCTTTCCCTGCACTGTGTTCCCTTCCCTCCTTTTCACCCTTCAACCTTTTCTCGTTTGATGCACGGCAAGAATCTGATCAAGAAATTCTCGATGTCCCCCGACGAGCTCACGCGGCTCACGTCGGAGGCGCTCGGCAGTACGACGCTGGCCGAACTGGACACCGCCATCGGCAAGACCGTTGCCGAGCTGGCGCCCCACAAGATCGTCCACGGCAAGGTCGTCAAGGTGCTCCCCGAGGGCATCGTGGTGGTCGACGTCAACTACAAGGCCGAGGGCCAGATCTCGATCGACGAGTTCCCCGATCCTCTCGCCGTGGTCCCGGGTCTCGAGATCGAATGCCTCGTCGAGCAGATCAACGACAGCGAAGGCTACATCCTGCTGAGCAAGCGCAAGGCAGATCGCATCCGCGGCTGGGAGAACATCATCCAGACGCACAAGGAGGGTGACAGCGTCAAGGGCCTGGTGCTGCGCAAGATCAAGGGCGGCCTGCTCGTCGACATCGGCGTTCCGGTCTTCCTGCCCGCGAGCCAGGTCA
>DASRJH010000049.1:0-3176 GCA_035649575.1 Planctomycetota bacterium
AGGAGTTCCCGACGACTGCGCCACGCTCGTCGCCGTGCCTGCGCTGCTGCTCACCGAGCCGCACGTGCGCGATCTCGTGATGGACATGGAGATCCGGTATCTGGCGAACCGCGACCCAAACATCATGTTCGCGCTGGTCACCAACTCGCGCGACTCCCGCGAGCGGCCGCAGGAGCATGACGATGTACTGCGGCTCTGCGAGCGGCTCGTGGGCGAGTTGAATCAGCGATACGGCACGGCCCGGCACACGCCGTTCTATCTGCTCCACCGGTTCCGGTTTTACAGCCCGTCAGAGGACCGTTGGA
Source organism: Planctomycetota bacterium (assembly GCA_035649575.1). Lineage (GTDB taxonomy): Bacteria > Planctomycetota > UBA1135 > UBA1135 > UBA2386 > DASVAL01. The sequence goes on from DASRJH010000049.1 coordinate 306, forward strand.
TCGGATGGGAGCGCAAGCGCGGCAAGCTGCAGGACTTGAACCAGCTCCTGCGCGGTGTGCGCGACCGGTTTCCCGTGAAGGTCGGCAACATCGACGCGCTCCGAAGCGTGCAGTACGTGATTGTCGTGGATTCGGATACCGATCTACCGCGCGATGCGGCACGCCGGCTGATTGGCACGATGGCGCACCCACTCAATCGCGCAGTGCTCGATCCCGCCACGCGAACGGTCGTCGACGGCTACGGAATTCTTCAGCCGCGCGTCGGCGTGACCACGCAGTCGGCCACGCGGAGTTGGCTCGCCAGCCTCTATTCGGGCGAGACCGGGTTCGATATCTACACACGCGCGGTCTCCGACGTATATCAGGAGCTCTTCGGCGAAGGCATTTTTACTGGCAAGGGCATCTACGAGGTCGACGTCTTCCGCGCCGCGCTCGAGGGGCGTTTCCCTCCCAGTACGCTGCTCAGCCACGATCTGATCGAGGGGGTGCACGCGCGCGCGGGCCTCGTGTCGGATATCGAATTGCTGGACGACTACCCATCGCAGTTCAGCGCGCATTGCCGCCGCCGGCACCGGTGGATGCGCGGCGACTGGCAGATTCTGCGCTGGCTGCTCAACCGTGTTCCCGACTTCCGCCACCAGCTTGTGGACAACCCGCTGAGCACCATCTCGCGGTGGAAGATCCTGGACAACCTGCGGCGCACGCTCGTGGAACCGGCGATGCTCGTCCTGTTGCTTGTATCGTGGTTCGTGCTCCCCGCGCCAGGATTGTGGACGCTCACGGCGGTTGTCCTGCTCCTCGCGCCCATCTACTGGCGACTGCTCTTCGCGCTCGCCGGCGCACCGTGGGGCACTGCGGCCATCAAACCGTGGACCGTCGCCACGTTAACGGCGTTTCTGCGCTCGCACGTCGTCGTGGCCCTTCACCTCGCGTCTCTGCTGCACGATGCGCTGCTGGCCCTGGACGCTGTGTTGCGGTCGCTCGCGCGCATGTTCGTCACCGGCCGACGTCTGCTCGAGTGGGAAACCGCCGCCGAGGCGTCGCTCAGTTCGAAGGGCGCAACGGACCTGTACCTGAAATGGTCACCGCTGTTGGCCACAGGGATTGGCGTGCTCGTCGCGACGCGGCGTCCCGAGGCGCTCATAGCCGCGGCGCCGTTCCTCCTCGCGTGGATGTCGGCGCGAGGGTTGGTCCGGTGGCTGAACCGGCCGCCCTCGCGCGGAATTGGAAGTCTCTGCGCGGATGACGTGTCGTTCCTGCGCGAGCAGGCGCTGCGCACCTGGATGTTCTTCGCCACATTCAGTGCGCAGCGGAACCACTGGCTGATTCCTGACTCGGTGTGCGCCGACGGCCAGCGCGTGGACCGAACCTCGCCGACGAACCTCGCGATGCTACTGAACGCCCGAATCGCGGCGGTCCATCTCGGTTATCTCACGGTGCCGGAGTTCGCAGCACTGACGCGCCGCACGCTCACCACCATCCGTCAGCTTCAGAAATTCCAAGGGCATCTGCTGAACTGGTACGACACCACAACGTTGCAGGTCCTCGAGCCGCATTTCGTGTCCACGGTGGACAGCGGCAACCTGGCGGCCGCGCTCTGGGCGCTGAAGCAGTCGGCGCTGGGGTTTGCGCGCGAGGCGCCGGGCGACGACACGCTGTGGTCCGGCATCGCGGACGTGGCCGCACTGCTCGGCGCCGAGGGGCAGCCGGCGGCGCGCGCAGTCTCGGAACGCGTGCTGAAGACACGAGGGCACTGGCGCCAGTCGCTGCCCGAGCTCGAGACACTGGTACTGCACTTCGCCGCGTCGGCCGAAGGCGACGTGAGGCGCTGGGCTGACGAGCTGCTGGCACGCCTGCGTCACGCTCGTGCGTGGAGCGACACCGGGATGTCGCCGTGGCTCGAGACAGCTCTCCACGAGGTCGCTCGAGAGGCCGATGCGCTGGTCACCGACATGGATTTTGCGTTTCTGTACGATCCGCGTCGCAAGGTGCTGGCCATCGGGTACGACCTGACGCAGAACCGACCCGAGCGATCGACCTACGACCTGCTCGCCTCGGAAGCGCGGATCGCCGCATTCCTCGCCGTGGCCAAGGGCGACATCCCCCAGGAGAGCTGGTTCCACCTCGGGCGAACGCTCGTGGCTGCGCGCGCCGAACGCGTGCTGCTGTCGTGGACCGGAACGCTGTTCGAGTACCTCATGCCGGCGCTCTGGTTCCGGCACCGGCCGCACACGATCATGCACGACAGCATGCGCGCCGCGGTGGCCGTGCAGCAGAAATTTGCGCGCAGCCATGGCATGCCGTGGTGGGGTTTCTCCGAATCGGCCTTCGTCGTGCCCGGCACGAAGGAATACGGGTATGCGCCGTGCGGGCTGCCGGAGCTCGCGCTCAAGCCGCTCGACGGTCGCACGATCGTGGTGTCACCCTACTCCGCGTTCCTCGCGCTACTCGTAGACTGCGCGGCGGCGCTGGACAACTTGCGCGCGCTGCGACGGCTCGGGTGCGTGGGGGTCTATGGATTCCACGAGGCGATCGACTTTTCACACGGCACGCCCGAGGTCGTGTGGTCGTGGATGGCCCATCACCAGGGGATGAGCCTCGTCGCGGCGGCGGAGACGCTCTTCGGTCATCCGACGCAGCGGGCCTTTCACGCCGAGCCGCGCGTGCGCGCTACTGAGCGCCTCCTGGACGAATGCGTGTCGAGAACGATCGTCCCCGACAACCCTGAGGCGCCGCGCGTGTTCTGGCCGGAGGAGTCGGTGGCGGAGTCGGCGGCGTAGATCAAAACGAGTACCTGACGGCGAACTGGAAGCGTCGGGTGCTGTTGTCGACCACGCAGCTGGCGTTTCCGAAATTAGGGTTCACCGCTGG
>DASRJH010000050.1:0-96046 GCA_035649575.1 Planctomycetota bacterium
CGACGGTGCCGAATGCGATCGCGCTCGGGTTCTCGTTCGTCGCGGCCTGCGCCGTGTCGCTCGACGACGCGTATGCCTACGTGCTCTACACCGGCATCCCGCCCGCGGCCTACCTCGCGGTGTGGAACGTCGGCGCGTCACAGTGGCTCGACTTCGACGCGGCGCCGGGACAGCAGGACTTCCTGATCACGCTGCCGGTGCCGAACGGCATGGCGCTGTCGCTGGATCGCTCGTTCGCGGTCGTCGCGGGCCAGGGCGGCAGTGGGGGAGTCATGCGCATCAACTTCGACTACGCGGTCCCCGCCAACACGGTCGGCACCGTGTACACGGGGCTGAGCGTGCCGAACTGCAACGGCATCTCGCTGTCGCCCGAGGATGGACGCGTTGCGGTGACCTCGACGCCGGCCAGCGTATCGCCTCCCGGCACGCTCGTGATCTTCGACGCGTCGTCGGGCGCCGTGCTGCACAGCGTGCCGCTCGGCAACATGTGGAACATCTACACGACGGCCTGGCAGGACGCTTCGCCGACCGCGACCTACACGCAGTATGGAACGGGCTGTGCCGGTACGCTCGGCGTGCCGGTGCTGCAGGCGGCAGCGGGCTCACGTCCGGCGCTCGGCACGACGTTTACGGCCGACGTGCTGCATCTGCCGTTCGCGATCGCGTTGGTCACGCTGGGTCTGTCGAACACGATGACCTCGACGAGTCTGCCGCTGCCGTTCCCGCTCGACGTGATCGGCATGCCCGGGTGCCAGCTGCTCGCGGATCCGCTGATCCTGAATCTCGCGGTCGGTACGGGCACGTCGGCGAGCTGGAGCTGGACGCTGCCGAGCTCGCCCGACTTCTTCGGCATCTCGTTCTTCAATCAGGCCTTCTCGCTCGATCCGGCTGCCAACCCCTTCGGCTTCACGGTCAGCAACGGCGGCGCGGGCTTCATCGGTTTCTGACGAGGCTTCGGCCCCGACCGACGAGTTGTCGCAGGGCTGCCATGAAAATTCGGCCCGTGGCATCGAACCTTCATGGTGGACGGAACTGGTCGCTGCCGAGTTTGCCCCGGCGCCGCGCTACTTGTCGGGCTTCGAGGCAGCGACGCGCACCTGCACGTTGCGCTGGCTGCCGAGGCTCATGTCGAAGGTACCCGGGTCGAGCTTGATGGTCTTGCTGCCGAGCATGAGCTCGAGCGTGCAGACCCTCGGATCCACGTCGCGGAAGTGGAAGCTGCCGTCGTCGCCGAGCGAGTTGCAGTAGGTCCAGACGTCGCAGCGCAGCAGCACGATCGCGTTGCGCCCGCTGAAGTCGCCGGTGATGCGGCCGCTCAGCACGGTGACCTCGAGCAGATCCAGGTGAACGGGCGCCGCCGCCGCTCCGGCGACGATCGAAGTTCGCACGGGCTTGCTCTCGCCGTCAGGACCGCTGGCCGCGACTTCGTAGTCGCCGGCCGGCAGCGACGCGAACGCGAAGCGCCCCGCGGCGTCGATCTGGACCCGGCGCCTCACGGTGCCGCCGTTGCAGCTGCCGGTGGCAGTTGCTTCGTAGCCCGTGAACGGCAGTCCCGTCGCGAACGACGTCGTGCCGCTCAAGCTGCCGGTCGTCATCGTGAGGTCGAGGAAACGAGACTCGCCGCTCTGCAGCGTGATCTCGCCTTCCCACAGCATGAGGTGATCGTCCTTGCCGAGCAGCCGCAGCGACTGCGTTCCGGGTTTCAGAGTGTCGACCGTGAACGTGCCGTCGGCAGCGACCGTCGCCACCGTGGTGTGACGATACAGATCGAGACACCGCTGCAGCTCGGCGCCGGCCAGTGGCACACCGTCGATCCGGGCGCGGCCCTCGAGCCTAGAGGGCACTTCGCCGGGCTTCGCCTGGTTCGGATCGACGTCGAACTCGAACGTCGCATTCGCGCCGGCCTCGACCGTCAGTTGATGACCGACGGGTTCCTCGCCGAAGAAGCGCGGCATCACGAGATTCTCGATGTCGGCCACGAGCCGATGCAGCGACAGCGCCTCGGGCTGCACCTTGACCGCGTAGAGCTCGTAGTGCGTCGGGGCGACGTTCGGGAACGTGAAGCTGCCGTCGGGCAGCAGGCCCGCGCGCAGACCAGGCAGCGGCACGTTCGTGGTCGTGTCGGCCTCGGCGACCACGCAGTAGCGGCGCGGATCGGCGGGCACGCCGCGGTCGAACAGACGGCCCGAGATCGTGCCCGGCGCCGCGAGCAAGAGGTCGGCGGTCGTGGCACCTGGTTCGACGCGAGCCGTACCGGGCGCGTGCAGAGGGTGCGTCGCCATCAGCGAGCCGCCCTTGCTCGGAACACCGACCTGCAGTTCGCCTTCGCCATCGGTGACGCCGGCCAGCAGCGGCAGCAACCTCCAACGCGGCAGGCCGTAGGAGCTCGGCAGCACGGTCCGCGCGGCGGCGTCGTCGCGGTCGACGTAGATCTTCGCGCCGGTGATCGCCCGACCGCCGGCATCGCGCACGCGCACGCGAACGCCTGTTGCCGCCGGCAGCGTGACCGCGAGCGGCTCCTGCTGCGGCAGCACGACCATGGTCTCGACCGGCATCACACCGTCGGCCTGCACGTGCAGCGTGTAGCAGCCGAGCGGCACTTCGCCGAACGACCACACGCCGTCAGAGACTTGCTGCGGCGCGGGCGTCGGCACGCGCGTCTGCAGACCGGCGCGACGCAGTTCGCGCAGGTCAGGACCGCAATACACCTCGAGCGCGACGCCGGTCACGGGCGCCCCGTCGTCGCGGCTCAGCTTCAGCTGCAGGCTACTTCGCTGCGGCAGCCGCAGCTCGACGTCGTCGTCGGTCGTTACCGGTCCGACCACCTGCCAGGTTTCGCGCGTGTTCGCGCGCGCTGCGACCACGACGCGGCCGCGGCCGAGTCCCGACACGCGGAAGCCACCGTCCGCGCCGGTCGTCACGGGCGCCTCGCAGAACGCGATGCCGCGGCAGCCGAGCGCGCCGATGCTGCCGACGCGCACCTCGGCGCCGGCCACCGGGTTTCCGCCGGCGTCGCGTACTTTGCCGCGCAGCTCCTCGCCGGCCGCCAGCGTCACATCGCCGACGTCGCGACATTCTCCCTGTGACGCCACGACGCGCGCCTTGCTGCCGATCGCGAGACCCGGCTTGCGCACGATCAGCATGTTGCCACCCGGCTCGACGCCGCGCACGGTGAAGCTGCCGTCAGCCGCCGTGGTCGCACGCGCGATCGGAACCTCGCGCCAGATCGTCTCGAGCCACGGCAGGCGGTCGACGACGATCGTGCCGAGCTCCGGCCTGCGGTCGAGGTCGGAGTGTTCGAACAGCTCGCGGCCGAGGAAACCGCGCAACAGGTCGCGGTAACCAGGCGCATCGCTCGCGCCCGCGGCATCGGGGAAGGGCACCCACAGCATGCCGCCGTGCGCGGGCACGAAGCGGTCGAACGGCAACACCGCGGCGAGCGCCGCGGGCAGGTCCATCGCGAGCACCTCGGCTCCGGCGACCGCGGCCCCGGCGTCGTCGACGGCGCGGCCCGCGATGCCGGCCTTGGGCTCGAGCACGAAGTCGCCGAGGTCGGCGGTCTTTTCGGGGAATGGCGTGACGCTGCAGAGGCGCAGCGTGCGGTCGGGGCCGTCGGCGTCGGCGTTGACGACGTAGCGCGTGCGCGGCGACAGGCCCGCGATGGTGAACACGCCGTCGTCGCCGGTGCGCGCTTCGCCGCGCGGCAGGGGCAGCGTGCGTTGGTCGCCGGTCGCCGGCGCGTCGGCGAACAGCGCAACGCCGTCGATGCCGAGCACGCGCACGAGGCAGTTCGCGGCCGGCTGGCCATCCTTGTGCACGACGCGGCCGCGCAGACCGCCGGCGCCGGTCGCGGCCACCGTCGGGGCCGAAGCCTTGGTCGCGATCTCGACGCGTTCGCTCGCCGCCGGACTCGGTGCCCGTACGTCGGACGTCGCCGCGGCTGCGGCCGCGATCCCCTGCTTCTCACCGGCCGGCGGCGGTGTGGCCGGTCCGGTTCCGAACGAGAGGAAGCCGAACACGAGAAGGCTCATGGCCCCGGCACCGATCAGTATCTTCGCCATCAGCAACGCTCCTGCAGCAGTGACCAACCCCATGCCTCCGGCGTGCCCTGGCTTCGCGAGCGGCAGCAGCCACAGGCCCCATGCCTGCCGGCTGCCGTGCCGTTCGTCGAGCTGCTGGCGCAGCATCTCGAGCGCGCGGTGCAGCTGCGACCGCACGGTCGCTGCGGGCATGCCGCGCAACCGCGCGATCTCTCGCGGCTCGAGTTCGTCGAAGAAGCGAGCGAGAACGATGCCGCGGTACGGTTCCGGCAGCGCCAACACCGCCGCGACGACTTCGCGCCGCTGCTCTTCGCGCGCGAGCACGTCGGCGGCCGACGGCAGCGCCTCGGGCCGCGCTGCGGCGGTCTCGCGCCGGCGCCGCCGCGCCTCATCGCGCGCGCGGTTCCGGGCCAGGTGGTGCAGCGTCGAACGGAACCAGCTCACCACCGCACCGCGCTGCAGCGGGGGTCGCTGCACGGCCGCGAGCCAGGCTTCCTGCACGACGTCGTCGACGCGCTGCTGGTCGAACACGAGACTCCTGGCCAGGCGGCGCACGAAATCCTGCGCGGTCAGCAGCTCCTGCACGTCCAGTTGCGAAGGGACACCGGTCATGGTGATGGCAAGGTCACCGCGGCCGGCGTTGCGTTGCAGAAAAACCGGCGGCGGTGCGACCAGGGTAGCCGAAGCACCTGCCTCGCAGGGCACGGTTGCCTGGTCGGCGGAACGCTGCTCTTGCCTTTCGGGCCGAACGGTAAGACTCGGTGGCGATGCGCGGAGCCGGGCTCAATCCGCTACGCGGTGCAGCGGGTTGCTCGCTACTTCGGTCGCAGCAGCAGCGGGGATCCGTTCGCAACCCCAGTGCCCATCGTGAGCATCGCAGTCGTCGTCGTCTCGTCGAGACCCGCGGCCGCGGGCCACATGCCCGCGTTGCTGCCCGCGGATGCGCGCGCGGCCAACAAGCCGTCGATCAGGTTCGACTGCCGGGCCAGGCTCTTCTCGTCCGTGCTCACGGCGAGCATCGCGAACAGCATGTGCAGCGGATCGGCGGTCAGGTTCGCGGGCCAGGTTCGTGCCACGGTCAATTCCGGTGGGTGAGGTTCACCGAGCATGAGCTGGCCGAAGTGCAGCGCCGCGTCGCCGCGCCGCGTCTCGCCGAACTTGCGCGATGCCAGCAACTCACCAGCCATGGCCTTCAGTCGATCGGCAGCCACGGCGGCCTCCGGCTCACCTGGCGCCAGGTTGGACAACGTGGGCAGCAGCAGTGTGACCAAGGCGACCTCCTCGTTGGTCGGGGTCTTCGCGTCGGGCGCCTTCATCGCAAGGACAGCTTCGCATGCTTTCATTGCGGGCGCCCTGAGTGGCCGGTGTTGGGATCGCTCGAATGCGACGAGAAGGGCAAGGGCTCCGACCATCTGGTCGGACCGGCTGCCAGCCACGCCATTCCGTGCGAACTGACCGCCAGGGCCCTGCAGCTCCAGCAGAGTCCTGACCATCATTCGGACCGACTCCCGGTGGGTCCCGACCTTCATTGTCGAACCGTTCTCATGGAACGCGAGCACGAGCCACGCGGCACTGGCGACCGTCTGATCGGCGACGGCCGTTTCGCGGACACGTCGGGCCAGCCCCGTCAGCGTCTGGCTCACGTCGAAACGGGGCCTTGGTCTGGCGGCCGCACCGATGAAATCCCGCGGCGGCTCCTGCGCCGCAGCCGGCGGCATCGCTGCGCATCCAAGGGCGAGCAACAACGCGATCACCGAACGACGCCGCTCCACGAGCTGGTTCATGAGCGGCAGCATACCGGGCGGACGCAAACACTCGGGCCTGGCCAGCAACTGCATCGTCGAGGCAAGTCCCGTGACGAAGGGGTTGTGTCGTTCTGCGTGTGCGTGACAATCGCTGCACTCCCCCGAGGCTCCATTGCGCGTCTGCTACCTGCTGCCGTTTTGTGCGCTCGCCTCGCTCGCGGCGGCACAGCACGCGCGCGCTCCTGGGGACCACTGGTCCTACCGGCCCGTGGTCCGGCCGGCCACGCCCGCGGTCGCCGACGCGACCTGGTGCCGTTCGCCGCTCGACCAGCTGGTGCTCGCAGCGATGCAGGCCCAGGGCCTGCGCCCGTCGCCGCCCGCGGATCGCGCGACGTGGTTGCGGCGTGTCTCGTTCGATCTGACCGGCCTGCCGCCGACTCCTGCCGACGCTGACGCCTTCACGGCCGACACGTCGCCCGGTGCCGAGGCGCGCGTCGTCGATCGGCTGCTCGCGAGGCCTAGCGCAGCCGAACGCTGGGCGCAGTGGTGGCTCGACCTCGCGCGTTACGCCGACAGCCAGGGCTACGAGAAGGACGAGCTGCGGCGCAGCATGTGGCGCTACCGCGACTGGGTGATCGACGCGTTCTCGCGGGACATGCCGTTCGACCAGTTCACGATCGAGCAGCTCGCGGGCGACCTGCTGCCGAACCCGACCGACGACCAGCGACTCGCGACGGCGCTCCATCGCCAGACGATGACGAACACCGAGGGCGGCACCGACGACGAGGAGTTCCGCACCGCGGCCGTGATCGACCGCGTCGACACGACGATGTCGGTCTGGATGGCCAGCACACTCGGTTGCGCGCAGTGCCACGACCACAAATACGATCCCTTCTCGCAGCGCGAGTTCTACGAGCTGTTCGCGTTCTTCGACCAGACCGAGGACAGCGACCGCGACGACGATGCGCCCGTGATGCGCGCGCCGACCGAGCGCGACCGCGCGGCGACGAAGGTGCTCGAGCTCGAGCTGTCGGAGCTGCGCGCCTCGATGCGCGCTGACGACGAGACGGTGCAAGAGTGGGCCGGGGCAGCGCGCAGCGCCATCGCGAGCTTTCACGAGGCCGCGCCGCGTGCTTTGACCTGGCACATGCTCGGACCCGTACCAGCCGCGGACTTCCACGCAGCACACGTGACGGTGTTCGCGCCGGAACGCGACGGCGTGCAGCTCGAGGCACAGCAGGAGGGCCTGCAGTGGCGCGCGGAGCAGTTCGAAGACGGCAAAGTGCACAAGTGGTCCGGCGACAACAGCGCCTTCTACCTGTATCGCACGATCGAGGCGCAGTGTGCCGCGACCGCGGTGCTGTCGCTCGGCAGCGACGATGCGATCAAGGTCTGGTGGAACGGGGCCGAGGTCCTGGACAAGGAGGTCGCGCACGGCGCCGCACCCGACCAGCAGATCCTCGCTGTGCCGCTGCAGCCCGGCCCGAACACGCTGTTGCTGAAGGTTGCGAACGGCCGCGGCCCGAGCGGCTTCTACTTCGACCTGCGCGCGAGCGAGCTCGGTGCGGAGGTCGAAACGGTGCTCGCGGCGGAAGCCTGCGACGAGAAGGGCCGGGGGATCGTGCACGCTGCGTATCTGCGGCGCGCGCCGCAGTTCGCTTCGGTGCGCGAGCGCATCGCGGCGGCCGAAGCCCAGCTCGACGAACACCGCGGCCCCGCAGTGCCGGTCATGCGCGAGCTGCCCGCCGGCAAACGCCGCACGACGCGCATCCATCTGCGCGGCAGCTTCCTCACGCAGGGGGACGAGGTGTCACCAACGACGCCGAAGGTCTGGCCCGGCCTCGGGCCGGACGCGCCGCAGAACCGGCTCGGCTTCGCGCGCTGGCTCGTCTCGCGCGACAATCCGCTGACGGCGCGTGTGCAGTGCAACCGCATCTGGAGCGAGCTGTTCGGGCACGGGCTCGTCGGCACGCTCGAGGACTTCGGCAGCCAGGGCGACGCGCCGTCCCACCCCGAGCTGCTCGACTGGCTCGCTGCGGAGCTCGTGGACGGCGGCTGGTCGCTGCGCCACCTGCTGCGCACGATCGTGTTGTCGGCGACCTACGCGCAGAGCTCGGCGCAGACTCCGTTGCTCACGCAGCACGACCCCGACAACCGCTGGCTCGCGCGCGGCCCCGCGGTGCGCTTGTCGGCCGAGATGCTGCGCGACCAGGCCCTTGACGTGTCGGGCCTGCTGCGCCGACAGGTCGGGGGACCGAGCGTGATGCCGCCGCAGCCCGACGGCGTGTGGCTGCAGCTCTACAGCGGCGAGAAGTGGGTCGCGGCGGACGGGGACGACTCGTTCCGCCGTTCGCTCTACACGTTCTGGCGGCGCACGAGTCCGCACCCGGCGATGATGGTGTTCGACGCGCAGAGCCGCGAGTCGTGTGTGCTGCGGCGGCACCGCACGAACACGCCGCTGCAGGCGCTCGTGTTGTGGAACGAGCCGCAGTATCACGAAGCCGCGAAGGCCTTGGCACGCGAGCTCGTCTGCGGCGACGAGTGCATCCTGCTCGAGGACCCCGAGCGCATCGTGCGCTTGTGGCGGCGGTGCCTGCTGCGCGAACCGACGGCGGCCGAACAGGCGCGGCTGCTCGCGCTGCTGCGCGACGAGCAGCAGCGGTTCCGCGCGGACCCAGAGGCCGCCGCCAAGATCTTCCCACCAGGTTCCTGCAGTCCTGAGATCGAGCTCGCGCCGTGGGCCGTCGTCGCCGGCGTCGTGCTCTCGCTCGACGAGTTCGTGACCAAACGATGATGCCGACGCACGACGAGCTGCTGCGCCTCTGCCGCCGCCGGTTCCTCGGCGGTTCGGCGCTCTCGCTCGGCGCGATCGCGCTGCGGCGACTGCTCGGCGACGATCCGACGCCGAGATCGCAGTTCGCACCGCGCGCGAAGAACGTGATCTACCTGCACATGGAGGGCGCGCCGCCGACGCTCGACATGTTCGATCGCAAGCCGGAGCTCGACCGGCTGCACAGGCAGAAGTGCCCCGACTCGTTCCTGCAGAAGGAGCGCTTCGCGTTCATCAAGGGTCACCCGCTGCTGCTCGGCCACCAGCACGGTTGGATCCGCGGGGCGAACGGCATCGAGGTCTGCGAGCTGTTCCCGCACCTCGCGCAACAACTCGGCGACGTCACGCTCGTGCGTTCGATGGTCACCGACCAGTTCAACCACGCGCCGGCCGAGCTGTTGTTGTTCTCGGGCGGGCCGCGGCCCGGGCGGCCGTCGATGGGCGCCTGGGTCTCCTACGGTCTCGGCAGCGAGAACCGCGACCTGCCGGCGTTCGTCGTGATGTTGAGCGGCGGCAACCTGCCGAGCGCGGGCAAGTCGCTCTGGAGCTCCGGCTTCCTGCCCTCGGTGCACCAGGGTGTCGAGTTCCGTTCGCAGGGCGATCCCGTGCTCTACCTGCAGGATCCGCCGGGGTTCGACCGCGCGCGGCGCGAACGCAGCCTGCGTGCGTTGAACGACCTGAACCGCGAACACGAGCAGGTCTCGGGCGATCCCGAGACGACGACGCGCATCGCGCAGTGTGAGCTCGCGTTCCGCATGCAGATGTCGGTGCCTGAGGCGGTCGACCTCGCGAGCGAGCCGGCCGACGTGCACGCGCTCTACGGCACGACGCCGGGGCAGACCTCGCTTGCGAACAACTGCCTGCTCGCGCGGCGGCTCGTCGAACGCGGCGTCCGCTTCGTGCATCTGTTCGACTCGGGATGGGACATCCACGGCACGGGTCCTGGCGACGACCTGATGACGCAGTTCCCGACGAAGGCGAAGCAGCTCGACCAGGCGCTGTCCGCGTTGTTGATCGACCTGCGCCGCCGCGGGCTGCTCGACGAGACGCTCGTGGTGTGGGGCGGCGAGTTCGGGCGCACGCCGATGAACGAAGCGCGCAACGGCAGCAAGTTCCTGGGCCGCGATCACCACCCGCACTGCTTCTCGATGCTGCTCGCGGGCGGCGGGGTGAAGCGGGGGGTGGTCATCGGCGCGACCGACGAGCTCGGTTACAGGGTGACCGACACGCCTATCCACGTGCACGACCTGCAGGCGACGATGCTGTATCTGCTCGGCGTCGACCACGAGAGGCTGACGTTCAAGTCGCAGGGGCGCGCGTTCCGGCTCACGGACGTGCACGGCGTGGTGCGGTGCGAATTGCTCGCGTGAGCCGGGCCATTCGGATCGAGAACTGCGTGAGGCCATCGTGGGCCACTCCTCCCGAGGACGTCTACTTCTGGTAGCCTTTGTCACCGCCGGGGGGCGATTCGCCTCATCAGCGGGCGCAAGGCAACACGTCATGAGCGCGAAGACTACGAGAAGAACAGCGGGTCCTAGTCTGCACGACGGACCGGACCCGGGGCTGGTTCGTGAGTATCGCTTCGACTACGGCAAGTCGCGATCGAATCGATTCGCGCGCCGCGTACGTCGCGATGCAGTAGTCGTGGTCCTCGACGCGGATGTCGCCGCAGTCTTTCGTGACCCGAAGCGGGTCAATGCTCTCCTGCGCGCCGCCATCGCGGCCCTCGAGAAGAAGCCACCTCGGCGGGCTGGCTGACGGCGCGGCGGCCCCGGCTGCTCGACGAGACGCTCGTCGTGTGGCGCGGCGAGTTCGGGCGCACGCCGATGAACGAAGCGCGCGACGACAGAAAGTTCCTGGGCGGGATCACCACCAGCACTGCTTCTCGATCCTGCTCGCGGGCGGCGGCGTGAAACGAGGGGTCGTGGTGGGGGCGACCGACGAGCTGGGTTACCGGGTCACCGACACAGAGGTCCAAGTGCACGACCTGCCGGCGACGATGCTGGATCTGCTCGGCGTCGACCACTAGAAGCTGACGTTCAAGTCGCAGGGCCGCGCGTTCCGGCTCACGGGCGTGCACGGTGTCGTGCGGCGCCGATTCTTGCAAGAGGGTGAAACCCTGCCCGCGGACCCGGGGTGAGCGGACGGCCGCGCGTGCTGGGTTTTTTCGGGATGGCCGCGCTTTCTCACCTCGCTCGTTCCACTGCTTTCTGCGGCCCGGTTGTCGGGTCGCCGAGGCCCCCTATGCTGCTGCGATCGGTTTCTGCGATGACCACCGTCACCACGAAGCTCCCCCGCAAGCGCATGTCGCTCGCCGCGTTCATGGCCCGTCCCGAATGCTCGGGGCGGATCGAAGAGCTTCTGGACGGGGAACTGGTCGTGAGTCCAACGGCGAACGAACGGCACAGCTTCATCAGTTCGAAACTCGCGAAGCAGATCGATCCACAGTTCGAAGGCCTCGGGCGCTTCTACAGCAACCCGCTGACCGTGGTCCTCGACGAATCGTGCACGCCAGCGCCGGATCTCTGCGGCATCGTCAACGAGCGCTTGCACATCGTCCGCGACGGATATCCTCGCGGGGCTCCTGACTTCGTGATCGAGATCCTGTCGCCATCGAACCGCCGCAACGACCTGATCCGCAAGAAGCGGCTCTACGCCGCACACGGAGTGCGCGAGTACTGGATAGTCGACGGTGCCGCCGAAACGGTGACGCGGTTCTGGCTACGCAACGGTCGTTACGCGCGCGGTGAGGTGCGGCACCGTTCGATCCGGATGCGCATCCTGCCGCAGATAGCTGTCGACTTGATGGCCATCTGGCGGCCGCTGCGCGCAGGTCCGTGAGCCGAGCGCTGAGCGGGGCGGTGAGTCTGCCAGGGTGAACCATGCGTGCGGACTCGGCGCGACCACGAGAACTGACCTTCAAGTCGCAAAGGGCGCGCGTTCCGCTCACGGACGTGCACGGCGTCGTGCGGCGCGAACTGCTCGCGTGACGCTCGAACTGCGCGGAGTCGGCAGAAGGCCTTCGGGCGCTGACGGGCTGGGTTGCGCTCAGCCCGCGGACGGCTCGCTCTCCGCGCGCAGGCGGCTCCGCACCACCGCGGTGGTGATGGTGGTGGTGATCGCGGCGGTCAGGGCTGCGAACAACGCGCGGTCCTCTGCGACAGGGGTCAGCTTGAGCGTCAGTCCCGTGATCACGCCCACGACGACGCCGACGACAACGGTCAGGGTGACGACGCGGCCGATCGATGTGGATGGAGAGGTCTGGTTCATGTCCATTCCGGGTCGGGATTGTCCATCGACATGACGCGACCTGCAAGTGGTCGGCCGCCGAGAAGTCGAGAGTCCACGCGGGGCGTCAGGGCTGGATCGTGATGTCGAGCGCGTTCGTGGCCGAGAAGCCCATCGGTGGGCAGGGTGCCGGAGCACCAGGGCCGAGCCACAGGAACTGCGCGAAGAGCCACCGGTCACGCCTCGAGACCATTCGAGGAAGTCGTCGATGCTGGCAGCCTTCTCTCGAGCCTCGAACCGCGCCTTGCTTCGCCTGCCGCGTTTTTCGGGATGGCCGCGCTTTTTCACGTCCCTCGTTCCACTGCTCTCGACGGCCCGGTTGTCGAGCCGTCGGGGCCCCCTATGCTGTTGCGATCGGATTCTGCGATGACCACCGTCACCACGAAGCTCCGCCGCAAGCGCATGTCGCTGGCCGCGTTCATGGCCCGCCCCGAATGCTCGGGGCGGATCGAAGAGCTTCTGGACGGGGAACTGGTCGTGAGTCCGCCGGCGAACCACCGGCACAGCTTCATCGGTTCGCAACTCGGGGAGCAGATCGGCCCACAGTTCGAAGTCCTCGGGCTCTTCTTCAGCAACCCGCTGACCCTGGTCCTCGACGAATCGTGCGCGCCGGCTCCGGATCTCTGCGGCATCGTCACCGAGCGCCTGCACATCCTGCGGGACGGATACCCTCACGGGGCTCCTGACTTCGTGATCGAGATCCTCTCGCCATCGAATCGCAGCAACGACCTGATCCGCAAGAAACGCGTCTACGCCGAACACGGAGTGCGTGAGTACTGGATCGTCGATGGTGCCTCCGAACGGTGACGCGCTTCTGGTTGCGCAACCATCGCTACCCGCGCGGCGAAGTGCGACACCGTTCGATCCGGCTACGCATCCTGCCACAGGTCGGTGTCGACCTGATGGCGATCTGGCGACCGCTGCGGGCCGGGCCGTGATGGCTACCGCGCGCAGAGCCTGCTGGCCACCGACAAGTTCAGTAGCATGAGCCGGCCATGCGGTTCGAGAACCAAGGGCAGAGCGGCACCAGCGAAGACGGGCGCGGCTGCGGCGCGGCGCACGTAGCCATGCGGGGCACCTGGCGATCCTTCGTCCGCGCTGCGTTCGCGCTCGCCATCGTCGCGGCGGCTGCGGCCACGCAGGGCTTGCCGGCGATACGCCGCGACCTGCGAGGCACGGTCGACGGCACCAGCGGCGCCCGCGTGCGCGTCACGGTCTGGCACAACGACATGGATGGGCACTCGATGGAGCCCATCGCCGAGGGCTTTGCGGCAGCCGACGGCACCTTCGAGTTCCGCGACGTCGCGTGGTTGCAGCGCCAGCAATGGGGCAGCAACCTAGTCGTCGTCGTGGCGCGCTGCGAACGCCGAGTCGGTTTGCTCGAGATTCGGGGCGACGGCGTCGCGATCGATCGGCTGCGTGTGACGCTCTTGGACACCGTCGATCTGCATGGCATGCTTCGCAACCAGGACGGCGGCGCACCGATCGCCAATGCATGGGTCAGGCCCGCGTTCTTCGGGCAAGGGAAGAATGGCGCGGCAGTGACGATCACCGAGCCCCTGCTGCCGTGGCACGCCGTCACCGACGCCGACGGGCGCTTCACGCTCAAGGGCGTGCCGGCGATGCCTCCGCTGAGACTGCTCGCGGGTCACGACGACTTCGGCCGCGAGTGGATCGACGTCCCTGACCTCGCGAAGCCGATCGATGCGGGCCTGGAACTCGGCGGCAAGGTCAGCGGCGTCGTGCTGCTGCCCGATGGCAAGCCGGCCGCCCGCGCTCTCGTGGAGACTGCGGGCCAGGGCATGGGCTACGGACGAACGACGACCGACGACCACGGCCGGTTCTGCCTCAAGGGACTGCGCGCGGACGTCTACAAGGTGTGGGCCGAAGCCCCGGACCTCACCGTGATCGCCGTGCTCGGCCTCGAAGTTAAGCCTCGATCTCACCTCGAGGACCGGACTGTGCAGCTCGTTCGCGGCGGCTTCATCGTCGGGCGCCTGGTCGACGCGACGACGGGTCAACCGTTTGTCCCTGGCCCATTCACCGACGTCGCGATGTATGGGCCAGCGCGCGGCGACGGCGGCGCCTGCGAGGCCACACCCGTCCTGCCGGACGGCACGTTCCGCATCCGCGCGCCCGCGGGCAAGAACCGCATCTACTTGCGCGCTGCCGGCGGTTGGAGCGAGCCGAGCGAGGTCGTCGACGTCGTCGAAGGCGAGGAGACGAAGGTCGAATGGAAGCTGCGCAAGGCCGGTCGCAAGAAGTGACAGTTCCCTCGAGGCCGCGCCGACGGCACCCGCATCACCGCGGCGCCGGCGGATTCGGCACGCCGGCGATCGCTACTTCGTCTGCTTCGCGAGGAACGCGATCAGGTCGCGGATCTGGCGCCGCGACAACGGGCCGCCCATGGCGGGCATCGCGCTCGCGCCGTTCGGCGTGCGCTTCGCGACCTTGCTCCACGGGATCTCGGTGGCTTCGCCCGAGAC
Source organism: Planctomycetota bacterium (assembly GCA_035649575.1). GTDB lineage: Bacteria > Planctomycetota > UBA1135 > UBA1135 > UBA2386 > DASVAL01. The sequence goes on from DASRJH010000050.1 coordinate 14,390, forward strand.
GCCGACGATCGTCACGGCACCGTCCTGGTCCTTCGTGATGAACCCGACCTGCACGCCGCCGTCGTGCAGCTCGACCGTGGTCGAGCCGAAGCCCTCGGCGATGCGCGCGCTCGGCGTGATCAGCGCTTCGAGCAGGTAGTCGCGCGTCTGCTTCTTGCCGATGCCGTCGAGCACGGGACCCGCGTTGCCGCCCGTGCCCGACAGCGTGTGGCAACGCGTGCAGCGCGTGGCCTCGAAGTCGAAGAACACCTTCTTGCCCTCCTTCGGATCGCCGCCTTCGCGGCAGACCAGGTAGTCGCCGAGCGGACCTGTCGTCTTGTTGGCCCGCGCCAGGAGCATCGACTGGATCGTGGCGTCGAGCTGCTTGCCCGCGGCTTCCAGCACGTCGAGCTGCAGCGGTGGTTCCACCTCGTCGCGCTGCAGCCGCTCGAGCCACGACACGAGCAGTTGCGTCGCAGCTTCGTGCTTGCACTCCGCCAGGGCCACGAACGCGGCCTGCTTCTCCGCGACCGGCGCGTTCTCGAGCAAGGTCGCGAGGATCGGCACGGCCTTCTCGGGGGCCGTGCGCGAGAGCAGCTCGATCGCGCGCTTGCGCAGACGCACGGGGGCCGTCGCATCGATCGCGGCGACCGTCTGCGGCAACTGCGGAGCAGCCATCGCGTCGAGCGCATCGAGCGCCGCGGTGCGCGCCGCGTCTTCGCGCCCGCCATCGAGCACGACCTTCGCGAGCGCCTCGGCGCAGCCGAGCAAGTTCATCTTGCCGGCGGCGGTCGCAGTGGCTTCGGCGACCACGCGGTCCGCCAACAGGCGTTCGACCGCGCCCTCGAAGCACGCGACGACGATCTCGCCGCGCGGATGCCGGCACGGCCGCCAATTGCCGCCGACGCGGTCCTGTCCGTGCGGCTTCTGCCACTCGGCGAGCACTTCGATCGCCTCGATGCGCGTCTTCGCGGGGTGGTCCGCGAGACAGGCGAGGTGCACGAGCGCTTCGCCGTTCTCGGTCTCGCCGAGCATGCGGTTGGCGTTGATCGCGCGCCAGTCGATCGCCTCCGTGTCGGGAACATCGTCGTAGCAGAGTCGCGCGAGCGCCGGCATCGCCTCGGGAATCGGTTCCCCGTAGATCGCGCGCGCTGCTTCCTGGCGCAGCGCAGCCTCGGGGGCCACGAGGAAGTGCGCGACCCCGGCGTCCTTGCGCCGCGCGAGCGCCAACAACACCCCGAGGCGGACCGCGAAGCTCGCGTCGGTCCTGGCATCGAGCAACATCGCGCGCGGCGCGACGGACGCCAGCGCGAACACCACGGCGTGGCGCAGCACGTGGTCTCGGTCGTCGTTGTGGCGCAGCAGCGCCAGCAGTGCCTTCGCAGCCGCTTCGCCCGCAGGTTCGCCGATGCGCGAAAGAGCCAACGCGGCCTCCTTCTTCACGCGTGAGTTGCTGTCCTCGAGCGCCTTCGTGAGCCCCTTCAGCGCTTTCGCGATCCTGGAGTCGCCGAGCACCCTCGCCGCCATCGCGCGCACGTCGGCGTCACCGTCGTCGAGCAGCGCCGCCACACCTTCGAGTGCTTTCGGATCCTTGCGGCCCAACACGCCGAGCCCCCAGATCCCGTGCAGTCGCGGCAGACGCGGCCCCGGTGTCTTCGCGACATCGAGCAGCACTTCCCTGGCGCCGAGGTCGACGAGCGCGAACTGCGCGGCCTGCCGGACCCTTCGGTCGGCATGCGACAGCAGCGGCCGCAGCTCGGCCGCGGAGCGTTCGGCGAGGTTGCTCGCGAGCAGGTTTGACACGTTGCGCAACGCCATGTCGTTCGCCATCTGCGGCGTGCGCACGCGGTAGATGCGGCCCTTGCCGGTCTTGTTCCAGCCCGAGACCCAGTCGAGCACGTAGAGCGCGCCGTCCGGGCCGAACTCGACGTCGGTGCAGAGCACGCCGAAGATCGGCTTCGATGCGCTCGCGAGCTCGAAGCCCGCGCCGGCCCGCTGCACCCGCAGCGCGTGCACGCCGCTGTAGCTGTTGCCGCCGCGGAAGTCGCACAGGAAGAAGCAGTCGCGATACTGCTCGGGCAGGCCTGTGCCGGGGTCGTAGCAGAGCCCCGACGGGCCGTCGGCGAAGTTCACGATCGGCGGCATGATCCACGCGGGCTGGCCGGGGTGCCGCGGGTGCCACATCTTCTCGCGGTTCCAGGCGCCGCGGTCCTGCAGCCACTGGTAGCCGATGCGCCAGCCGCTGTCGGCGCCGGGCACGACCGGTACGAAGCGCGCGCGGTCGCCGCCGTCGCTGTTGTTGTCGCCCGTGAAGAGGTCGCCCCACTGGTCGAACGCGAGCTCCTGCGGGTTGCGCAGCCCGCGGTGCACGACCTCGAGGTCGCTGCCGTCGAGCTCGCAGCGCAGTACCGCGCCTTCGTGCGGATAGGCGAACGTGCGGTCGCCCTGCTGCACGTGGAAGCCGCGGTCGCCGATCGAGAACCAGAGGCGGCGGTCGGGGCCGACGATGAGGCCGTGCAGGTCGTGGCCGATCAGCGAGGTGTGCACGCCATAGCCGTCGTGCACGACGTGCCGTTCGTCGGCGACGCCGTCGCCGTTGGTGTCGCGCAGGCGCCAGAGCTTCGGGATGTTCGTGAAGTACACGTCGTTGCCGACCGGCAGTACGCCCGAGGCGATGCCCTCGGCGAGGTCCGCGAAGCCGTCGGCGAACACCGTGCAGCGATCGAGCGAGCCGTTCTTGTCGGTGTCGGCGAGCATGCGGATGCGCTCGGAGAACGCCGCGTACCTCGGGATGTCCTTCGCGATGTGCTTCTCGTACTTCGCGATGCGGTCGGCGACCGTGAGGCAGGCGAGGTCGTCGTCCTTCCACTGCATGTAGTCGCGCGTGTCGAACACGCCGTCCTTGATCCGGAACGTCTCGGCCACGTAGAAGCGGCCTTTGCCGTCGATCGCGAACGCGACCGCGTTGCAGAGGTCGGGTTCGGCGGCGACGAGGTCGCAGACGAGGCCCGGCGCGAGCTGGAAGCTCTTGATCTGGTCCTGCGCTTCCTGGCTCGCGGGCGCGACGAACATCGGTTTCGCGGCGGCCGCGTCTTGGGATGGGAGGGCGAGGGCGAACGTCAGGATGGCGAGGCTGCTGCGCGCGAGGTGCATGGGGGAGGGGGCATGGTCGCGGGTAGCGGCGGGCTTTGCGAGGGGGATCGCGAGTCCGAGGCAGGCGCGACCCGGCCCCGCCCATCGCGGCTGCGCCGCGCGAGCGATACGGTCATGGCATGTCGACGCCGCCCGACCTCAGTGGACAAGTCGCGCTCGTGACCGGCGCGAGCCGCGGTGTCGGTCGCGGCACGGCACTCGGCCTCGCGCACGCCGGTGCGACCGTCTTCGCGACCGGTCGCAGCATCGAGCAGGCGGGGCTCGGCTCTCGGATCACGGCGATCGCGTGCGACCACACCGACGACGAAGCCACGGCGCGCGTTTTCCGGCACGTCGAGGAAGCAGCCGGCCGGCTCGACATCCTCGTGAACGTCGCATGGGGCGGCTACGAACGCATGGTCGAAGGCGGCAAGTTCACGTGGTCCGCGCCGTTCTGGGAGCAGCCCGCCTGGCGCTGGGATGCCATGATCACCACGGGTGTGCGCACAGCACTCGTCGCGAGCCAGCACGCGGCTCGCAGGATGGTCGCGCTGCGCCGCGGTCTCATCGTGCACGTCTCGTCGTGGGCGGCGCGCAAGTATGCGGGCAACGTGGTCTACGGCGTCGCGAAGGCCGCGACCGACAAGATGGCCGCGGACATGGCGCGCGAACTGTCGCCGCACGGGGTGACCGTCGTGTCGCTCTATCCGGGCCTCGTGCGCACGGAGGCCGTGCTCGCGGCCGGCGTGTTCGACCTGAGCAACTCCGAGAGCCCGGAGTTCATCGGCCGCGCGGTGGCCGCGTTGGCGAAGGACCCCGCCGTCTCGCGCTGGAACGGGAACGTCGTCGTCGCGGCGGCGCTCGGAACGGAGTACGGCTTCACGGACGTGGACGGGCGGCAACCGCGCCCGCTGACCTTGGAGGATCTCTAGACCACGGCGGTCCTCGAGGCGCTCGCGCGATACGGTTCCCGCATGCTCCGCGTCGTCCCCGCGTTCGTCCTGGCCACGCTGGCCACGGCCGGTCTTGTCGCCCAAGGTCCCTCGCCACAGCCCGCAGCGCTGACCGTCAAGGGACTGCCCGCGGCCGCGCCGCTGCAGGTCGCGGCGATGCTGCACGGGCTCCAGCTGCAGGTGCAGGTAACGCTGCAGGACGGCTGGCATCTCTACGGGCGCGACACCGGTGGCGGTCAGCCGGTGCAGATCGAGATCGCGTCGGGCTCGGCGTTCGCGGCCGTCGGCGCGCTCGAGGCGCCGATGGACGCGAAGGGGCACATCACGGGCAACGCGACGCTGGCGCTGCCGCTGCAGAGAGTGCCGGCCGGTGCGGGCCTGCGCGCGACGATGAAGTTCATGGTGTGCGACGCGCTGCAGTGTTTGCCGCCGATGGCGCTCGAGCTGGCGCTGCCGGCTGCACGCGAGAAAGCACCGTCCGTGCTGCTCGTGGCGATCGACGAGAGCGAACGCACCACGCGGATCGCCGCGTTCCTCGCCGAGCGGGGCTTCCGTACCGACGTGACCACGTATGCCAAGGTGCAGCAGGCCGAGTGTGATGCGCACGACGTCGTGCTCGCGGATTCGCCGACGTTCGGACAGTGCCGCGGCGTGATGGGCGACGTGAAGCGGTTCCCGGCCACCGCCAGCCCGATCGTGGCGGTCGGCTTCCTCGGCACCGAGTTGCTCGAGAACCAGAAGGTCGCGATGGCCTGCGGCTACATCTGAATCTGCATGGACCACCAGGGCCACGGGCTGGCCCTCGACCATGCGATCTTCAAGACGCCGCACGCAGTGACCTTCCCCGTCACGGTCACGCCGCGCGAGAAGCAGTACGCCGAAGGCAAGAGCGTGCTCTATCCCGACGGCATGGGCGAGACGTTCGGGCTCGTGCAGTTCGAGCACGACAAGCCGGCCGACGACTGGAATCCCACGCTGGTCAACCACGAGGGGTTCTTCACCGACGTGCCGGGCTTCGAGAACCTCGCCGAAGGCCACTCGGGCAAGTGCATCGGCAGCCTGTCGCTCGCGCGGCAGGGGCGGTGGTTCTACTGGGGCTACTCGACCGATCCGCAGCGTCTCACCGATCCGGCGAAGGACACGCTCGTCAACGTGCTGCACTACATGCGCGGCAAGCGCGACAGCCAGACGGTCCAGTTCGTCTGCGTGACGCGGCAGATCTTCCAGGTGTCTCTCGACCTCAACAAGGAGAGCGGCTACCTGCGCGGCATCGAGGAGCACATCCCGAACCAGCTCACGCCGGAGTGGCAGGAGACCTACACCGACCGCACGCCGCAGGGTTACCAGCAGTGGCTCGACAAACACCTGGCCTACGTGTTCAGCGGCAAGGGCGAGCAGCACAAGAAGAAGGCGCAATACAAGCAGGTCTACGAGGTGGATGCCGATGCGATGGCGCTCGGCACGCCCAACCGCGAACGGCAGAGCCTCGAACGATGGATGCAGCTCGCGATGGCGGGCAACGGCGAGGATCAGCAGCGGGCGCAACGTTGCCTGCAGCGCTACGTGCATCCGTCGATCGCGCCGAAGGACAGTGACTGGCGCGCGTGGTACGAAGCACAACGCGAGCGCATCGTGTTCATCGAGTCGACCGGCTTCTGGTGGCAGGAGGATCCCCGAGTGCTCGAGCTCGAACAGGCCGTGCGCAACAAGTGAGGCATCCCCAGGGACTGATGGTCTGCGTGGTCCGGAACGAACCGACCCGACCCCGCAAGCAGCGCTGGAGTCAACTGCCCGTACGCCAGCACGGCGTTCGCCGCGCGGGCATGGGTCGCAAGGCGAAAGGCCAACCAGAATCCGTCGACGAAATTCAATGGCCGTACTCGGGTTGGCTGGAAACCCAGCCCGGACGCACGGAAAATAGCCTTCCAAGAGGCGGCACGCTTCACCAGGCACCCGCCCGGTTGCCGATGAACTGACCATGCAGGACGAAGAGCCATGTCGCGCCGAGTGAAAGCGGAGACCTCCGCGGGCAAGGCCTGGTCGCGGGGGAGGCCACGGCTGCGCGAAGTGGCGGTGCTCGGCACGGGGTCGCGCGTGCCAGCCAGGACTCTGACCAACGCCGACCTCGAGGGCATGGTCGACACGACCGACGAGTGGATCGTCACGCGCACGGGCATCCGCGAACGCCGCGTCGTCGACGGGCAGGCGACATCCGACCTCGCGATCGCGGCGGGGCGCAAGGCGCTGCGCGATGCCGAGGTCACGGCGGCACAGGTGGAACTGATCCTCGTCGCGACCGTCACGCCCGACGAGTGTTGTCCTCCGGTGTCCTGCCGCGTGCAGACAGCCCTCGGCGCTTCGCGCGCTGCCGGCTTCGACATCGCGGCGGCGTGCTCGGGGTTCATGAACGCGCTGATGACGGGTCACCGGCTCGTGGCCAGCGGCGCCTTCGCCAACTGCCTCGTCATCGGTGCGGATGTCATGTCGTCGATCACCGACTACGAACAGCGCGATACGTGCGTGCTGTTCGGGGACGCGGCCGGTGCCATGTTCCTCGGCGAGCCGCGCGACGGCGGCGCGATCCTCGATCACGTCGTCGGGATCGACGGCTCCGGCGCCGACACGATCATCGTTCCGGCCGGAGGCTCGCGGCGGCCGGCCTCGGCCGAGACCGTCGAGGGACGCGAGCACTTCCTGCAGATGAATGGCAAGGAGGTGTTCAAGTTCGCGGCGCAGAAGATGCCCGAGATCGTCGAAGAGCTGCTCGCGCGGAACGGTGTCCGCATCGACGACCTCGCGCTGCTCGTTCCGCACCAGGCCAACCTGCGCATCCTCGAAGCCGGCAGCAAGCGGCTCGGCCTGCCGCTCGAAAGAGTGATGATCAACGTCGACCGCTACGGCAACACGGCCTCGGGCTCGATCCCGCTGGCACTCGACGAAGCGGCGCGCGGCGGGCGGATCCGGCGCGGCGATCTCGTCTGTCTCGTGTCGTTCGGCGGCGGCCTGAGCTGGGCCGGCACGTTGATCCGCTGGTAAGCAGCGAAGACGTCGCATGGGTCTCGCCCGGGTGGTTCGGACTCATCGCCGCAGCGGCGCCTTGTGGCTGTTTCGCCCCGTACGCGGACGCCGCGTTGCGGCGATGACCGACTATTTGCCGCCGAGCACGGTGCGCGTCTGCGGCACGACCGTGTAGCCGTCCTTGCCCTCGACGATGCGGATCAGGCGATCGGCCGGCACGTCGGCCAGCGTCTGCACCTTGCCCGTGCGCGGCCACGACACCTCGAGACTCTTCACCGTCGTGGCCTTGCCGAGACCGAGGTGCTGGCGCAGCGGGTTGGCGCCGAAGCAGCCGCCGCTGTTGACGAGGCGGCAGACGCAGCGCTCCACGCCGTCCTCGACGATCACGGCCCGCAGCCGCGCGCCGATCGCGCTGCGGTTGCTCTCGGTGCCGACGAGATGCACCGCGAGCCAGTGGTTGCCGAACCCCGGGTTCTCGAACAGCACGTCGTGGGCCACGTCGCCCGGATAGGCGCCGCCCTGTCGCGAGAAGACGTCGAGGTCGCCGTCGGCATCGAGGTCCGCCAACGAGATGCCGTGGCCCTTCTGCAGGTGGCCGAAGCCTCCAGCCACCGTCACGTCTTCGAACTTTGCTCCGCCCATGTTCTTGAACATGAGGTTCGGCATGAGGCTGTAGTAGTACGGGTCGCCGGTGCCGAGGTAGAAGTCGAGGAAGCCGTCGTTGTCGAGGTCGCCGAAGTTCGCGCCCATCGGCAGCGCCGGGTAGGTGAGGCCCACGGCCGCCGTGACATCGGCGAAGTGGCCCTGGCCGTCGCCGCGGTAGAGCCGCATCGTCTCGGGATGCGGGCGCGGCATCCCGAGGTACCACGCGGCGAGGTCGCCGATGCTCGTGCAGTAGGCGGCGACGAACAGGTCGAGATGACCGTCGTTGTCATAGTCCCAGAACCACGTGCCGAAGCTCTCGGGCGGCTTCGTGAGGCCGAGCCGCGGCGCCACGTCCTCGAACCTGCAGTTGCCGAGATTGTGATAGAGCTTGTTCGCGCCGTTCTTGAGGTTGCTCACGAACAGGTCGACCTTGCCGTCCTCGTCGTAGTCGCCGAACGCGAGGCCCTTCGTGTAGCCGAAGTTCTGCACGCCGGCGCGCTCCGCGATGTCGTAGAACGTGCCGTCCCCGTCGTTGCGGAACAGCTGGTTCGGCGCGCGGATCTCGGGCGACGTCTCGTTGCCGACGTAGAGGTCGAGGTCGCCGTCGTTGTCGATGTCGGCCCATTGGCACGTCGACGACGGGTAGTGCACCTCGCCGAGCCCGGCCGCGAACGTGACGTCGACGAACGTGCCGTCGCCGCGGTTCTTGAGCAGCGAGTTGGGATCGCGGCCGTGGTCGTAGAGCCAGGCGCCGCGCAGCACGTAGACATCGACATCGCCGTCGTTGTCGTAGTCGGCCTGGAAGATGTTGATGCCGCCCGTGATGCCCTCGAGCCCGGCCTCCTTGCTGCGCTCCGTGAAGGTGCCGTTGCCTTCGTTGCGCCAGAACAGCAACGGCGAGGCCGTACCCCAGGTCGAGCTCAGGATGTCGAGGTCGCCGTCGTTGTCGAAGTCGTCGACGATCACGCCGCCGAGCATGCCGAACGTGTCGAGCCCGACCCGCTGCGCGATGTTGGGGAACTTCGGGAAGTCGATCTTCGACGCGAACGCCGTGGGCGGGATCAGGTGCTTCTTGTCTAGGCCGTCGGGATACGTGCCGAGCGTCATGTGCGCGAGGTTCAGCAGCCATCGCGCGCGCAGCTGCCAGTCGTCGTTCTCGGGTGTGTTCGCGATCACATCGAGCAGGTACGGGATCGCGTTCGTCGAGCCTTCCTTCTCGGTGTGCAGCGCCCTGCCGCGCAGTGGCAGGATGCAGCTGTCGGGAGTCGGACGCGCACAGCAGTTCTCGGACTCGGCGACGCGCAGCCAGCCCATGGCGAGGTAGAAGCGCACCGCGTTCTGGGCGTCGAGGTTGCCCTCGATGCTCTTCTCGCGCAGCGCCTGGTCGGCCTGCTCGAGCACGCGGATGCCTTCGCGCGTGTCGCCGAGGCGCATGTGCGCGAGCGCTGAGTCGAACCGCAGCCTCCACGGCGCCTTGTCGCCAGCGGCTTCGAGCTGCGCCCAGAGCTTCTCGGCCTCGCCGGTCCCGTGATAGTGGTGGTCGATCTTGTGGCGCTCGGCGATCTCGCGCAGCGTCTTGATCATGCGTGCGTGGCTCTTCGCTTCGTTCGCGGGGTCGGTGGCGTTCTGGGCCACGAGCGACGCGGCGGCCAACAGGAGGGCGGTGAGGGGGAGGCACTTCATGGCAAGTCGGGGAGGGACGATCACACTTCTCCCCTGCACAGCACCTCGCGTCAACCCGAGCCCGGGTCGCGCTGCCGGATCGGCGCACATTCTGCTCGGGCTGCGCGGGAACAGCGGCCGTGGACAGCCATCGCGCGATCGACAAGGAGTGCGAACGCGTGCGCGCCGCGCAGCAATGAGCGTCAGCGCACGGGCGGCAGGCAGGTCGCTGCGCCGGCGGTGCGCCGGGCCGGCCCGGCGCGAACCCGCGCGACCTCGACGTCGGCCGGTGGCGCGCGCTCAACCGATGGTCTTGTACTGGCGGATGTCGGGCGGAGCGGCGACGAGCGACGGCACCTCGGCGAGCAGTGCGGTGACGTGCGGCGTTTTCATGTGCGCTGCGACATCGGTTTCGCTGCGCCACTCCTCGATCGTCACGAACTCGTTCGGGTCGCTCGTGCTCTGCGCGATGTCGTAGCGTACGCAGCCCGGCTCCTTGCGCGACGCCGCCTGGTTCTTTGCGAGCGCCTGCGCGAGACGCTGCCGGGTCTCGGCACGCGCTACGGCGCGCGCGATCACGCGGATGCTCATGGCGGCAGTGTCCGCGCGTTGCTGCTTTGGCGCAAGGCCGCGCTCACAGGTGCGTGAGCATCAGCACGTAGCCGTCGGGGCGCGCGGTCGGCCTCTTGGAGGATGAGCTTGCTGCCACGCGGCGCGGGTGACCGCGTCAGTCCAGCGTCACCGCGAGCTCGGCGAGCATCGCCGGCACGACTGCCGCGGCCTTGCCCTGGTGGTAGCGATCGCGGCGGTCGAGGTTGTCGGGTGGATCGAGCGATTGCACCCAAGTGACTGCCCCGAAGGCGCGGGCGTGCTGCAACATGCCGGCGGCGGGCCAGACCTTGCCACTCGTGCCGATTGCGAGGAAGTGCGTGCAGCTCCGCAGCGCTGCGTCGATCTCGTCGAGGTGGAACGGCACTTCGCCGAACCACACGATGTGCGGCCGCAGCCGTTCGGCACCACACTGCGCGCACGGCACGAAGCGAACGGGATCGACGTGATCGCGGTCCACGACCACGGTCTCGCACTCTTCGCAGCGCAGCCGCAGCAGCTCGCCGTGCATGTGCAGCACCTCGCTGCCGGAGCGATCGTGCAGGTCGTCGACGTTCTGCGTCACGAGCGTGAACGCATGACCGTCCGCCGCGAGGGTCCGCGCGAACTTGGCGAGCGAAACGTGCGCTGCGTTCGGTTCGACGGTGCGCAGCTGTGCGCGTCGTTCCTGGTAGAAGCGCCACACCTTGGCTGGATCGCGGGCCCAGCCCTCGGGCGTCGCGACGTCCTCGACGCGATGGCCTTCCCACAGTCCGCCCGCATCGCGGAACGTGCGCACGCCCGAGTCGGCGCTGACTCCCGCGCCCGTGAGCACGAGGATGTGATGTCGATCGCTCATCTCGATTCCTCGGAGGTGACGGCGGCGGCTTCGCCGACGAGGGCCGTGACCGTGAGCCCGCCGTGTTTCGTCGTGAACGCGGCAAGCAGCGGCAGCCCCGTGCGGCGCGCCAGGCGCACGTCGTGGGCGAGAATCGCAACGCGCCAGCCGGGGCCGAGGCGTGCTGTGCGGTGGCCGATCGTCTGGTAGAGCGACAGCAGGTTCTCGGCGTGCTGCACGCGCACGCCGAACGGCGGGTTCGTCACAAGCACACCCTGCGGCGGCGCCGCACCGGGCGCGAGCCACGGATGCGCCGTCACGGCGTGGCAGCCGAACGTCACGTGCCCCGCGACACCGGCGCGTTCGGCGTTGTGGCGCGCTGCCTCGATGGCCCCCGCATCGCGGTCGCTCGCGGCGACCTTTGCCATTGTCTGCGATGCCGCGGCCTTGCGCGGTGTCGGGGCCTGCGCGACCTCGAGCCACGTCGCGGCGTCGAACAGCGCGAGGTGGTGCAGCGCAGGTGGCCGCAGCCGGCCCGGCGGCAGGCCCAGCGCGAGCCCGGCCGCTTCGATCGCGATCGTGCCCGAACCGGCGAACGGGTCGAGCAGCGCGTGCGCCGGCGTCCAGCCGCTGGCCAGCACGAGCGCGTGGGCGAGGTCCTCGCGCAGCGGGGCCTTCGCCGTCTCGAGCCGGTAGCCGCGTCGATGCAGCGGCGTGCACGCCGTGTCGAGCGACAGCGTACAGACGTCGCCGTGGAAGCGCGCGTGCACGTGGGCCACGAGATCTTGCTCGCCGGTCGGTCGGCGCAAAGGCGCGGTCAAGGCTGCGGCGATCGCGTTCTCGACGCGTTCGACGATGGCGCCCGTGTGATAGACGCGCGAACCACGCGTCGAGGCGCGGACCTCGACGGGCACGTTCGGCCGCAGCCATTGCTGCCAGGGCAGCAGCGCGGCCTTGCGCTGCAGTTCGCCGAGCGCGCGGCACGGGAACTCGCGCAGCCGCAGCAGCACGTGACTCGCGGTGCCGAGCCAGAGACAGGCCCGCATCGCGAGGGCTACGTCGCCGCGGAACGCAGCGCCCCCCGGCAGCGTTCGCGGCGCGGCGCCGAGCGCTTGCAGCTCGCGCACGAGCAGCGGCTCGAGACCGGGCTGGCAGGCCGCGAACAGGTCGTGCGTTTCGGACATCGGAGCGACGATAGACGCGCGCTGCCCAGGATCCAGATGCCCGGATCCAGCTGCGTCGTCAGTGGCAACGTGCGGACGCGCGCAGCTCGTGGACCACGCGCATCATCTCTTCCACGCTCGCGATCTTCTGGCGCAGCTTGCCCTGCTGCCGGCCCTTCTCCTGTTCCCATGCGTCGAGCCGCTGCCAGTCGGCCCACGACACGCTATCGATCGATCGCGTGTGCAGCAGCGTCCGGATGTCGGTCTGCGTCGGCAGGAACATCAGGCCGTCCGCGTGGTCGGCCTTCATCTTGTCGACGGTGGCCTTGGCGTCGAGGCTGTTCGTGCCGATGAGGCCCGTGGGGCCGCGTTTGCACCAGCCCGACACGTATTGCCCCTTGACCACCGGGCCGCCGGCCTTCTCGGTCACGCGCCCTTCGACGTTGGGCACGATGCCCTTGTTGTCGTCGAACGGCACGCCGGGGCAAGGCACGCCGCGGTAGCCGACCGCCTTGAACAACAAGTCGACCTGGAGCTCTTCGAACGAGTCGCGTGGCCTCGGTCGCGGCGTGCCGTCGGCATCGGCGACGAGGCACATGTGTTGCACGCGCACCGAACGCAGCTTGCCGCCGCTGCCTTGCAGTTCGGTCGGACCGACCAGGAAGCGACAGCGCAGCTTCTTGCCGCGCGTGCCCTCGCCGAGGGCCGCACGCTCCTGCAGGAACTTGACGTTGCGCTGCTGGCTGCGGGCCCCTTCCTTCGCGAGCCACGCCTCGCTCATCGGGTCGAGCGCCGAGTCGGCAGCCGTGACGACGACGTCGACGTCGGGCAATTCGGCGATCTCTTCGATCTCCTTCGGCGAGAACGCGGCCTGCGCCGGGCCGCGGCGACCGAGCAGGACGACCTCGCGGACCTGGCTCTTCTGCAGCACGGCGAAGGCGTGGTCGGCGATGTCGGTGTTGGCCAGCAGTTCGGGCCGCGCGAGCAGGATGCGCGCGACGTCCATCGCGACGTTGCCGTTTCCGACCAGGGCGACGCGGTGCGCGTGGGTGAGGTCGAAGGTCCGGTGGCGGTGGTCGGGGTGGCCGTTGTACCAACCGACGAACTCGGTCGCCGAGTGCACGCCTGCCAGATCTTCACCGGGCACGCCGAGCTTGTGGTCGCTCTCGCAGCCGAACGCGTAGACGATCTGGTGGTAGTACGCGGCGAGGTCGGCCACCTGCAGGTCGCGGCCGATCTTCACGTTGCCGAAGAAGCGGAACCCGGCGTGCGCGGCGATCTTGTCGTAGACCTTGATGACGCCCTTGATGTTCTGGTGGTCCGGGGCGACGCCGCCCCGCACGAGCCCGAACGGGACGGGCAGGCGATCGAAGAGATCCACGTGCACGTTCGGAACACCTGACTTGAACAGCGCTTCGGCTGTGTAGAAGGCCGAGGGGCCGGACCCTACGACAGCGACTCGCCAAGCAACGGGAGATGACTCGGACATGGCAGCGGATGATAGGGAGCGAACTCCCGCCGCCAAGGGTCTGGACGCCGTAGTCGCGCCCATCCTCATGCGGCGAGCAGAGTTCGGCTTTCGGCTCGGGGGTTCACCTGGTTGAGCGAATTGCCATGTTCGCGTGTCGGGCCGCCACACGGACCGCAACCTGCGCCGCTGGCAAGGCTGCGGTGACAACGCCCCGTCGCCGGTGTGCTCACCCTTGCTGTGCCGTGGTGCCGATGCCAATCACGTCGGATTCCGCAACAAAGCATCTTCATCTCAGAGACGGTTCCCATGGTCCATCATGCCCGTGTCACTAGTCTGCTCGCCCTGGTTCTTCTCGCTACCTCGTGTGGCCGCGGCAGCAACGTCAGCAACGCTGCGCCTCGCATCAGCGCAGTGCCCCAGCAGTACACGCCCGGCGGCAGCGTGTTCGCGCTGGATCTCGACGATTACGTCAACGATCGCGAAGGCAGCACGCTGACCTACGCCGTCACTTCGGCGGAAGGCTCGTTCACGGGAAGCACGTTCTCAGCCACGTTCCCGACGATGGGGAACTTCGTCGTCGCCTTCACGGTGACCGACGGGGAGAAGACGTCCGTGGGGTCGTTCCCCGTCCGCGTCACGAGCGCCAACCTCGCCGTGGTCCGCGAGGACAACAGCGGTCTGCTGCTGCTCGATTCGGCGACCAACGCGTTCGTCCGCGTCACGGGGGCTTCGGTGCCGCCGTCTCTGGCCGTCGGACTCGGCGACGGTCGTCTCGTGTACCAGCTCGCGGGCCCGACGGGTTTGCAGCTCTGGCTCTTCGATCCGCTGACGCGCATCAGCACGCGCGTTGCCGGCACCGCAGCGGGTGACGTGACCTACCGCGCCAGGACGAGCGACGACCGCCTCGTCTACACGACGGGGTCGGCCGCGAACATGACGCTGTTCTACTACAACCCGGTGACCGGCGTCTCACGCGAGATCACGCAGGGAGCGCTCGCCACGGTGACCGTCGCCGTGAACACCGACGACCTCGTGTTCTTCGAGGTCGGGTCCGGCGGCCAGTCCGACGTCTACTACTTCGATCCGAGCGAGGACGCCTCGTTCGCGGTCGGCACGGCAGCGACGGACGAGCAGATCCAGTCGGTGCTGCCGAACGGAGCGGTCGTGTTCACGCGCATCGGCGCCGGCGGTGAGACCGATCTCTTCTACTTCAAGGTCAGCACGGGGCTCGTCGAGATCGGCAACGACCAACCGCTGCTCGACACGCGCAGCAAGACCTTCGACGCGTTCGGTTCGGCGAACCAGGTCGTGTTCTCGGCCACGGACGGCGCCGACGTCGACATCCACTTCTGGAACCCGGGCAACGGTCAGACGACGACCATCGCGTCGGGCACCGTCGACCATTTCGCCGCGATCGGCGCCGGCAACGAGGTCGTCTATCAGCGCGTCGTGAGCGGCACCGAAGAGGATGCCTTCTTCTACGATCTCGACGACGCGACGACAGCTACGGTCCGCGACGCGGCGGACATCAGCTCGGTACTCGGCGTGACCACCGACGGCACGACCTCGTGGGCGATCGTGCGCGGCACGGGCGCGACCTCGAGCATGCTCGCGGTGTCGCTCGTGCCCGCGCCTGCGACGCAGACCTGGACCGCGGGTGGGTCGGTTGCGGCGTCGCTCGGCAAGCTCGCCAACGGCGACGTCGTCGCGCAGCGCGACGACGGCACGGAGATCAACGTCTTCGACGTCTCGGCGGGCGCCTGGGGCACCGCGATCGCGGGCACGGGCCTGGCGTTCGAAGGCGACGGACTCGACGACGGCGACTTCGTCTACACCGCGACGGTCAGCAGCCAGACCGACCTGTCGATGTGGGATGCATCGGCGGCCGCGTCCGTGGTCGTGAGCGACGTTGCCGGCAACGACGACTACGCGATCCTCACGGCGAACGGCACGATACTGTTCACGCGCGTCGTCACCGGCAACACGAACACGGACCTGTTCGTCTGGGACGGCGCGACTGCCGCGCGCCTCACCGACCAGGAAGCCGGCCAGTGGCACAACCACGCCGTGCTCGGCAAGTACAGCGGCGCGAGGTAACACGCAGTAGATCGGCCGGCGCCTTCGCGAACCACGCGGGGCGCCGGTTCCCTGTACGGGATCACTTCGGCGCGTTCGGTCGCTCGAGCTCGAGCGGGCGCACCCAGATGCTGCGGAACCGCATCGGATTGCCGTGGTCCTGCAAGCGGATCGGGCCCTGCGGTCCGTGCGCGACGTATTTCGGGAGCGCCTTGTGCGCTGTCCCGCCGAACAGCTCCTGGTCGAGTTGCGCGAGCACGCCGTTGTGGAGCACCGTGACCCTTGCGGGCGCCGCGAGCTTGCCTTCGGCGTCGAACCGCGGCGCCTTGAACACGATGTCGTAGGTCTGCCACTCGCCCGGCTTGCGACACGCGTTCACGAGCGGCGGCGTCTGGCCGTAGAGCGCAGCCGCCTGACCGTCGGCGTAGGTCGGGTTCTCGAACGAGTCGAGGATCTGGACTTCGTAGCGGCCGAAGAAGAAGACGCCGCTGTTGCCTCGTCCCTGCGAGTCTCCCTTCGCGGGCGTGGGGGTGGCCCATTCGACGTGGAGCTGACAGTCGCCGAACTGGGCCTTGGTCTCGATGTCGCCGGTGCCGTTGACTTGCATGACGCCGTCGGCGACGAGCCACTTCGCTTCGCCCCCGCGCCCTGAAAACGCATCGAGGTTGCTGCCATCGAACAAGCGGATCGCATCGGCAGGTACGGGGAGCGGCGCCGAAGGTGCTGGCCCCGGATCGACCACGGGCGGTCGCGGGCGGTCGGCGTCGTGCACGTGCCAGCCGTTCGGCAGACGCGGTGTGTCGGTGTAACCGGGTTTCGGGTCCTGGGCCTCGGGACGGACGATCGACAAGGGCCGGGCCTTGTCGGGTTCCTGGCCGGCCGCAACGGTCGTCGAGATCGTGAGGCCGAGTGCGAGGCAGGCGAGACGATGGCTGGGGGCGATGGTGGTCATGGGAGCCGTGCAGTCGATGGCACGGACAGAACATCTCGCGGCGCGCCCCCAGTTGCCAGTCAGGATTCGGAGCCGAGCTGCGACGGGTCGTCGGCGAACGGATCCGCGCATGTATGGCGTCGGACGGCCTCGCGAGCCTTGCGCGAGATCGCGAACAGCGAGCGGCGGAAATCGCGCGGTTGCATGCCGCAGCTGCGCGCGGCCGCGCGCGTGCTGTTGCAGTGGAACGCGGCGTCGAGGGCCTCCTGTTGGCGCGGCGAGAGCGTGCCCTGCAGACACTCGCGGACGAGAGCGCTGCTACTCGCGCGCGGCTTGTACGCAGGCTGGCGAGCGGGGATCTCGTTGGCGTCGATGCAGCGCGTGCGAGCCCATTCGGAACGCAACAGCGCGCACGCCGAACGCCGCGCGACCACGCGGAGCCAGGCTTCGGGGTGATGGGGCGGACAGCCCTGCAGCATCGCCAGGGTCAGCAGATGCAGGGCCCTCTCACCGGCTTCCTCTGCCAGCACGCGGTTGCGGATCACCCGGGTCGCCGCGCGGTAGGCAATGGGGAGCAGGGTGTGTGGATCTTGGATCATGACCGGAATTCGCTCTCGTGTAGTGGAGTGACATCATGTACGATTTGATGACCATGTGGCAAGATTCCGCCTGGGCACCACGGGTGAAGAAAGCGCAGAGGCGAATTGCGGTAAAGACCGGAGCGGGACAGCGTGTTCCCCAGACTACCTTACACACGCCACCTGCGAGAATCTTGACGTAGAGGGCAACAGGAGCCCTGTCCCGAGTACTCCGTGACGCAACTACCAGAAGAAGAACAAGCTGTTGATCGGCCTCTTGCCAATCATCTGGCGGCGCGTCTCCGGGAGCTTCGGGCACGCCGGGGGTTCACGCAGGATCACGTCGCCAAGCGGCTTGGCTGCCACGAATCGGCGGTTTCGCGATGGGAAAGCGGCAGCCGCTTCCCCACCGGCGAAGATCTGGTGGCCCTGGCGGACCTGTTCGAGGTGAGCACGGACGACCTGCTAGGGCGGGAGAAGCAGTTTGCCACCCCCGGCTCGGCCCTCATGGACATGCGCCTGCTCGCCCAACTCGCTGCAGCGGAATCGACTGCCGAGTTCGACCGACTCATCGTGAAGAGCGAAGAACAGGCCGTCTGGCTGCCGGTCCCCGAGGGGGCCGTGCTGATTCCCGTTGCCGAGGCAATGCGGTTGACGAGGAAGGTTGCCGACAAGCACAGGACGAGTCAGTTGGTCGACCGACTGTTTCGGCCGCGGGCCTGAGTAGTTTCGTCGCCGCGGGGCGAACGAATCGGCGGAACGTCACAACTACCCGCCCGATCGCGGCGACGACGCAGCAGGCGTTCGGGCCGTTTCCGGCGGGCGCCGTTCCCTCGCGGCGAGGCGCGCGCGACGATCGGCGCCGCCCATGACGATCGCGTCGCGGAGAACCATGCTTGCTGCCGCGACCGAAGGGCCGGCCTTTACGCTGCCGGTGTTCCTCGGCATCGCGCTGCTGCTGCGTTTGCCCGCGGTGCTCTTCGCGCACGGCTTCTTCTTCGTCGACCAGCAGTTCCAGTATGTCGATCCAGCCTGGCACCTCGCGACCGGCCAGGCGTGGCACGTGCCGTGGGAATTCATCGACGGCTTGCGCAGCTGGGTCTACCCGGGGCTGCTCGCGGGCATCTTCCGGCTTCTGTTGTCGGTCGGCTGCGAAGAGCCGATGCTGTTGATGCAGGCGGTGCGCGCAGTCCACGCCGTGATCTCGCTGTTGCCCGTCTGGTTGTTCTGGCTGCTCGTGGTGCGTTGGCATCCGATCGCGGCGCCGCGGCTGCCGCTGCTGCTGTTCGCAATCTCGGGCCTGCTGGTCGTCGTCGGCGTGCAACCTTCGGGGCCGACCCTGGGTGCTATGCTCGCGGTCGCGGCCGTGCTAGCCGCGCATGGGCCGCGGTGGTTCCCGGCGCTGGGCGGGCTGTGCCTCGGGTTGGCCTTCTGTCTTCGCGTGCAGGAAGCGCTGTTCGGGCCGGCCCTGTTGGCCGTCTTGCTCTGGCAGCGGCGGCGCCGCGCGGCGGCGTGGTTCGGCGTCGGCTGCTTGCCCGGCATCCTGCTGCAGGGCTTCGTCGACCTCGGCACGAACGGCTCCTTCCTGGGCAGCGCGTGGGACTACGTGTTCAGCAACATCGGACTCGGCAGCGCGGAGAAGTGGCGGCAGCGGTGGTGGTGGTATTACTTCGCCGCGGGCGTTGTGCCCGTCTTGGTTCTCGTGCCGCCGTTCCTGCGTTGCGCCTGGCAGCGGCTCCGCGCGGGCGCAGTCGTGCTGCCCGGGGCGGTAGCGGCTGCGCTGTTGCATCTGGCGGTGCACAGCTGCATCGGGCGCAAGGCGTTGCGTTTCGAAGTCTCGGCACTGATCCTGCTGTTCGCCGTGGTCGCGGTGGGGCTCGGCACCGCGTCCGCGACGCCCGAGCGCCGTGCGGCGGCCTGGCATCGATGGCTCCTGATCGCCGTGCACACGCTGCTGTTTCTGTGGGTGTCCTTCTGGTTCCCCAACGCGGGAGCCGTTCGTCTCGCGTTGGCGTTGCGCGCCGAAGCGGGCTTCGCCGACGACGTGCTCGTGGTCGGCGGCGACGCGACGTCGCTCGGCGGCTTCTACTACCTGCGCCAGGACGCGGATCGAGTGACCGGCGTCTCGCGCGATCAGCTGGCCGCGCATCTGCTGACGCGCATCATCTATCACGGGCGCCTGCGGGTGCCGCCGGTCGCGGGCGGCTTCGTGGTCGCCGTGCGCGAACCGCTGCCCGAACCAGCCGCGAGCTTCCTCCGCTTGGATCTCATCGGGTACTTCGCGGGCTACTGGGATCTCAGTGCCGGTGAACGACGCTTCCTCTACCGCTGGCGCTGACGCGGCGCCGCGTTACGCGGCGATCACTTGCCCGCTTCTTTCGGTGCTTCCTTCGGCGCTTCCTTGTCGGCCTTCGGCGCGGGCTTCGGCATGGCCGCTTCGGCAGTCGTGCGCTTGCACTTCAGCGTCGTCTTGACGCTCATGGACATCTCGCCGCCCATGGGGCCGGGCATGTCGACGTCCATCGTAGTGGTGTTGCTCGATTCGATGACGAAGCCGTCCTGCCGCGACACCCGCTGTGTGCCGCTGATCTTGCCGTTCTTCACCTTCATGTTCTTCATCATCTCGCGCATCGCGGCCTCGCGTTCGTCGGCTTCTCCTGCCGCCTTCTCCTCGGGCTTCTGGACAGGGGACAGCCCGACTGTGCCTGTTGCCGTGATCTCGAAGCCGTCGGCGTCGATCTTGGCGAGCGTCAGCTGGAGCTTGGTCTGCATCGTGACCCCCATGGCGTCCTCGTCGTCGACCCGGTCCCAGGTCGCGCCCTGGGCGATCGGCTTCTGTGGCAGCGGGCCGAACGCGCTCTCGACGTATTGCTTGAATTGACTCTCCGAGCCGCCACCGCGCCGCATGCCGGGGCCCTGGTTCGCGTCCTTGAGCAGTTCGGCCACGCCTTCGAGCGAAGCCACCTTGCCGAAGGCATCGACCTTGGCGACGAACGACTTGCCCGCCAACGCGGTCATCGCCTTGGTCATGGCGCCGGGGCTGAAGCCGCCCATCCCACCTGCGTCCTCTTCCTCGCCCTCCGTCTTCTTGGTCGAGTCGAATTCGATATCGCCCATCATCGGCATCGTCATCGATCCGTGGATGCGGGCGATCTTCACCTCGACGACGAGGTTGCCCTTGTCGTCGACGTCCTTGACTTCGAGCTGCAGCGTACGGGTGGTCGTGTTGCCCATCTCCATCTGCTGGCCGCCCATGTCCATGGTCTGTTCCTGCTTCTCCTCGAGCAGCAGCCAGACCGTACTGCCCTTCTTGGCAGCGATCTTGAGATTGTTTTCCGCAGCCTTTTCGTCGGCGCTCTGGCAGACGAGCGGCGTGGTGAGGCAGAGGAAGGAGAGCAGTCGGAGTCTCGTGAATGGGCTCATGTTCAGTAGCAACAGGGAGAGTGGCGGCACTGTGGCCGAACAGCCCCGACATTACGTCACCGGCCCCGAGGAAAGAACCGCCGGGCGTGAGAACGGGTCACGGCTCGAACCGGAACCCGACACCGCGAACGGTGTGCAGGTGCCGCGGTGAGGCCGAATCCTCCTCGAACAGTTTGCGCAGCCGCAGCACGATGTTGTCGAGCGTGCGCACGGTCCGAGGGGCCGTGCTGCCGAACAGATGCTCGACGACGACCTTGCGCGTGACCACGGTGTTCGCGTGTCCAGCCAGCAGCTTCAGCAGCTTCGTCTCGGTCGCGGTCAGGGCCACGACCTCGCCGTTCCGGCAGTTGGCCTGCATGGTGCGGAAGTCCACCCGGTTGCCGCCAAAGGCCAGCACGTCGGTGCCGGGCCCCGGTGCCTTCTGGCGGCGCAACAGGGCATCGACGCGCAGCAGCAGCTCGCGCAGGTTGAACGGCTTCGTCAGGTAGTCGTCGGCCTGGAGCTCGAGACCTTTGATGCGGTCCTGGTCGGCGCTGCGTGCGCTGAGTACGAGCACTGGCGTCGTGTCGCCTCGCGCGCGCAGCTGCCGCAGCACTTCGAAGCCGTCGCAGCCCGGCAGCATCACGTCGAGGATCAGCAGGTCGATGCCGCCGCGCGCCATGCGATCGAGCGCTCGCGGTCCGGTCAGCACGTGTTCGGCGTGGTAGGACTCGAGTGTCAGGTTGTCGCAGAGCATCTCGCCGAGCGCGCGTTCGTCTTCCGCGACGAGGATCCAGCGGCTCATGACTGGGCCTTCAGCGGCAGCCGCACGAGGAATTCACTGCCGGCACCGGGTCCGCCGCTCGTCGCGGTGACGGAGCCGCCGTGCGCGAGCACGAGCTCGCGCACGAGATGCAGGCCGAGCCCCGTGCCTCCGGTGGCATGGTCGCTGCCGCGCCAGAACGGCAGGAACGCCTTGCCGAGCTCGTCGGCGTTCATGCCGCGACCGTGGTCGCGCACGACGATGCGTGCCTCCTGGCCGTGTTCGGTCAGCGTGACCTGAACGGCGCTGCCGGCGGGCGAGTACTTGACCGCGTTGTCGAGCAGGTTGCGCAGCACGAGTTGCAACGCGGCACCGTCGCGAACGGTCGGCAGCTGTGGTGGGATCTCGGCGTCGAGCGTGATGTTCGCGGCCTGGGCGCGCGGGCGCATCGCCTCGATGGCCGTGCGCACGTCCGCGGCCAGATCGCCCTGCGTCGGGCGCGCGTTCTTCGCGGTCTGCAATCCCGCGGCGATCAGCACGTTGTCGAGGCCGCGTTCGAGCCGTTCCGCCTCGAGCAATCCCGTGGCCAGGTAGCGGTCGCGCTTCTCGGCCGGTAGCCGGTTGCCCTTCAAGGACTCGAGCAGCAGCACGAGCGTCGCGAGCGGCGTCTTCAACTCGTGCGTGGCGGCGGCCAGGAAGCGATCCTGTGTGGCTCGCAGCGTGGCTTCGCGGCGCACCGAGGCGATGTAGAGCAGGCCGAGCCCCAGCAGCACGACGGCGAAGAAGATGCCCTCGCTCGCAAACATGTTGAGACGCCGGCGCGCGAGCGCGGGCAGGTCCGCGGCATCGACCGCTCCGAGCGCTTTCGAGGCGCCGTCGATGTCACCAGCGGCTAGACGCGCGCTCGCGGCCTCCAATTCTCTGCTCGCCGACACCTGGAACGAAGTCCACCAGACGACGAGCGAGAACGTGAGCAGCAGGATGAGGACGAACAGGATCGAGCTGGGCGAACGCGGCACGAAGGTAGGGATGTGCCCTCACAGCGTACGCACGCGCATCGCGTAACCGAAGGCCCTCATCGTGTTCCCGAACGGCGCAGCGGCATCGGTGTCGTGGGCCACCGAGTAGGTGCCCCGGCCTGGATTCGTGAAGGTGCCGAGGTTCACGGCAACCGCGTTGCCGAGCACGATGCCCCACGGATTGGCCGCGACCACGAGGGATCCGAGCTGTTCGTAGAGGATGAAGCCCGAGATGGCCGGGTCGGCAGGCAGCGCGAGCGCCGCGGCCGGGTTGTTCGTCACGGCGCCCGTGCCATCGGCGAGCAGCAGCGACGTCACGTCGAGACTCGCGAGCAGCGTGCAGTTGGTGCCGGGCAGCAGAAGCGGCAGCGGGGAGCCGTTGCTGAGGCCGTAGATGGCGATCACGGGCGCGTTGGCGCCGAGGTTCTGGCCGTTCAGGAAGTGCGCGCCTCCCGGTGCGAAGATGCCACTCGCCGTGACGGTCGCCGCCGGTAGACCCGTTCCGGCACTGCAGCCCTGGCCGTAGGTCGCGGCAGTGCCGTTGCCGATGCCGCCGGTCGTCGCAGCGCCGTCGAGGATCGCGTGCGCGAAGCCGAACTGCGAGATGTTGTTGCCTTCCATCGTCACGTCGACGACGAACCAGCTCCCCGGGGGCACGACGACCGGGGTGGGCGACGTGAACGGGAAGGTCAGCGTGCCTCCAGGGCCGCCCCACGGGTGCGGCGAACCGGAGCCCGAGTCGGGCAGGTAGGTCCACGGTCCGTCCACGACCGTGCTCAGCGGTTGCGTGAGGTTCGCACTGAAGTTGGCGCCAGGCATCGGCACGTCCGTCGTGCCGATGCGGATCTGCAGGTGCGTGATCGTGAACGGGCCCGGCGCGCCGACCTGCGGGATCGGACCGTCGTAGCGCAGCTCGATCCGGTCGGCCACGAACGCGGCCGAGCCGACCTCGGTGGCGTCATAGAACATCTGCACGCGCGCGTTGGGCTGCATCAAGGGCAGCGTGCTGTAGTTCGGCAGCTCGAGTGTCGGGGCTGCAGTGGCGGGCAGCTCGAGATAGTTCTGGGCGGGCAGGGACGCCACTGCGAGGCAGAGGCACGCGGGGAGGAGGAGTTTCATGTGGCTAGTAGGCCGCTGTGGCGGCTGGTGGACGAGCAACACTAGGTCCGGCCTCGGGGCCAGTGTCATGCTCGGGTCATGCCTGCTCGAGTCATCGGCGGCTAGGATCCAAGACGCTGCTCGCGCCATGCGTTCCTTCCTCTCGTCGTCCGTGCTGCTGCTCGCGCTTCTGCCGCTCTGCGCACAGTCTCTCTGCGCACAGGGGCCCACCCCGCGCGAGACCGACGCGTTCGTGACCGAACATTGCATCACCTGTCACGGCGGCGACACGACGAAGGGCAAGCTCGACCTGACCAGACCCGCGGCCGATGCCGTGCAGGAGCTGTGGCGCTGGAGCCGCATGCGCGAGCGCGTGCGCACCCGCGAGATGCCTCCACCGGAGGCCGACGGACCGGCGGACGCCGATCGCGCTGCGTTCGTCGCCGCCCTCGGTGCGCGCCTGGCCCGCGAGGTGCCGGCGCTGCGACGCGATCCGGGGCGCGTGACCGTGCGACGGCTCAGCCGTGCACAGTGGGAGAACACGGTGCGCGATCTGTTCGGGGTCAGCGTGTCGACCGCGGCGTTCCCGAGCGACGACCTCGGCTACGGCTTCGACACGATCGGCGACGCGCTGACGTTCTCGACCCTGCACCTCGAGAAGTATCTGGCCGCTGCGCGCGAGGTGGCGTTGGCCGTCTTCGACGACGACGACCCCGAGCATCCGACCGTGCGGCGCTTCGAGGCCGAGTCGATGGTGCTCACGAGCGGGTCGGGGGCGCGCATGGATGGAGACACCGCCAATCTCTACACGAAGGCAGTGCTCGAGCAGATCGTGCGTCTGCCTCGCGATGGCGTCTACCGCGTGCGCATCATGGCCGGTGCGGACCAGGCCGGCGACGAGCCCGCGAGGATGGTCGTGCGTCTCGACGGCCGCGACCTCGGCAGCTTCGAAGTCGAGCAGCGCCGGCTCGGCGTCTTCGACCTCACCCCTCCGCTGCCAGGCGGCGAACGGCGCTTCGGCCTCGCGTTCGTGAACGACTTCTACGATCCGAAGAACGCCGATCGCGCGCGGCGCGATCGCAACCTCTACATCGACTGGATCGAGGTCGTTGGGCCCTGCGATGCACGGCCCGAGCCCCCGGCACAACAATGGCTGCACGCGCCGCTGTCCACCGGCGGGAACGACGCGGCGAAGCTGCGCGCCTTCGTGCGAACGCTGCTCGCGGCGGCGTGGCGCCGGCCCGTGACCGAAGACGAGGTCGAGCGCCTGCATCGACTCGGCGACGGCGTGCTGCGTTCGGGGTTGCCGATGCGCGCGGCCTCGCGACTCGTGCTGCAGGCGGCGCTGACCTCGCCGAACTTCCTGTTCCGGCTCGAAACGGGCGGCGTCGAAGGCCGGATCGGCGACGTGGTGCCCTTGTCCGGATCAGCGATCGCCACGCGCCTCTCGTATTTCCTGTGGGCCAGCACACCGGACCAGCGGCTGCTCGAGCTCGGCGAGAAGGGAGCACTCGCGGACCCTGCCGTGCTGCGGGCCGAGGTGCAGCGGCTGCTCGCCGATCCGCGCGCCGAATCGCTCGCGACCGACTTCGCGGCGCAATGGCTCGAGCTCAAGAGCCTGCCCGACCGTACGCCGGACCCCGCGCGCTTTCCGGGTTTCGACGACGCGATGCGCCAGTCGCTGCGGCGCGAGACGGAGCTGCTGTTCTTCGCGATCCTGCGCGAAGAGCGCGACGTGCGCGACCTGCTCGACTGCGACTTCACGCACGTCGATTCCAGGCTCGCGGCGTTCTACGGCATCGACCTGCCGGAGTCGGCGCAGGCGTTCGTGCGCGTGCCGTTGCCCGGCGCGCTGCGCGAACGCGGTGGCGTGCTCGGCCACGGCAGCGTGCTCGCATTGACGTCCAACCCGACGCGCACCTCGCCCGTGAAGCGCGGCAAGTGGATCCTCGAGAACCTGCTCGGTCAGCCACCGCCACCACCGCCGCCCGGCAACGACACGCTCGCCAACGAGGCCGCGATCGACAGCAGCAAGACCTTCCGCCAGCAGCTCGCGCAGCATCGCGAACGCGCAGCATGCGCGGTGTGCCACGTGCGCATGGACACCTTGGGTCTCGTGCTCGAACGCTACGATCCGATCGGCCGGTATCGCGAGCGCGACGCTGGCGGTGTGATCGACTGCAGCGGCGAGCTGCCCGCCAACGTGCGCATCGAAGGGCTCTCGGGTTTGAAGCGCGTACTCGCCGCAGACCCCGCGTTCGTGCACACCGTAGCGCGCAAGCTGTTCGTCTACGCGCTGGGGCGCGATCTGCGGCCGATCGATCGGCTGCGGCTCGACCACCGCGTCGAGGCATTGCTAGCGCGTGGACGTGTCACCGTGCACGACCTCGTGTGGCTCGTCGTGCAGGACGAGGCGTTCGCGCTTGTCGTCGAGAACGCGCGCTGATCCTGCGGATCCTCGGCACCCGACGCGGTCGAGACGTAGCGCGACGACGGCAGCCTCGCGCATGATGTGCTCATGCGCCGGGTCCGGTTCGTCGTCGTCGGTCGTGTGCAGGGTGTCGGCTTCCGCGCCTGCACGCAGGCGGCGGCGCGAGAGTTCGGGCTCGTCGGGTTCGTGCAGAATCGCGCGGACGGCGCCGTCGAAGGACAGGCCGAGGGCGACGAACGCGCGGTGGCCGGGTTCGTCGAGTGGCTGCACCAGGGCTCGCCATATTCGCGCGTCGATCGCGTCGACGTCGAGGACCTCGCCGTCGTCGCGGCCGAGGTGGCGTTCGACGTGCGGCGGCGCGGTTGAACGATCACCGCGGCGCCGCCGCGAGCCTGCGCAGCGCGGCGCGCAGCTTCTGGTTCGAGTCGAGCAACCGCACGTAGTCGCTCTCGCGCCGCCCACCCTTGGCGCGCACGACGGCAACCAGTGCCGCGAGCTCGGCGGCCGACCACTTCGACACGCCGGGCAGCAGCAAGAGCAGCGGGCTCCAGCGTTGCCACCAGAGGCGCTCGCCATCGGCCCACTTCTGCCAGCCGCGCACGTTGCACAGCGCCGCAGCCTCCGCCGCGCAGACTGCTTCGCCGCGTTCGCGGTCGGCGCCGAAACGATGCGCGAGGTAGTCGGTGACCGCGAGGCCGATGTTGGCGAGCGGGAAGACGCCGATCACGTCGTCGCGCGCCTTGCTAGCCGACCAGTAGACGTTGTGCTCGGCGAGACGCTGCAGCGTGCCGAGATCCGAGCGATGCGTCTTGTCCTTGGCCATCGCCGCGAGCTCGCGCCGCATCAGATCGAGCACTTCCGTGTCGCGCGCGCGGAAGCCGAGCTTCTGGTAGAACCACCACGAGCCCGACTTCAGGCCTTCGCTGTTGCCCTCGCCGCCGAGTTGATACGGATAGATCGTGAACGTGTCCGAGCCGTAGAGCTGCTTCGTCACGCCGAGCACGCGGCCGTAGACGAGGCCCGCTTCGCCGCCGCGCCACGTGTCGAAGACGTTGTAGGCGACTTCCGAGCTCGCGAACAACGCGCTCGTGAGCACGTAGCCGATCGGCACGCCGTTCTTGAACGTCACATATGCGTAGATCGACTCGAGCAAGAGCCGCCGCTCGGGGATCACGCCGATTACGGCGAACTCGAGGCCATCGCCGCAGTCGAACAGCCGCACGTCTCTTCGGTCGCCGTAGGCGAACGCGTCGAGATCGCGCTGGCGCAACACCATCGCGTCGCGCGCCAACGTCACGATGCGTTCGCCGAGCGCTTCGTCGGCCGCGGTCTCGGTGGCGCGACGCTTCATCTCGCGGGCCAGGTCCGGTCGTTCGCGCGCGAACGGCTGCCGCTGAAAGTGCACGGGGCGTCCGGCCAGCAGAGCCTCGGTGCGCGAGGGCGTGCCGGGCCCGGGCCGCAGCTCGAGGTCGATGTCGAGCTCGTCATAGAAGGCCTCGCGTTCCTGTTCGCTGCGGCCAAGCTGCGCGCACCGGCGGATCAGGAAGTCGGCATCCGTCGTGTCGGGGCCGGCCAGTACGCGCAGCCACTCGCGCATCGGCATGTCGACTTCGTCGAGCCCCGGAGTCTCGGACCACGTCGCGAACAGCGACAGGCGCTGGTTCAACAGATCGCTGTTCTCGAAGCCGCGCCACACGATCTGCAAGGCACCGGAGAACCGTTCGCTGAGCCAGCGCGCCGTGCACGCGAAGAACGAGAAGCGGATCGCAGTGCCAGCGATGCCCGAGTTCACGAGCGCGCGACGATTGGTCCGCAGATCGCGGCGCTGCTCGAAGCGGAGCAGCATCGACGCGACCTGGGCCAGCACGGCTTCGTCGTCGGGATACGCGCGCAGGAAGCAGAGCGCCTCGTGCAGCCGCAGCACCGCCGCCGCGGTCGGCATGGTCACCTTGTCGAGCGCCTGCAAGAGAGCCAGCTTGTGTGCCGCCGCGTCGCCGCCGAACGTCGCCTTCGTCTGTTCGAGGGCGCGCAGCAAGCCGGTGGGGGATCGCGCCGACTTGGGCATCGTGCCGGATAATGCCGTCTAGCGACGCGGACGGCCATGGCGCATCGAGAGGCACCGGGGGTACTGAACCCCGCGATCGATCAGCCTCGCCGCCGCCGCGGGGATTCCGTGGCCTCCGGTTCCGCCGTTGACTCCTCGCCTTCGAGCTTCAACAGCTGGCGCAGCGCGTCGCGGATCACGGCGCCGGCCGAGTGGTAGGTGCCATCGCGCACCTTCTGGTAGACGGCCTGCGCCATCTCCATCGGAAGGGAGACGCTGAGCGCGGTGGCGCGCCGGTTCTTCGAGTCGGCCATGGTTGGATGGTGCGGTGCGCGCTACGGACAGATGACGAGGTCGACCCCGTTGGTCAGCGTGAACGGCGGGTCGAACAGCGCCTGGAACGTCACTCGCAAGCCGACGAGCGGCGGCGCGAGCGGAATCGGAATGCCCAACGCGCCGCCGCCGCCGGGGTCGGTGCCGATCGACACCAGCGTGAACAACAGGCCGGGATCCACGACGAGGATGCCCTGCGGATACACGAGGTGTGCGCGCGCGAACGAGATCGCGAACAGGCCGCCGACCGACGGGGCCGCCGCACTCCACGTGAAGGCCGAGACCCCACCGGCGCTCGTCGAGCCGCTGGCCGACAGCAGCGACGTGTTGGCGCCGCCGAGGCCGAGCGCATAACGCTGCAGACCGCAGATCCAGAACGACTGCTGCGGCGTCGTCGTGCTGTTGCCGCGCAGGTCGACCGCGGTGACCGTGAAACTCACCGTGGCGCCGTTGCTGACGACGCCGGGGGGCGGCGTGAGGTCGGCGCGGTAGAGCAGACCGCCGCGGAACAGCAGCGGCGTGCTGCCCGTCGTCACGCCGCCGATGTCGGTGATCGACCAGTTCATCGTGACGCTGGCGACCGACGTCTCGCCGTCGTCGACGGCCGAATCCTGGACGACGGCTCGCACGACCCACGGTCCGTCGGGATTGGTCGACACGGCCGGCAGCTGCGAGATGCGCACGAATCGCGGCGGCTGCGTGTCGGCGGGGCCCGTGCCGTAGTAGGCGCGATTCAGGAAGTTGCCCGACTCACCCTGCGCCGTGACGATGTCGAACACGCCGTCGCCATTGAGATCGCCGACCGCGACATCGAGCGTCGAGTCGACGAGCGGCGTGAAGCCGTTGGTCCCGGTCGCGCGCGCGAACGAGAACGCGCCGTTGTTGATGTAGAGCTTCTCGCCGTTCGCCTGCAGCGAGCCGTTGACGAGGTCGAGGAAGCCGTCGTTGTTCGCATCGACGAACACCCACTCGTTGTCGTCGTCGCCGTTGCCGCCCGTGAGTGCCGTCGTCAGGTTCGTGAACGACAGGATGCCCGACGGAATCAGCTCGTTGCGCAGCACGGTGTCGGTGAGGCCCGACACGGACAACATCACGAGGTCGAGGTCGCCGTCGTGGTCGAGGTCCGCGGCCTCCGCTTCGTAGGTGAGGCTGGTGCCTGCCGGCAGCAGCGACGTGGTGACGGTCGGGAAGTGGCCGGTGCCGTCGTTGAAGAAGATCTGCTGGCCGGCCGACTTGCCGATGTTGATGACGTCGAGGTCCCAGTCGTTGTCGATGTCGCAGACGACGATGTCCTGCTGGTTGGTCTTGGGGGCAGCCGCGACGTGGGTCGCCGTGACGTTCGCGAACACGCCGCTGCCGTCGTTCAAGAAGAGCTTGAGCTGGCCGTTCGTGAGCTCGTCGTTGAAGAACAGGTCGAGGTCGCCGTCCTGGTCGACGTCGCCGTAGGCGCAACCCGCCGCCGCGATGTTGAGGACCGGCAGGCGCGTCGCAGTTTCATCGGCGAAGACGCCCGAGCCGTTGTTGACGTAGATGCGCTGTTGGCTCGGGCCGTTGCACGAGAAGACCAGGTCCTTGTCGCCGTCGTTGTCGATGTCGAACGCGATGGCCAGCGTCGCGCGGATCGGCAGCGCCGGCAGCCGCGTCGCGGTTTCGTCGACGAGGCCGAGGCTCTGGTTGACCTTGTTGATCAGCAGCGTCGGTTGGATCGCGCTGCCCGAGCTCGAGAGCACGTAGCCGTTGGCGAACACGACATCGAGGTCGGTGTCGCCGTCGACGTCGACGAGCAGACAGCCCTCCGTCATCACGACGGGTCCGGTGACGAGGCCGACTTGCTGGGTGTAGAGATACTGTGCTCGCGCGAGTGTGCAGAGCGCGAGCGCTGCGAGCAGCGCGGTGAGGTTCGTCACGGGCTTGTTGCGGAATTGGGCTCTCGGTGGGGCAGGGGGTCGATTCCGCGCGGGGAGTCTAGCGAGGTCGTAGAGGCGATTGGCGGTTCCTCGCGTGATCGCCGAAACCATCGCGCAACCTTGCGACAACTCGCGACCCCACTCGTGGGCATTTGCCTCCTGGCGGAAGTCCCCCATGCCGCGGCCCCGATCGCTGACACTCGCAGGCTGCAACCCACGGCGCGACAAGAGGCAAGGCACAGCATTCACGCACGAAGCCAAGATTCGTGGCAGAATGCTTCATGACGACTGCTGATCTAGGGGCACCAGCCCCATCCGTCGAGCAACTGCTGATCCGACACCAGTCCATGCTCCGGCTGCTGGTCTGGACGCGGGCCAGGGCCCTGCTCCGCCACGAGGCTGCCGAGGATCTGCTGCAAGACGTGAACCTGCACGCGCTGCAAGTCGCCGGTCGGTTCGAGTATCGCAGTGACGGGCAGTTCGCCGGCTGGCTCCGCAAGGTAGCCCAACAGTGCCTCGTCAACCGACACAGGTCGTGGTCGGCATTGCGCCGCAACCTCGGTGATCTCTACGGCCGTTCAGAGCTAACCTCGGTCGACCAGCGTCATGCGCATCCATCCGAGACGGAGGCAGGACCGGCGACCCTTGCGGAGCGGCGCGATCTGCTGACCCTGATGGCGAGGCTGATCACGACTCTGCCCGCACGCGACCAGCGGATCGTGCTCTGGGAGGCCACCGGTGTGCCGCTCGCGGACATCGCGGCCCGCCTGGGTTTGTCGCGCGAGTCGGCCAACCGCGCGAGACTCCGTGCGCTCGAGCGCCTGCGCGTCGTGTTGGAGCCACGAAGCTCTGTCAACCGCGAACACTGGTAGCCGCAACTGATGGTTACCCCGTGGACCTGGCACCATCAGTTCGGTGACCGTGGCTTCGGCGGTTCCTGGCCGACGTTCCAATCGAAGTGGTGCGGTCCAGCGAGCGTGATCTGGAGCGGCCACGTCGCGGTGATCGGCCGGCGCAGGCGAAGCTGATAGTGGCCCGGCGTGAGGTGCTCGATCTTCAGCAACCCCTCGCGGACCTTCAGCTCGTCCTTGGCGAAGGTCCCGCCCTTCCACGGTCGCGGCAGCATGTGACCATCCAGGCTCTCGACCACGACGCGTCCTTCCGCCAGCGGCTCGCAAGTGCCTGCGCTGGCAGCGCTGGGCACCCACACTTGGACCTCGACGGGAACCGGGATTTCCTCGACGAGGTCGCCCAGGTTCTTCACCTCGCCGGCCTCGAGCGAGAAGCCAGTTGCCGTCGTCGCGGCACCCATCCTGCCGCGCATCAGCACGTAGCTGCCGGGTTCGAGGAGGCGGAACAGGAACGAGCCATCGCCCTCGGACTCGGCCGTCACGGCCACTCTGCCGCTCGAAGACTGCTGCTGGACGAGCCGCACCAAGGCGCCCTGAATGGGCCAGCGCGACATGTCCACGATGCGGCCGGCAACGCTCGCCGCACCGAGTGCAAACGACGCTGCCACGGCGGAACCCGGCGTCAGGATCAGCTGCCGGCGCATCGGCGGTGCCGCACCTGGGCGCATTTCGAGGTCGACGCTGCCGCTCGCAGTCCAGATCTCGTAGGAGCCATCGCCTGACGTTCGGGTGCGCGCGAGTCGTCCGCGATTTTGCGAAGCGCCGAGCATCCCCCCGCCGGCGGAGACCGCCACGAGCTCCGCATTGGAGATGGGGTCGCCCGCACCCGTGACGAAGCCGTAGATGCGCGCAGGCTCGCAGTGCGTCGCAACGATCTCCACCTCGACGACGCTGCCCTCCGCCACCGTGATCGGAACCGGTTCCGTCGCTCCGAGCGGGCCTCCTTCGGCCGGCTTGTCGGCCGATCCGTCGTCGGCGGGTCTTGCTCCCTCGCCGGGAACCACGGCTTCGGCCCAGATCGAATGCGTGCCGGGAGCGACCGCAACGACGGTGAACCTTCCGTCGCGATTCGCCACGCCCTGCCATTGCTGCTGAGCCCCCGAGACCTGCTGGGCCCCGGCGACGCGGACGACCCACTGCCAGCGTGCTTGCGGCGACTCTGCCACGACGCGCCCGCGGATCTCGGCGGCCCGCGCCAGCACGATGGCGACATCGGTGCGATCGGTGCGGTCTTGGACTTCGACCGCAACCTTGGTGGCTACGAAGGCCCTCGCCTCGGCGGTCAGCACGTGCCGGTCGGGTCGCACGTCGGTGAACACGAACGCACCCGCGCCGTCGGTCGTGGTCTTCTTGGGCGTCAGGGCTCCCGCCTCGTCGCCGAGCGAAACGATCGCCTCGGGGATCGGCGCGCCCTCGGAATCGACGACCTTGCCGGAGACCCGGCATCCAGGATGCAACATCAGGTCGACGCCCGTGGCGTTCCGGGATCCATCAGGGGACAGCCAGACCCAACGGCTCATGACCGGTGCGACATCCTGGCCATGGGCGACGACCGCGTACCAGCCGCGGTGCCGCGCGCTGAGGCGGAAGGCACCGCGCTCGTCGCAGGCGGAAGCCTGGCCGATCTGCTCGACGTCGGCCTCGGGCTGCGCGGCGGCATCGGTTGCTCTCGAGGTGACGAGTTGCACGCTGGTGCCGGGCAGCGGCAAGCCGGTGCGCGCATCGAGCACGCGGCCGGCGACGGAATAGCGTGGCGACAAGTCGATGCGGATCCCGCGTTGCCCAGCTTGCGCGGCGACGGGGCCGAAGGTCGCCGTCGCCGTCTTGGCCCAGATGCGGCCCTTGCTCCTCGGTGGGACTGGTCCGACCGTGAACTCTCCGCTCGCGGCGGTGGTCGTACTGAACCACGTTGCGTCCGTGGACTCGTAGTCGATCGTCACGCCCGCGACGTCGGAGCCGTTCGCGTCGAAGACCGTGCCTTCGATCGGTGCACCGGCGGCAAGCCGGAACACGACGTCCTCGACCTGTTCCTCCTCACGCACCAGGCGCTCGATGGTGCTGCCGACATGGCCATCGGCGGCGACGGTGATGCGCAACATTCCGGGCGGTACTTCGCGCAGCTGGAAGGCACCGGCGGCGTCCGTCTTCGCGCTGACGTGCAAGCGTGGTGCCGTCTTCGCGGCGGCAACGCTGGCGACCGTGGCATCCACGATCGCATCGGGCAGCGGGAAACCGGCGCCGAGGACCTGACCGGTGATCGAAGCCGGTCGCAGCAGCACGACCGTGCCGAGGTCGACGACGCCGATGGCCGGTGCTTGCAGACCTTGCTGCAGCGAGCTCGCGAATCCGGGGGCCACCGCGAACAACGAGAAGGGGGACCCATGCGCAGCGACCGCGACAGGCAGCGCGAGCGTGAAGGCGCCATCGGCCCGCGCAATGGCCTCTGGCCATTCGTCGCGGGCGCTCGGCTCCTTGCCGATGCGGATGTGCGCGCCGGCAATCGGATCGCCGGAGGACGAGTGCACCGCGCCGCGGAAGCACAGGACTGCATCGAGCCCCGCCGACGAACTTTGAAACGACGGCGAACCCGCGGACCCGGTCACGACCTCCTGTCGTTCGGCCGCTACTTCGCGTTCGGAAACCGCGAGCCCCGGGCGGTCTTGGCATTCATCTTCGCGCGCCTCTGCTCCCGGCAGCGGCACATTGCCTGGCTCGGCCAGATACGTCGTGAAGATCATTGCCGCGGTCATAGCGGCCATAGCAACGATGGCAGCAATCATCAGCGACCTGGCTTTCACGGCAGGGGAGTTCACGCACATTTGCAAATCGCTATGGAGCACTAGCGCGGACAGGTCCCGTGGGATAATTAACTTGTCGCGTCGGATCTTCTCGAACGATTCAGTTGCTCTTGACTCGCGCGCTCCTCCATTGCGCGACCGCTCTTTGACCATGCCCGGGAACCCCCTGCCGCAGATCCATGTACCCCTCGCGGCAGGTGGGCAATCATCGATTGCCCCGGTGCGTGTGCACGGCAAGTGGCTGCAGGCCGGTGATCAGCGCTACACGGTTCGCGGGGTGACCTACGGCCCGTTCCGCTGCGACAACGCCGAGGGCGGGTTCCCGGACGGCCGCGTCGTCGCTCGCGATTTCGCGGCGATGCGCGACGCGGGGCTCAACTCCCTGCGCACCTACACGATTCCGCCGCGTTGGCTGCTCGATCTGGCGCTCGCGCATGGCCTGCGCGTGATGGTCGGGATCCCGTGGGAGGAACACATCGCCTTCCTGGGCTCGTCGCGGACGACGCGCCGGATCGAACGGACCGTGCGCGCTGCGATTCGCGAACACGCCGGCCATCCCGCGGTGATGGCGTGGGTGATCGGCAACGAGATCCCGGCGGGGATCGTGCGCTGGCACGGCGCGCGCGCGATCGAACGTTTCATCGAGCGCCTGTATCTCGTCGCGAAGCAGGAAGCGCCCGACACGCCGTGCACCTACGTCAACTACCCGACGACCGAGCACCTGGACCTGCCGTTCCTCGACTTCGTGTGCTTCAACGTCTTCCTCCAGGATCGCGAGAGTTACGAGGCGTATCTCGCGCGGCTGCAGAACATCGCCGGCGAACGTCCGCTCGTGATCACGGAGGTCGGTCTCGACAGCCGGCGCAACACCGAGCGCGGGCAGGCCGAAGCGTTGTGGTGGCAGGTCGACTCGACGCTCGTGGCCGGGTGCGCTGGCCTGTTCGTGTTCTCGTGGACCGACGAGTGGTATCGCGGCGGCGTCGACATCGACGACTGGGACTTCGGATTGGTGCGTCGCGATCGGAGTCCGAAGCCCGCGCTGGCCGCGGTGCGCGACGCGTTCGCGGCCGTGGACGAACACGTCTGGCCGCGCATGTCGGTGGTCATCTGCACCTACAACGGTGCGCGCACGCTGCGCGAATGCCTCGAAGGAGCCACGCAGCTCGACTATCCCGACTTCGAGGTGATCGTCGTCATCGACGGATCGACGGACAACAGTCTGAAGATCGCGAACGAGTTCCCGTTCCGAGTCGTGCACTGCGCGCAGAATCGCGGCCTCAGCCATGTGCGCAACGTGGGCATGCACGCTGCGACCGGCGAGATCGTCGCCTACCTCGACGACGATGCCTATCCGGACCCGCTCTGGCTGCGCCGGTTGGCGATCGCGTTCGAGCGCAGCGGCCACGCCGGCATCGGGGGGCCGAACCTGCCGCCGCCCGGGGATGGTCTGCTCGCCGAGTGCGTCGCCAACTCGCCCGGCAACCCACTGCACGTGCTGCTGACGGACGAGCTCGCGGAGCACATTCCGGGCTGCAACATGGCGTTCCGGCGCAGCTGCCTGCTCGCGATCAACGGCTTCGATGTCACCTACCGGCGCGCGGGTGACGACGTGGACCTGTGTTGGCGCATCCAGGATCGGGGTTGGACCATCGGTTTCGACCCGGCGGCCTTCGTCTGGCACCATCGCCGCGGCTCGATCAAGGCGTTCTGGCGGCAACAGTGCGGCTACGGCGAGGCCGAGGCGATGCTCGCGCTGAAGTGGCCGTCGCGCCACAACGACAAGGGACACGCGTCGTGGAGCGGGCGCGTCTACGGTCGCGGTCAGCGGTGGGTCTTCGCTCCGCGCCCGCTCGTCTACGGCGGCACCTGGGGTGCTGCGCTGTTCCCGAAGGTCTACCAGCCGATGCCGGGCACGCTCGCGGTGTGGTTGTGCACGCCGGAGTGGCACCTCGTGCTGCTGTGGCTGCTGGGCCTCGCGGTGCTCGGGCTCTCGTGGTCGCCGATGTTCGTGTTCGCGCCGCTGTTCGTCGCCGCCGCGGGTGCGTCCGTCGCACAGGCGGTGAAGGGTTCGCTGCGCGCGTGCGGCCCGCGGCTCCCCGGATCGAGCCGTTGGCGGTGGGCGGCGTCGGTCGCGATCACGGCATACCTGCATCTGATGCAGCCGGTCGCGCGGCTCTACGGTCGCCTGCGCTACCGCAGCGCGGCGCGCCGCCAGGACAGCCCGCCGTTCGCCATGCCACTGCCGCGCAGCGTCGTCGTGTGGTTCGAGTCCTGGAGGAGTTCCGAGCAGCACCTGATGGAATTGCGGTCACTGCTGAGCCGCGCCGGTCACGTGGTCAGGGTCGGTGGCGGCTTCGATGCGTGGGACCTCCAACTGGCATGGGGGCGCGGCTGCTCGCGCCTCCTGATGGCGATCGAGGAGCATGGCCAGGGCCGGCAACTCGTTCGCTACCGCATGTGGCCGAAGGTCGGCGCGGTGTGGATCCTGCTGCTCGTCGGTTTGCCCGGCATCGCCATCGGCGCGTACAGCGCCGGGGCGTGGCTCGCGGCGACAGCAAGTGCGGCCGCCGCGGTCGTGATTGCGATGCGTCTCTTGGTCGAGTCCGCGGCGGCGTGCAGCACGCTGTCGTATGCGTTGCGCCAGCTCCAGGCGGCTCCATCGCCGGCAGTGGCTCAACCAGCTGTGGTGGGTACCGAGGAGGTGGTACCCTTCTCGGTCCGCGAGGATACCGAGGGGGCGGGGGCAGCATGAGTGGCGCGGGGGGGAGCTTGAAGACGCGATCGGATTCCGACTGGCGCCTGCTGTGCCGCGTGTTCGCGCAGGCGAAGCCGCACATGCGGTTGATCCTCGGCGTGACCGTGCTCGGCCTGTTGGGTGCGCCGCTCTCGTTGCTCGCGCCGCTGCCGCTGATGATCGCGGTCGACTGCGGCATCCAGGGACACCCGCTGCCAGCGCCGCTCGACGCCATCGCGCCGGACCTGTTCCAGCACGGTGGCAGCGCCGTGATCGCTGTCGCCACCGCGCTGCTCGTGCTGCACGTGCTGCTCACGCAGGTCCACGGCTTCCTGGTTTCCCTGTTTCAGGCGATCGCCGGCGAACGGCTCCTCTCGGATTTCCGGGCGCGTCTGTTCGGCCATACCCAGCGTCTATCGCTCGCGTATCACGATGCGCGCGGCACGGCCGATGCGCTCTACTCGATCCAATACGACGCTTCGGCGATCAAGGCGTTGACGATAGAGGGCATCGGCCCGCTCGTGACTTCGGCCGCCGTGCTGATCGGAATGCTGGTCGTCACGGCTCGCATCGACTGGCAACTCGCGCTCGTCGCGCTCAGCGTGGCGCCCGTGTATGTGGTGCTGGTGCGGTTCTATCGCCGCCGCCTGCGCGAACAGTCGCGCAAGGTGAAACGGCTCGAGAGCTCGGCGCAGGGAGTGCTGCAGGAGGCACTCGGCGCGCTGCGCGTCGTGAAGGCCTTCGGCAAGGAGGACCACGAACGCGAGCGCTACGTGGAGCGCTCCCGCGAGGGCATCCGTGCGCGCAGGGAACTGTCGTTCGCCGAGGGACGATTCAACCTCTTGACGGCACTCACGACAGCGATCGGAACCGGCGCCGTGCTGTTCGTCGGTGCCAGCCACGTGCAGTCGGGCGTGCTGACGATCGGCAGTCTGCTCGTGGTGTTGACCTACGTCGCGCGCATCTACGAGCCCGTGAGGGCGATCAGCAAGAGGAGCGTGTCGTTGCAGTCGGCCATGGCCAGCGCCGAGCGCGTGTTCCGCCTCCTCGACGAGCAGCCTGAAGTCGTCGAGCGGCCGGATGCCCGCCCGCTGTCGCGCTCGAGCGGGGCACTCGTCTTCGAGGACGTGTCGTTCGGCTACGACGCGGGCAAACCCGTGTTGGATCAGATCGCCTTCGCCGTGGCGCCTGGTTCGCGCGTCGGGATCTGCGGCAAGACGGGTTCGGGCAAGACGACGCTGCTCGGTCTCTTGAGCCGGTTCCACGATCCCGTTGCGGGCCGGATCCTGCTCGACGGCATCGATCTGAGGGATCTGCGGCTGTCCGATCTGCGCGCGCAGTTCGCGATCGTGCAGCAGGACACGATCCTGTTCTCGGCGAGCATCGCCGAGAACATCGCGTATGCACGACCCGGCGCGACGATGGAGGAAATCATGGACGCCGCGCGCGCTGCCTCCGCGCACGACTTCATCATGGCGCTTCCCGAGCAATACGACACCCAGGTCGGGGAACGCGGCATGCGGATGTCCGGCGGGGAGCGCCAGCGCATCGCGATCGCGAGGGCCTTCCTGAAGGATGCGCCGATCCTGCTGCTCGACGAACCGACGAGTGCGCTCGACACCGGCACTGAAGACTCGATTCTCGCGAGCATGGAACGGCTCATGCGCGGTCGCACGAGCTTCCTGATCTCGCACCGCCCCAACGCGCTGCTGCCGTGCGATCAGCTGCTCGAAGTCGTCGACGGGCGCGTGGCCGTCCGGCAGCGCGACAGTGGATCGGCGAACGAAACGGCGAACGGCAGCAATCGCTCGAGCGAGGTGGCGCCGCCAGCCGCGCCGGTCGACGAAGATCGCGTGCTCGACGGTGAATTGCGACGCATCGCCAGAGAGACGTGGGGCGGCGTCGAGGTCGAGTCCTTCGCCCGGCAACCGCTGCCGCGGACCAGCTACGTCGTGGACGTCGTCACGGTGCGGCTCCTGGACGGCAGTGAGCAGCGCGTGTTGCTGAAGGACTTCGGCTCCAGCCGGATTCCGAAGGACAACGAGGCAGCGCGGCGCGAACGTGAGTTGCGCGTCTACCGCGACATCCTGCCGACGCTCGAGCTCGGAGCGCCCAAGTATCTCGGCTCGGTCTGGCAGGAGGACCTTCCCAGGTTCTGGCTGCTCATGGAGTTCGTCGAAGGTCGCACCCTGCGCAAGCAATCGTTCCGGTTGTATCTCGCGGCTGCACGCGAGCTCGGCAAGATGCAAGGGAGCCTCGCAGCTGCGGCCGACAGGTTGCAAGGCCTCGTGGGCGACGGCTGGTGGCTGCAACGCCATGACGCGGAGTTCTTCCGCCGTCGCGCCGAGGCAGCGGTTCTCGCCGCGCAGAACGTGGTGCCGGATCTGGCTCCGCGCGTCGAGCGTCTCGCCAGCGGCTACGAGCCAGTGATCGAGATCATGGCGGCGCAGCAGACGACGTTGGTGCACGGTTCGTTGCGGCCGCGCAACGTGATGGTCACCGCTGACGAGAGGATCTGCCCGATCGACTGGGAGCTCGCAGGCTGGGGCTCGCCGCTCTACGACCTCGCCTTCCTCAGCGACGGCTTCGACCACGTCGACGCCAGCGCATTGTACACGGCGTGGCGGCACGGCTTCGAGCATCGCGGGCTCGTTGCACCGCCAGCCGACGAGATCGCTCGCACCGTCGACTGCTTCAAACTGCACAAGATCTTCAAGGCTCTTTCGGAGTGCGCGACCTGGAGCGAGCAACACCGCGCGGTCGAGAAGTATCTCGATGCGGCAGAGCGCCTCGCATGCACGCTCGTCAGAGGTGGCGTCAATGGGTGACAAGAACAACGAGGGCTCCTTCTGCCCTGCGGCCGACCATCGTTCGACGCTGGCATGGCAGCGCCTCGGGCTCGAGCGTCGCGATCCGGAGGCAGTCCAGATCCTGCGCGAGCGCGGCAAGAACGCCGTCTACCGCCTCGTCGGTGTCGGCGATGGCGGTGGCGACGTGATCGCCAAGTACGGCCGCGACGAGATGATCGGGATCGAGCGAACCGTCTACGAACAGGTGCTCGAGCGCGTCAGGGTCGACAAGCTGCGCTACTACGGTTCCGTGAACGACGGGCCGGACGCGTCGTGGATCTTCATGGAGCGGGCCTCGGGAGTGCGCTGGGACGAGTCGGTTCCGGAGCACTGCGCTCTCGCGGGCCGGTGGATCGCATCAATGCACGTCGCCGCGGCCGCGGTGATCTCCAACGTGCCGCTGCCGGACCTCGGGCCGAGAACCCAGCTGCAGCGCCTGCGCAAGATCCGCCCGACCATTGCCAACAGCCTCGAGAACGTAGCGTGGTCCGCGCCGCACCGCACGGTGCTCGATGGCGTTCTCGCCGCGCTCGACGGCCTCGAAGCCTGTTGGGATCGGATCGAGGAGATCTGCGTAGGCGCACCGGTCACCTTGGTGCACGGCGACTACCGCCCGAAGAACGCGCGCGTCAGCGAAGACAGAGGCGGCGAGTACTTCCGTGTGTACGACTGGGAGACTGCCGGGATCGCCGCGCCGGCGGTCGACCTGGTCCGCGTCGACGCGCGCGCCTACGCAGACGCCGTGCGTTCCGCGTGGCCGCACGTCGATCTCGCCGCTGTCCAGCAACTCGCAGTGTTTGGCCACGTGGTGCGTAACCTCAATGCCGTGCGCTGGGACGTCATCGGCTCCCTCGGCCAGGAGCTGCATCAGGACAGTCGGATGCAGAGCCTGGGGCGCTACACCGAGCGCATCGGCGCGATTCTGCGCGAGCTGTCGCGCGGCAGAGCCGGTGCGCGGTATCGAGGTGTGGGATGAAGCCCGTCGCGAGTGCTCTGAGGCGGATGCTGGCGAGCTGCGCGGTCGGCCTGCCGGCGGGAGGCCCGTGCGCAGTGGCTCGATCAGGCAGAGCACGTCGCGTGCAGATCGTCGGAGGCGACAGGAATGGCTGAGAAGCCCGGTCTGCCGGTCTCCGGCCCCGCCGCCGAGCATCGTGCGACGCTGGCATGGCAGCGCCTCGGGCTCGAGTGTCGCGATCCGAAGGCAGTGGAAGTCCTGCGCGAAAAGCGCAAGAGCGCCGCCTACCGCCTCATCGGTGTGGGCCATGGCGGTGGCGACGTGATCGCCAAACGCGGCACCAACAAGATCATCGGGATCGAACGGACCGTCTACGAACAGGTGCTCGAGCGCGTCGCGGTCGACAAGCTGCGCTACTACGGTTCCGTGACCGAAGGGCCGGACGTGGCGTGGATCTTCTTGGAACAGGGGGCTGGAGTGCGCTGGGACGAGTCGGTTCCGGAGGACTGCGCTCACGCGGGCCGGTGGATCGCACAACTGCACGTCGCCGCCGCCGAGGCAATCTGCACGGTGCCGCTACCGGACCTCGGGCCGAGAACCCAGTTGCAGCGCCTGCGCGACATCCGCTCGACCATTGCCAACAGCGTCGAGAACGTCGGGTGGTCCTCGCCGCACCGGATGGTGCTCGATGGCCTTCTCGCCGTGTTCGACCGCTTCGAAGCCTGTCAGGCTCGGATCGAGGAGATCTGCGCAGGCGCGCCGGTCACCTTGGTGCACGGCGACCTCCGCCCGAAGAACACGCGCGTCAGCGAAGACAAGAGCGACCCGTACTTCCGTGCCTTCGACTGGGAGACTGCCGGGATCGCCGCGCCGGCGGTCGACCTGGCCCGCGTCGACGCGCGAGCCTACGCCTCCGTCGTCGGTGCTGCGTGGCCGCACGTCGATCTGGCCGCTGTCGAGCAACTCGCGGTCGTCGGCCACTTGCTGCGCAATCTCGACGCTGTGCGCTGGGACGGCACCGGTTCGCTCGGCACACCGTCGCACCAGGACTATCGGATCGGGCGCTTGCGGCTCTACACCGAGCGCATCGACGCGGGTCTGCGCGAGCTGTCGCGCGGCAAGGCAGGTGCGTCGCATCGAGGCTTGGGACGGAGCGCCTGAACGTGATTCCAGCCACGACCGTGATCGAAGCACTCGAAGCAGCATTCGCCGGGACCCGCGAAAGGGCGATCCCCGAGCTGGCCCTCGCGCTCGGCGAGGCGACGGCGCAACGGCCGGCCCACATCACCAGCGTCAAGACGTTCAAGCGCGGCGTGCATCGTCTGGGAATGGTGGTCGATGACGAGCCGCGCACGCTGGTGGCGAAGCGCCTCGGCGTCATCCAGGCCCGCCGCAACGAGCACGTGTTCGAGAGCTGGCTGCCCGCCGAAGGCCTCCTGAATGCGTGTCCGGCGCTGCTCGGACGCGCTTCGGAACGCCGCGGTGCGTTCGCCTGGCACGTCTACGAAGACATCGGCGATCGCTCGCTGGCGAGCGACGGCATCACCGATTCCGACATCGACGCCGTCGTGCAGCTGATCGCGCGTGTACACGGGCGCTTCGCAAGGCACCCGATGCTCGGCGAGGCGCGGAGCATGGGAGGCGACCTCGGCTTCCGCTTCTTCGAGACCAACATCGGAGACGCGCTGCACGGCGTGAACGCCGCGCGCAAGCTGGCGACGAGTGCTTCGAACACGGCGCTGTGCGACCGGCTGATCGAGCGGCTCCACGGCTGGAGGGCGTCGATGCCGGCCCGCGCTCGGGCCTTCGAGGATCACGCCGGACCCGAGACGCTGCTGCACGGCGACCTGTGGCGGACCAACGCGTTCGCCGCCGACCACGGCGCGCGCCCGTGCCTCATCGATTGGGATCACGCCGGCGCCGGCCCCGCGAGCTACGACATGTCGACGTTCCTGCTGCGGTTTCCGCACGAGCGACGCCGGCGCATCCTCGATCGCTATCGCGCGGCAATGGCGACCGAAGGCACGAGTGTCGCCGGAGCCGACGAGCTCAACGTCTTGTTCGAGACCGCGGAGCTGAGCCGCTACGCGAACCGACTCGGCTGGCTCGCGCTCGCGTTGCTCGAGGGGAACAACGATTGGGCGTGGGAGAAGGTCGAGGGCGTCGAGGAATGGTTCGATCGGCTCAAGCCGGTGATCCCGGGGTGCCAACCGTCTCCGAAAGCCGAGGGCATGCCGGCATGAAGTACCTGATCATCAACGCGGACGACTACGGCATCAGCCCGGGCGTGAGCCGCGGCATTCTCGAAGCGCACCTGCGCGGCGTCCTCACCAGCACCAGCTTCATGACCGAGACCGCGGCCAGCGCGATCGCGGCTCAGCGACTGGTCGAAGCGCCGGGTCTGAGCGTCGGCCTGCATGCCGATCTGCCGCCCGATCTCAAGCACGCCGCCGATGCCGAAGCTCGCGCTCGCGACCTCCTCGAGAGGCAGATCGATCGCTTCCGTGCGCTGATCGGCCGCGAGCCCTCGCATCTCGATGCTCATCACAACCTGCATCGCGATCCGCGCCTCGCCCCCGCGTTCGTCGCCGTTGCGCAGAGGCATGGGCTCCCGCTGCGCGAGCACTCGGTGGTGCGTTACTTCTCGCGGTTCTACGGCCAGTGGGGCGGCCGCAGCCACTTCGAGCACATCGGCCCCGCGTCGCTCGCCGCGATGCTGGAGACCGAGGTGAAAGAAGGGTTCACCGAGCTGAGCTGTCATCCGGGCTATCCCGATCTGGATTCGAGCTACAACCGCGAGCGCGAGGTC
Source organism: Planctomycetota bacterium (assembly GCA_035649575.1). Lineage (GTDB taxonomy): Bacteria > Planctomycetota > UBA1135 > UBA1135 > UBA2386 > DASVAL01. The sequence goes on from DASRJH010000050.1 coordinate 57,477, forward strand.
GAGCTGCGCACGCTGTGCGATCCGCAGATTCCAGCCGTGCTCGAGCGCCTCGGCATCACGCGCATCAGCTATCGCGATCTGCAAGCACTGCCGTCGCGGGTCAGGCCGGGGGCGGGCGCGTGAAGGTCGTGCTCTCGGCATACAACGTCGCCAACTCGCCGGAGGTCGGCGGGCACTTCTGGGTCTATCTGCAATACGCGCTCGGGCTCCAGGATCAGGGCTGCGACGTCTATTGGCTCGAATGGTTCGTGCAGAAGGACCCGGCCCGCGACGCGGCGGCGGTGGCGGCGTTCCAGGAGCGCATGCGGGCGTTCGGGATGGGCGACAAGGTCGTCGTCATGCTCGCGCCCCAAAAGCGCGCGCCGGCGCGGAGCTGTTCGTATGCCGGGATGCACGCCGAGCAGGCCCAGAGTCTGTTCGACGACGCCGACCTGCTGCTCAACTTCCACTATGCGATCGATCCCGAGCTGCTCGCGCGCTTTCGCCGCACAGCACTCGTCGACATCGACCCCGGACTGCTGCAGCACTGGATGCATCACGGTCAGATCCGCGTCGCCGATCACGGTCATTGGTTCACGACCGGCGAGACGGTGGGCCAGCCGAGCTCGCAGATCCCCGACGCGGGGAAGCCGTGGCATCGCATCCGGCCATGTGTTTCGCTGCGGCACTGGCCGGTCACGCCTGCGGCGAAGGCCGCGCCGCTGACCACGGTGTCCTCGTGGCAGTCGCGCGAGTGGGTAAAGGGCGGGAACGGCTACTACGAGAACAACAAGCGCGTCTCGTTCCTCGAGTATCGCGACCTGCCGCAGCGCGTCTCCCAGCCGCTCGAACTCGCGCTCTTCTATCATCCCGACGACGACGGCCCCGAGATCCAGTCGATGCAGGACGCCGGCTGGTCCATCCGCCACTCGCGCGAGGTCGCTGGCTCGCCCGAGGCCTATCGCGCGTACGTTCAGGCGTCGCGCGGCGAGTTCAGCTGCGCCAAGCCCTCGTGCATGGCGCTGCAGAACGCCTGGGTCAGCGACCGCACGCTGTGTTATCTCGCGAGCGGCAAGCCGGCGGTGGTCCAGCACACCGGGCCGAGCGCCATGCTGCCCGACGCGCGCGGGCTCTTTCGCTTCTCGACGCCCGACGAGGCGGTGCGGGTGATCGAGATGGTCAACGCCGACTACGATCGGCATTGCCGCGAAGCGCGCGCGCTGGCCGAAGCCTGCTTCGACGCACCGCAGGTGACGCGGGGAATCCTGGAGCGCGCGATCGACTAGCGACGGGATCGGGGCTCGTGACCTTCGAGAACCTCGAGCAGGCCGTCGCAGGCCTCGCCGCGTGGATCACCGCGGCCCGCTGACGCCCTGGAACCACAACTGCAGGTCGACGAAGGTCGGGCCGTGTACGGGCGCTGCCATGGTAACAGACCGGGGGCCCTTGCCGCGATTCAGCGCTGCTTCGAGAGCGCCTCGCGCACGCGGGCCGCGACGGAAGGCTCAGCTGCGTTCGCGAACTCCTCGAGCGGGCGGCGGCATGTCGCGATCCGTTCGGGAGTCGCGAGCAGCGATTCCAGCGCGGCGGCGCGCACGCCGGTGTCGGGGTCGTCGAGCAGCTCGACGATGGCCCCGAGTTGCAGCGGACCGGCGGCGGACTTGCCGAGCGCCTGCACGGCGCGTTGACGGATCACAGCGGGCTCGAAGTCCATCACCTTGAGCCAGTCCTCGTCAGAGGCGCGTTGATCGGCGCCGATCAGGAGCAGCATCACGAGTGAGTTCGCCTTCTTGTCGGTGCAGCGCTGCATTCGCTGGCGCAGCTTGAGCGCGGTCTGCTGGTCCGGTTCGAAGCGCAACCGGAGCAGCGCGCTGGCTGCAGTGGCGCAGACGTCGTCGCTGGAGTCCAGGGCAGAGACCAGGAAGCACAGCAGTTGCGGGCGCGTGTCGACCAACGCGCCAAGGCGAAGCACCCCGCGCGGACCGAGGCAGGTGAGGGAATATGCCGCCTGGCGTTGGAACCGCCCGTCGTCGCTGGCAGCGAGGCGCTCGACGGCATCGACAGCAGCGTCAGCACGGGCGCCGAGCGCGTTCAACAGGGCGAGCGCAAAGAAGCGCGTGCGAACCTCGTCGAGCAACGGCAGGATCGTGTCGAGCGGAGCGACGCCGGCCCGTGCCAGGATCCCGCCTACGTGGGTTCCGAGGTCAGGGTCAGTTTCGCCAGGCAGGGCCGGCGAGGGGGCGGCAGTGGGAATCCGATCGGGGCACGCGCCCGCCAGTGCGATCAGGTCGGCCGCGACTGCCGCAACGCGCTGCTTGTCGAGAGGGGCTGGATCGTGAAAGTTGCACGCGTCGAGCGTCTGTGGGATGCGCGCCAGTCCGTCGCGCATGGCCTTGATTGCGAGGTCGGGATAGGAGGGGAGGAGTCGTGACGCGACGGCCTCCGAGAGCGGGTCGGGCCGGATCCCGAGCGCCATGCGCCGGGCGAAGAACGCGGCGAGCTGCGCGTGCGCTCCATCGCCGAGATCACCGACGAGCCAACCCTGGGTGAAGGACATTGCGGGCGCGCCGGTTGCTTCGGCATGGGCGAGCAGGCGCATCGCGACGGCGCCGCGTCGTTCGGGCCGCAAGTGGCGCGCATGGAGCTTCCACCGGGTGCACGCCGCCGCCAGCTCGGCGTCCGTTGCCTCGAGTACCCGTTCCGTCAAGAGCGTCGCCCAAGCCTCGTAGAGCAACTCGCTGCCGACCGAGAACCGATTCAGGTCGCCGTCGGGCGGCAGGGTGCGCAGCCAGGCGTCGACCGGATCACGGATCCCGATTGCCAGCAGCGTCGAGGCGGCGTTTTCGATCCAGGGCCGTTCCCCGTTGCCGAGGTCTTTGGTCTGCAGCAGTCTCTGGAGATCGTCCGCGGCGAAGCGCGCTGCGGGTCCCATCGCCTGCAGCACGGACATCAAGGCGACGCGATTCGAGGGTTGTTGGTCGAAGAGTTGCTCGACGAGTTGCGCCACAGCCGTGAGTTCGCCGTCGGGAGGCACCCAGGGCAGTTTGGCCAGCATCTGCAGAGTCCATGCCGAGGGCATCGTGTGGCGCGCCAACGCCTGCCGGAGTTGCTCTTCGAAATGCCCCAGGCACTGGCGCAGGTCACCACCGGCGTACGCGAGCCTCGCCAGTTTCTTCGCGGCCGGCAGAGTCTCGCAGCTCCGCAGCAGCAGCTTGCGTCCCTCTTCGGTGCGCTTCAGTACCGCCGCCGAGGAGGGTCCGCTGGGGCCCAAGAACTCAGCCAGTGCCGGCAGGAGTTCTGAGGGCGGAGCTTCGGATCGCTGCTGCAGGAGGTCCAGTGCCAGGCCCGGCCGCGAAGTCAGCAGAGACTGCAGCCACGCGATTGGCAGGTCATGCCCTGGGCGCTTCAGCTCGCAAAGTGCGGCAAGCGTGAGGGAATTGGCATCGATCCGGTAGGACGAGCCGTCCGCGGAGCCGTGCACCCCCTCGCCACGCTCCAGAAGGTGCTGCAGGAGGCGCGTCGGCCACGGGACGCCGAGATGGAGGCGAAGCCGTATGCCGAGCTCAGTGCGCACGTCTCCGTACCCGCTCGCGAACGCATCGAGTATGGACGGCTCGATCGGGCTTGGCGCGACATCGTTCTGCCGTCGCACCAGAAACAGGCTCAGCTGGCGAAGTGCGGTGCTGCGATGCTCGGAGTTTGGGTTCTGCAGCAGTCGCGCGAGGTTCAAGGCGTTCTCCCCTACGAGCACGGGCTCCTGTGCTGCGGTCGACGCAATGAACCAAAGGGTCATCGAGGCGGCCAACACGGCTCGTCCAGCACGGTCCCGAAGCAACCTCGACTGCATGCCTACAAGTATGCAGCCTCGCCTGACGACTGTCTGGGGCGTGGCGAGCCTCGGGAGCGTGCGAAGGTGTGGCCGCGTCCTTCGCCGGGTCTTCAGGCCTTCTTCGGCGTCTGGAAGATGTGCACCGCCATGCTGTGCACGGCTTCCGCGGCTTCCATGATCGCCTCGGGCAGCGTCGGGTGCGCGTGGATCGTCGAGGCGATGTCCGCGACCGTGGCACCGAGTTCGATCGCGAGCGCAGCTTCGGCGACCAGCTCCGTGACCTCGGGGCCGATCATGTGCACGCCGAGCAGCTTGTCGGTCTTCTTGTCGCCGACGACCTTGACCCAGCCTTCGGTCTCGTTGAGCGACATCGCGCGGCCCGAGGCACCGAACGGGAACCTGCCCTCGACGGGATCGAAACCGGCTTTCCGGGCCTCCGCCGAAGAGAGCCCGACCGACGCGATCTCGGGGTCCGTGAAGATCACGGCCGGAATGCACGCCGGGTCGTAGGCCGCACCCTTGTCGCCGGCCATCGCCGCCGCGGCGACGAGTCCTTCGTGCGAGCCCTTGTGCGCGAGCATCGGCTGGCCCGCGACGTCGCCGATCGCGTAGATGCCGGGCACGTTCGTCATGCGGCGCGCGTCGACGCGCACGAAGCCCTGGTCGTCGACCGCGACGCCGACCGCTTGCAGGCCGAGGGTCTTGCCGTTCGGCTTGCGGCCGACGCACGACAGCACGACGTCGCATTCGAACGTCTGCGCCTTGCCGTCGACCTCGGCACTGACCTCGAGACCGTTCTTCGTCTTCTTGAAACCTGTGGCCTTGGTCTTCAGATGGGTCTCGACCTTCTTCTTCTTGAGCGAACGCCCCATCTCGGTGCTGAGATCCTCTTCCATGCCCGGCAACACGCGGTCCATGAATTCGAGCACGCGCACATGCGTGCCGAGCTTGTGGTAGACGAGGCCGAGCTCGAGGCCGATGTAGCCGCCGCCGATCACGATCATGCGCTTTGGCAGCTCCTTCGGCGCGAGCGCGTGCGTCGACGACCAGACGCTCTCGCCGTCGAACGCGAACCCCGGGATCTCGATCGGCGAGCTGCCGGCCGCGATCACGAGGTTCTTCGCTTCGAGCGTCTTCTTGCCCTCGGGGCCCGCGGCGGTGACTTCGACCTTGCCCTTGGCCACGACCTTGGCGTCGCCGAAGAACGTGTCGATCTTGTGGCTCTTGAGCAGGCCGCCGACGCCAGAAGTCAGCTTGTTCACGATGCCGGCTTTCCAGGCGACGAGCGCAGAGACGTCGAGACCTTCGTACTTCGCCTTGATGCCCATGAGGTCTGCGTGCTGGATCTTGTGGACGAGCTTCGACGCGGCGATCAGCGCTTTGCTCGGGATGCAGCCGACGTTGAGGCAGACGCCGCCGAGCGTCTCCTTCTCGACGACGGCGGTCTTGAGACCGAGCTGGGCGCAGCGGATCGCGCAGACGTAGCCGGCGGGCCCGGCACCGATCACGAGGACGTCGTAGGTCATGCGAGGGGCGGAGAGGATACGGAGGCGGGTGTCGCTTTCCAGGATCGCGCGCGGTGGTGCGCGCCAGAGTGCTCAAAAGGCTCCGGTGGCGACGTCCATGCAGAAGTGGACGACGCCCAAGGAGACCACGTCGCGATACCTGGCGAGCACGAGCAGCAGCGTGGTCACGAAGACCAGATTGAAGCCGAAGAACACGGCGATCGAACCCGCGGACTCGCCGGCCTCGAGGGCACGCGGCACGTGGGCGATCGCGAACAACAGCGCGGGAATCAGCGCGGCGACCCAGGAACCGACGACCCACTGCAGGCGCACGTAGACGTAGGCGATGCCGACGCCCTCGAGGTAGACCGGTGCGGCATGCGCGAGCGAGTGCCACGTGAAGGCCTTCGCAGCGATCGCCGGCCAGCGCGACAGCTCGCCGCGCACCGCCAGGTAGAAAGTGACCGCGACGCAGCCGAGCACGAACCCGACCGCGAGCCGCACCACGAGATGGTCGGCACCGGTCCACGCGCTCGCAGCGCGCTGGCGCCGCAGCCAGAGCGCGAACGGCAGCGGCGACCAGATCACGAGCTGGGCGATCGCGTACGCGGCGTGGTCCCAATCACCGGGCCAGTGCCACCGCAGCGTGCCGTTCGTCCACAACTGGCCGAGACCGATGATCGCCGTCGCGACGAGCAGCGCGATCCCGAGGTCGAGCCGTGCCCATCCGCTGCGCGCGGTGTCGGCCGCGGGCCAGACGGACCGGACAACCCTGCTTGCGCCCTCGAGCCCCAGGAACGCGCTGGCCCACGCGATCACGACGGGCAGGAGGAAGGAGGCCGTTGCCGTCTGTGCTTGGAGAATCATCGTCGCGCGCAGGGGACGCAGTGAGGAAGTCGAGCCGCGCGGGACAGCCTCCACTACAACTTTCTGCGCGGCGCCTTCAGCGAGGGCTCGACGATGGCATCGGCCGTTTCCTGTGCCGGTGACGGGGCTGCCGCGGACCGAACGAAGGGCAGGGCCGATGCGAGTGTGGTGGAGCGCATGGCGGGGTTCGGGCTCGGGGCAGCCTGCCTCAGCAGATCGTGGGGGGGCCCGAGCAGCCGGACGGGGCAGTCGCTACCATGCCGGCCCACCCGCTTCCCCCTGGAGATCCTGGAGTCTGCATGACCGACGTACTCGATTCCGTCCGCGCCAAGAACCCCGAGCAACGCGAGTTCCACCAAGCCGTCGAAGAGGTGTTCCAGTCGGTCCAACCAGTGCTCGAGCGCCACCCCGAGTTCCGCAAAGCGAAGGTGTTCGAGCGCCTCGTCGAGCCCGAACGCCAGGTGATGTTCCGCGTCGCATGGACGGACGACAAGCGCGAGGTCCAGGTCAACCGCGGCTACCGCGTGCAGTTCAGCTCGGTGATCGGACCCTACAAAGGGGGCCTGCGGTTCCACCCGAGCGTCAACCTCGGCGTCATCAAGTTCCTCGGCTTCGAACAGATCCTCAAGAACGCGCTCACGGGCCTGCCGATGGGTGGCGCCAAAGGCGGCGCGGACTTCGACCCCAAGGGCAAGAGCGACGCCGAAGTGATGCACTTCTGCCAGGCCTTCGTCTGCGAGCTCTACCGCCACATCGGCGCCCACACCGACGTGCCCGCGGGCGACATCGGCGTCGGCGGCCGCGAGGTCGCGTTCATGACCGGCCAGTATCGGCGCCTCGCCAACCGCTGGGACGGCACCTACACGGGCAAGGGCGTCGTGTTCGGCGGCTCGCTCGTGCGCACCGAAGCGACCGGCTACGGCCTCTGCTACTTCACCGAAGAGATGCTGCGCGCGCGCAGCGAGTCGCTCAAGGGCAAGACCGTCGTCGTGTCCGGCTCGGGCAACGTCTCGATCTACGCGGTGCAGAAGGCGCAGGAGCTCGGCGCCAAGGTCGTCGCGATGAGCGACTCGGACGGCTTCGTGCACGATCCGACCGGCATCAAGCTCGACACCGTGCGCGACATCAAGGAAGTGCGCCGCGGTCGCATCAAGGAATACGTGGACCGGCACAAGGAAGGGAAGTTCACGCCGGGCCGCGGCATCTGGCACATCCCGTGCGACGTGGCGCTGCCGTGCGCGACGCAGAACGAGATCAGCGGCGAGGACGCCCACCTGCTGGTAAAGAACGGCTGCAAGGTCGTGGCCGAGGGCGCCAACATGCCGAGCGCGCCCGATGCGGTGCACATCTTCCTCGAACACAAGATCGCGTTCGGCCCGGCCAAGGCGGCCAACGCGGGCGGCGTCGCGACGTCGGGTCTCGAGATGCAGCAGAACAGCATGCGCGAGTCCTGGAGCTTCCAGGACGTCGACCGGCGTCTGCAGGGGATCATGAAGAACATCCACGCCACCTGCGCGAAGACCGCGGCCGAGTACGGCAAGGCCGGCAATCTCGTCGACGGCGCGAACATCGCGGGCTTCCTCAAGGTCGCGCAGGCGATGTTGGCACAGGGCGTGATGTAGTCGGGGCGGCGATCGAAGGCACCGCCCTCGCCTCCCGCCGCATGCTGGCAGAGAGATCATCTGCCGATGCTCGGGCAGGTCGGTGCAGGCAGGCCCTACTGCCGGAAGTAGTTGCCGAGGCAGCGCACGTCCGGCACGTCGAGCGTCGCGACGCGGGCCCCCGTCGCCAGCTCCATGACGTCCACGTTGCCGGTGTCGCCGAGCGCCACGAACAAGAACATCGGCGCGTGCGCCGCCTCGAACCCCGAAGGACCGTTCTTGACCACGCCCTTCAGGCTGTGCTGCAAGGCGCCCGGCGGCAGCGGCGATGGTCGCCGGTCCGGCAGCGCGCCGCGGTTCTGCAGGTCGTCGAAGCACAGCCCCACGATCTGGTTGCCCGTGAACAGGTCGTGCACCGGCGTCGTCGCACTCAGGCCGCCGATTGCGACCGTGCGCTGGAAGCCGAGTTGCCCCCCCTGGCTCACGAGTTCGTGACGGCTCACCTGGCCGAGCCCGTGCTGGTCGCGGTGCGCGATCCAGAGGGCCGGCGACAGCGACGCCATGTCGAGCTGCAGCTCGGAGGCGCCCGGAACGGCCGGCGCCGTCGAGGTCGACACGAGGTCGTCGGCACCGGTGCCCGCGCCGTTGGCCGACTCGTACACGAGCACCCGGTCGAAGCGGTCCAACACGAACGCGTAGTAGCTGCCGGTGCCGAGGCCGAGCCCGGCCTGTCGCGGGGTCACGGCGATCCGCTGCGGCCGGTGGATGAAGCGGTGAAGCGTGCGCCGGACGCTCAGCGTCGAGCCGTCGAGGATCGAGACCGAGCCGCCCTGGAAGTTGGCGACCAGCAGGTCCTCGCCTTCGGGCTGCCAGGCCAGTGCATGTGGTTGGTTGCCGACGCGCGTCGTCGCCACGACCTGATGGAACGTCGCGCTGCGCGGGTCGGTGTCGACGAACGCGACCTCGTCGCGCGCGCGGCAGGCTACGGCGAGGAGGCGCAGGTCGGGGGAGATCGCCATCGCCACCGGGTCGGGTAGCGCGATCGTCGCCAGCACCGTGCAGCGGTTGCTGTTGAGCACGACGACGCGCTGCTGCGCGGGCTGCAGCGCATAGAGGAAGTGGCCGATCTGCTGCCGGACCGTGTACGGGCAGAACGGCGGCGGCGGCGGCGGCATGGGTGGCGGCGGCTGCGGGCCGACGAACACGCCCGGGTGATTGCTGGCGAACACGCCGAGGAGCGACTGCTGGCTGCTGAACGGGTTGCCCGGCACCAACAGGTTCAGCGAGCTCGAGATGCACGGCGGCGAGGTCGTCGTCACCTGGCCGGGCACCGGCACCGACGTGGTCGTCGTCGGTTCCTCGCAGTCGATGCCGCGCGCGGGATTGGGCGACGGCTTGACCAGCCGCGGCGGATTGGGATGCGGCATCGACTCGATGCAGTTGCCGTGCTGCTGGGAACCCGTGCGAGGATTGACGTGGTTGCTGGCCGCGGCGTGGACGTTGATGTTCTCGTTGTGGAACAGGAGGTCGAGCGGCTGGCCGAGCACCAGCGCGCGGATGCCCGGCATGGTCGCGCCGGCGAGCGCCGTGGCCCCGGCGTCGTCGCGCACGAGCGTGAGCGCGCCGCCGCTGCCTGCATCGCGCGCGCTGCTGCCCGGTGCCAGCGGGGGGAACACGCCCGGAGGGCCGATGTTGGGGTTGAGCGGGAAGCGCGTGAGCGCGAGGTCGCCGGTGCCCTGCCCGAAGCCATTGAGGTCGACGATCGACAGGCCGCCTTCGCGGCCCACGTAGATGGCTTCCGGGGCGACCGGCGCATTGACGTCCGGGGCCCCGTCGAGAACGGCTCGGGCTGGCTCGGCGGTCGGTCCAGGGTCGCGACTTCGGTCGAGGCAGGCGCCCAGCGCCAATGTGAGAACGAGTCCGAACAGGTTCCTGCGCGCAATCATGATCGACCTCCGAGTGGTGGAAGGCCGGGTAGTAGCACGGGCAGCAAGGCGCGTAACCGGCGGCGCATCCTCTACCGGTTGCTCGCCGACTCGTGCGCGTTGCTCGCGTGGTTCGCGAAGGATGGTGGGGCAGGATCAGGCGACCCCGTCCTACAGCGGGAACGCGCCTTCGTTGACCGCGCGCCCCTCGAGCGCCATCACCTCGCCGAGCTGTTCCCGGAGCTGCGGCGTCACGTGGGCAAAGACGTCGGTGACGAGGGTCTCGTCGGCGGGCGGGCCGTTCTTCTCGGCGGCCGCGATGGCCTCGTTGACGGCGAGCGCGATGCGCTGCTTCAAGGCCGCCTCCTTCGCTTCGTCCCAGAGCTCCCTCGTGCCGAGGTACTTGCGGAAGCGGTCGACCGGGTCCCTCTTCTCCCAGAGCTTCACTTCGGCTTCGTCGCGATACTTCGTCGGGTCGTCGCTCGAGCTGTGGCCGAGGCGCCGATACGTGACCGCCTCGATGAAGGTCGGGCCCTCGCCGGCCCGCGCGCGTTCGACCGCGGCCTTCGTGACCGCGTAGACGGCCAGCACGTCGTTGCCGTCGACGCGCTCGAACGGCATGCCATAGGCCTCGCCCTTCTGCGCGAGCGTCGCCGAAGCACTCTGCTTGCCGATCGGCACCGAGATCGCCCATTGGTTGTTCTGGCAGAACAGCACGCACGGGCTCTTGTAGACGGCGGCGAAGTTCATGCCGCAGTGGAAGTCGTTGGCGCTCGTCGCGCCGTCGCCGAGATACCCGAGCACGACGACGTCGTCGCCGCGGATGCGCGCAGCCATCGCGGCGCCGACCGCGTGCGAGACCTGCGTGCCGATGACCGAGGACATGCCGTAGTAGTGGCCTTCCTTGAAGGTGTAGTGACACGGCATCTGGCGACCCTTGCAGCGGTCCGCGCTGTTGCCGATGAGCTGGTTCATCGCTTCGGTCAGCGACAAACCGCGCATCATCGCGGCAGCACCTTCGCGCAGCGCCGGGAAGATCCAGTCGCGCGGCTCGAGCGCCGCGACCGAACCGACGGTCGCCGCCTCCTGGCCGAGGATCGGGCCGTAGAAGCCGATGCGGCCCTGGCGTTGCAGCATGAGCATGCGCCGGTCGAACTCGCGCACCGTCACCATCTGCTCGTAGAGGAAGAGCAGCCGGTTGTGGGCGAGGCTCGGGTCCTTGCCCTTCACGGTGCCGTCCAGCTCGAGCACGCGCACGAGGTGCTTTGACGCGGGCTCGGGCGGCGCTCTCCCCGTCCTCTTGCCGGGCACCGGCGCGCTGGCCCTCGCTCTGGTTCTCGCCGCTGCGGCCGGCTTCGTCGACTTGCCCTTCGCCATCTTGGGAGACATCAGGTCAGGAACAGGCGCCAGGGTTGCTCGAGGTGTTCCTTGACCACGTTCATCCAGCGCGCGCCGGTCGCGCCGTCGACGAGGCGGTGGTCGATCGACACCGACAGATACATCTTCTTGCCGACGACGATCTGGCCGTCGCGGATCACGGGCGTGTCCTTGATCGCGTGCACGCCGAGGATCGCGACCTCGGGGAAGTTGATGATCGGCGTCGCGAACAGGCCGCCGATGTTGCCGGCGTTCGTGATCGTGAACGTGCCACCCGTGAGGTCGTCGATCGTGACCTTGCCGTCGCGCGTGCGCGCGCTGACGTCCTGGATGTCCTTTGCGAGCTCGGGGATCGTCTTGCGATCGACGTCCTTGACCACGGGAACGATGAGGCCGCTGTCGGTGTCGGTCGCGATGCCGAAGTTGTAGTACTTCTTGACCACGAGCTCGTTGGCCGTTTCGTCGAGCGCGCTGTTCATCGTGGGGAACACGCGCATCGCCGCGACGATCGCCTTCATGATGAACGGCATGTAGGTCACGTTGATGCCCTGGTCCGCGTACATCTTCTTGACCTCGGTCCGCATCTTGACGAGGTCCGTGACGTCGATGTCGTCGACGTAGGTGAAGTGCGCCGCGGTGGACTTCGACCGCGTCATCGCCTCGGCGATCTTGCGGCGCAGCCCGCGGAACGGGATGCGCTCCTCGACACGGCCGGCCGGAGCCGCCGCGACGCTCACGGGCGCATGGCGCGGCGCTGCGGGCGCAGCGATCGCGGCGGGGCGGCTCGCGACCGCGGGGCCGTTCGCGGCGGCCGCGAGGTCGTCGTTGGTGATGCGGCCGCGCGGCCCCGTGGCGGTCACGGCCGCGAGGTCGATGCCGAGCTCGCGCGCGCGGCGGCGCGTCGCGGGGGCGGCGAGCACCTTGCCGGGGCTGCTCTGTACGAACGCCTTCGCGGGAGCCATCGCAGCAGGCGAAGTGGCGACCGGCGCCGGCGCGGGGACCGGTCGCGGCGGTGCGGCCGGCACGATGGTCGGAGCCGCGGGCCTTCCTGGGGGCGGTGCCGCAGGAGTCGCGGGTTTGCTCGCGACCGGAGCTGCCGGCGTTGCCGCGGTGCCGCCCGCGGCACCCGCGTCGATGACCGCGATCACGGCGCCGACCGGCACGACGTCGCCCTCCTTGCAGCGCAGCTCGGCGATCACGCCCGTGAACGGCACCGTGATCGTCACGGTCGCCTTGTCGGTCATGACCTCGACGAACTCGTCCTCCTCCTTCACGGCCTGGCCGGCCTTGACCTTCCAGCTGACGATCTCGCCCTCGGCGATGCCTTCGCCGATGTCGGGCAGTTTGAATTCCTTGCGCACCATCTGCTGACTCCTCTATGCGTGCCTGTGGTGAAAGCGCCGCCGGCTCACCAGACGAAGGTCTTCTCGATCCCGGCCGCGACGCGTTTCACGTCGGGCATGTAGAGCGCTTCGAGCGTGTAGGGGAACGGCGTGTCGAAGCCGGCGACGCGGACGACCGGGCCTTCGAGATACTCGATGCACTTCTCGGCGACGATCGCGGACAGCTCGGCGCCGTAGCCGCAGGTCTTGGGCGCCTCGTAGACGACGACGCAGCGGCCCGTCTTCTTGACCGAGTCGATCACGGCCTGTTCGTCGAGCGGCACGAGTGTGCGCAGGTCGACGATCTCGACGCTGCGGCCCGCCTGCTGCGCTTCCTCGGCGGCCTGCTCGCAGACCGGGACCATCGCGCCGTAGCAGAGCAGCGTGACGTCGGTGCCTTCGCGCGCGATGCGGGCCTTGCCGAGCGGCACGACGTGTTCGCCGAGCGGCACCTCGCCCTTGCCGTGCCGGTAGATGCGTTTTGGCTCGAGGAACATGACCGGGTCCTCGTCGCGGATCGACGCGATCAGCAGGCCCTTCGCGTCGGCCGGCGTGCTCGGGATCACGACCTTGAGGCCCGGCGTGTGGCAGAAGTAGGCCTCGCTCGACTGGCTGTGGTAGTGGCCGCCGCGGATGCCGCCGCCGTAGGGCGAACGGATCACGAGCGGACACGTGTACTCGCCGCCGCTGCGGTAGCGCATCTTCGCGGCTTCGCTGACGATCTGGTCGAAGGCCGAGTAGATGAAGTCGAGGAACTGGATCTCGGCGATCGGGCGCATGCCGTAGACGGCCATGCCGATCGCGGTGCCGATGATGCCGCACTCGGACAGCGGCGTGTCGAAGCAGCGCTTCTCGCCGAACTCGTCGAACAGGCCCATCGTGGCGCCGAAGACGCCGCCCTTCTTGCCGACGTCCTCGCCGAACACGACCACGCGGTCGTCGTTGCGCATCTCGGTGCGCATCGCGTCCGTGATCGCTTCGAGCAGCGTCATCACCTTGGCGCCGGTCTTCGCTTCGCCGGTTTTCATGTGGGTCGCAGTCATGTTGGTCCGCCTGGGCGGTTCTCGTTTTGATTCGGGTTGTTCGGCGCGTCGCGGGCTACGCGCATCAGAGCGGCCGTTCGTCACAGAGGGAAATGGCCGACGTCGGCGCCGACGCCGCCCTTCGCCATGAGATCGTGGAGCTCCTGCCGCTGCTCGCGCAGCTGCGGCGTGAGGTTCATGTAGACGTCGTCGAACAGCGTCGCGGGGCCGACGTTCGGCATCGCTTCGGCCGCCGTGACGGCCTCGCCGACCTCGGCCTTCGCGCCTTCGACGCACTCCCGTTCGAACGCCTCGCTCCAGAGCTTCTTGTGCTCGAGGTACTGCCGGAAGCGCGCGATCGGGTCCTTCTTCTTCCACGCCTCGAACTCCTTCGCATCGCGGTAGCGCGCGGCGTCGTCGGAGCTGCTGTGCGAAGCGATGCGGTAGGTGACGGTCTCGACGAGCGTCGGGCCCTTCCCGCTGCGCGCGCGATCGACGGCTTCCTTGCACGCGCGCAGCACCGCGAGCACGTCGTTGCCGTCGACGCGCACACCCGGCATGCCATACGCCGAGGCCTTGATGGCCATCGACTCGCTGGCCGTCTGCTTGCAGCTCGGCACCGAGATCGCCCAGCCGTTGTTCTCGCAGACGAACACGACGGGCGCCTTGTACACGGCCGCGAAGTTGAGACCGCAGTGGAAGTCGTTGCTGCTCGTGCCGCCGTCGCCGCAGAACGTCATGAACACCGTGTCGTCGCCGCGGATGCGCGCGGCCATTCCAGCGCCCGCCGCGTGGCTCAGCTGCGTGCCGATCGGCGAGCTGATCGAGACGAAGTTCGCCTGCCGGAAGCTGTAGTGCACGGGCATCTGCCGGCCCTTGCTCGTGTCGCCCGAGTTGCCGAACCACTCGGCGACGATCATCTGCATCGGCACCTCGCGCAGCAGCAGGATGCCGGGCTGGCGGTAGGCCGGGAACAGCCAGTCGCTGTCCTCGAGCGCGTAGGCCGCGCCGATGTGCGAGGCCTCCTGGCCCGTCGACTGCAGGTAGAAGCCGATGCGGCCCTGGCGCTGCAGCGCGAGACCGCGGTCGTCGAGCGCGCGCGTGCGGACCATGAGCCGGTAGAGCTGCTGCAGCTCGGGGCCCGGCAGGTTCGGGTCCTTGCCCTTGTGGGCCTTGCCATCCTGATCGAGGATCGTGAGCAGGTCGGTCATGCTGGGTGGGTCTCGTTGCCTTGCACCGGCAGCTCGCCGGCTGAATGCGCGGCTTCGCGGGCCGCTGCCTGTTCGCGGCGCTGCTTGCTGATGCCCGCGATGAAATACTCGCCGGCCTTGTAGCTGGACCGCACGAGCGGGCCAGCGGCCACGTAGAGGAAGCCCTTGCGCCGCGCGCGTTGCTCGAGCGCATGAAAGCGCGCCGGCGACACGTGTTCCTTGACCGGCAGGTGCAGCAGGGTGGGCCGCAGATACTGGCCGAACGTGACGACGTCGACGTCGTGTTCGCGCAGATCGTCCATCGCCTGCTCGACTTCGCGTTCGCTCTCGCCGAGACCGAGCATGATCGACGACTTCGTGACGATGCCGGCGCGCAGCTGCTTGGCCGTGCGCAGCGTCTGCAGCGAGCCCTGGTAGCTGCAGCGGTGATCGCGCACGCGCGGCGTGAGGCGTGCTGTGGTCTCGATGTTGTGCGCGTAGACATCGGGGCCGCTCGCCAGCACCGTCGCGATCTGCTGCTCGGTGGTTGCCGGATCGTCGGCGCGCCAGTCGCCGACCAGCGCTTCGACGAGCAGGTCCGGGCGGCGTCGTTTGATCGCGGCGATCGTCGCGGCCACGTGGCCCGAGCCGCCGTCGGGCAGGTCGTCGCGGTCGACCATCGTCAACACGACGTACTTGAGGCCCATGGCGATGCACGCTTCGGCGACCTTGCGCGGCTCGTCGGGATCGACGGGGTTGCCCTGGCTGTGCGTCTTCACCGCGCAGAACCGGCAGCCGCGCGTGCACGTGTCGCCGAGCACCATGAACGTCGCCGTGCCCGAGGCCCAGCACTCGCCGATGTTCGGGCAGCGCGCTTCCTCGCAGACCGTGTGCAGGTGGCGTTCGCGCAGGATCTTCTCGAGCGTCGCGACCACCGGCCCGGACGGGATCGGCACCTTGAGCCAGTCCGGCTTCGGACCGGGCGTGATGCGGCGGGTTGGGGTCGATGACATGTAGGGGGGATCCGGTCGCGGTGCGAACCCGGAGCGTAGGGACCATGCGAGTGCTTCGCCAATCAGATACCGCGAGGCACGCATCGCTGGCGGGCTCAGGTGCTTGGAAGGGTTTGCGCCAGGCCCCGAGCCGGACAGCATCCTACCCGCGGCAGACCCGTCGCAGCTGCCGCACGCGGTCGGGATCGACGGGCTCGTGCACGTTGCCATCGCGCTTGAGCGAGGTGCCGACGATCGCGCCATCGCATCGCGGCCACAGCTCGCTGGCGTTCTGCGGCGTCAGGCCCGAACCGATCCAGACCGGGAAGCTGCCGACGGCCGCGCGCACGGTGTCGAGCAGAGCCACGTCCACGGGTGCGCCCGTGGCTTTGCCCGTGAGGATCAGGCCGTCGGCGCCCGAACGTTGCGCGAGGTCGCGCGCCGCGTCGGCCGGGTCGGGCGCCGCGAGCGGCCGCGCGTGTTTGACCAGGAGGTCGGCGAGTACGCGCACCTTGCTGCCGAGCTGCTTGCGGTAGGCGAGCACCCGTGCCGCCTCGCCCTCGACGAGGCCCTGGTCCGTCGCATAGACGCCGCACCAGACGTTGACGCGGATCCATGAAGCACCGGCCACCGTGGCGGCCGCCATCGCGGCGAGGCCGTCGTTGCGCAGGCAGTTGACCGCGACGGGCAGTCGGGTTTCGGTGCGCACGAGGTGGGCCACGAGCGCCAACGCCGCCGGCACGTCGGGCGGCACGCGGTCGTCGGGCGTGCCCTTGTGAAACGGCGCGTCGCCGAAGTTCTCGACCACGACGCCGTCGACTCCGCCATCGCGCAGCGCGCGCGCATCGGCCAGCGACCGTTCGAGCACGGTCGCCATGTCGCGGTGCGAAGGCGCCGACGGCAAGGCCGGCAGGTGAACGACTCCGAGCAAGGTCTTCGCCATGGATCGATGTTGGTTCGTCGCGGTGGGCGGCGTCAAGCGCGCGGCAGGATCGACAGGTATTCGCGCCAGGGTCCGACCGCGTCGAGATACTGGAACGCCAGAGTGCGTGCGATCTGTGCGAGGTGGTTCTGGTCGTGCACGACCCACGTCGCGAGCAGCTGTCCGAGCGTCACGGTTCCGAGTCCAGGATGCCGGCCGCGGGGCGAGTAGTCCGCGCGCTGCAGCGCGAGGTCGCGCAGCACGTCGAGGTTGCGCTGCCGCAGCGCCGTGAACTCGTCGAGCAGATCCTGCACCGCGCGTCCCCGGCTCCACTGCCGCATCGCGAAGCGGTCGAACGGGTCGAACGCCAGCGACTCGCCGTGCTCGAGGATCCGCTGCAGCCGCGGCATCCAATCGGTGCGTTCGCCTTCGATCAGGTGGCCGAGCACGTCGTAGGGACTGAAGGTCTCGGCGCCCGTGTTGGCGTGGAGCCAGACCGGATCGAGGTCGCCCAGCCAGGCGCGCAGGATTGCCGGTGTGCGCACGAGCAGCACCAACGCGCGGTCGAGATCGAAGTCCATGCGCCTGGTTGTAACGCAGACCGCCTTGCGCGACTTCTCCCGCGCCGCAGCGATCCCGCGACGCCGGCAACGCGGCGCGCCTTGACGAATCCCTCGCCGACACTGACCATCCCGGGTCCCTCCCGGGTCAGCAATTGCGATGAGAACCACCTTCCGCGCGGTTTGTTGCCTGTGCCTGTTCGCGTGCGCTCAGCTCGCCGCTCCTGCGTTCGCACAGGACAAGCCAGCCGCGAGCGACGCACCGAAGCAGCCTGCTCCAACGCTTGCGATCTCGAGCCAGGGCAAGCCCAACGCACCCGTGGACATCCTGGTTGCGCTTCAGCACTCACCGCCGAGTGATGCCAAGTGCGATGGAGATGCTGGTGCATGTGACGCCGAGCATCATTGGCTCGTCGAACTGCAGGTTGCGGGGCGCAAGGCCGGTGCGGGGAAACCCGTGGTGTTGGCAATGACGCAGGTGGCCGAGATCGAGAAGGAGCTGCGGTCGGCTGCCGCCTCGAAAGCCGAGAAGACGGAAGCAGCGATCGTCTCGGAGTCGACGCTGTCGATCCGCGTACCTGCGCAGACACCCTATCGGCTCGTGCAACGCCTGATCGGTATGGCGGCGCGTTCGGGGATCCACCGCATCGAATTCGCCGTGGCGTCGGCGGGCACCGCTCTCGAACAGCGCCTTGCTGTCCCGCTTCCACTCCCGGCGAAGGCCGAGCTGAAGCCCGAGGAGCCACTGGTGGTCGAAGAGATCAGGGTCCTTCTGCTGATGGATCGGGCCAACGGCAGGCTCATTCGGCGATTCGGGAATACGGTGTTGGCCAACGGAGTGAAGGGCGACGCGCAGTTGCAGTCACTCTTGAATGATTCGGCGGACGGCTGGAGACGCCTGGGTCGCCCAGATGTGCCGGGCGTCATCGATGCCGGCAGCGGCGTTCCCTGGCAGGCGATCGTGAACGTCATCGATGCTTTCCGGGCCGCGGGCGTGGAGAACGTGCAGTTCGCAGCCGCTGCTGCCAAGAAGTGAGCTCCGGATCGCGAACCAGCGAGCGATCCACGTTCACGAATTCCCCCACAGGCCTACCCCCGTTTGCCCACCAGGGAGATGCGGGCCAAGATACTGCGGTGACCACGTCGGACTCCGGGTTCTCGGCCAGATGGGATCAGCTCGGGAGGTTCTTCATGGGCACCTCGGACGTGCACGTCGCCTTGGCGCGGGTGACGAAGAGGTTGGAGGAGCTGGGCATTCCGTACGCGGTCTGCGGCGGCATGGCGTTGAACGCGCACGGGTACCAGCGAGCGACGACGGACGTCGATGTGTTGGTCACCGCGGAGGGACTCAAGAAGTTCAAGGACCATTCACTGGGCCTCGGATGGTTCGAGAAGTTTCCGGGCAGTCGCGGGGTGAAGGATGCGGAGCGTCGCGTGCCGATCGACTTCCTCGTGACGGGTGGGATTCCGGGTGATGGCACAGAGCACGGAGTGACCTTCCCCGATCCTGCGGCAGTGGCGATCGAGATCGCGGGCGCGAAGTACGTCTCCCTCGCGAAGCTGATCGAGATGAAGATCGCCAGCGGTTTGTCGTCCCCGCACCGCCCGCGCGACCTCGATGACGCGATCCAGCTGATCCGGATCAACGGGCTCGGGGAGCACTTCGCGGACCAGCTGCATCCGTACGTGAGAGACAAGTATCTCGAGCTGTGGCGCTATGCGCAGATCCGGGATCCGCACGCGGAGTGAGACGCGCCAGCACGGCTGCCCATCCCGAGCTCGAGGGGCGTGAGCCGAGCTTGCGGAAACGGACCCGGGCCCTGGGCCTGATTCCGTTGCTTCGAACGGCTGCACGATGGCATGGCCGCATTGTGTTCGCCACCGGAAGAGCGGCGCGAGCAGTGGCGTCCATCAACTTACCGCTCGCCTACAGAACCTTCGCCCGCTGCATGGCTAGATGGTCCGCAGGCCCGTTGGCCGGTGGAGCCAGCGCTCGGACGCTGGTTGCTGCACGCGGCTGACTGGCCGGGAAACTTGTCTGCACGACTGCGTTGGACCGCGCCCCCGAAACTGGAGGGAACCACACACATGAGCTACTCGCAAATTGCCTTGGGCGCCGTCGTCGTACTGGGCGCCATCTATTTCTTCTCCTGCCGATCGGTTGCCGAGCCCGCGAACGCAGGCACGCTGGCAGGGCCGGCACCGGTCGAAGCCAACGCGGTGTCCGGGGGCACGCGCGCTGCGGACGGACAGGTGGTGGGAGGTGGGGTGGTGGTGGGGGCGAAGCTTGCAGCGCATGTCGAGCACGCGCTCGACTGGCTCGCGGGCGCCCAGCAGAAGGACGGCGGCTGGGGGGCAGGCAGCAATGCGCGGCAGGACATCCGCGATGCCCATGCCGTACCGACGGATCCTGCGACGACGGCAGTCGCAGCGATCGCGGTGCTGCGCTCGGGCAACGGCCTCGATCGCGGTGCGTACGCGGAGACGTTGCGCCGCGCCACCGAGTATCTGCTGCGCACGGTCGAGGCAGCCAAGGACGAGGGACCGCAGATCACCGACCAGACCGGCACGCAGCCGCAGGCGAAGATGGGGCAGAACGTCGACACGGCGTTGACCGCGCAGTACCTCGCGCGCCTATCGCATGATCTCGCCGCCGATGCGGAGATCCGCCCGCGCGTCGCGAAGGCTCTCGACAAGTGTCTGCGCAAGATCGAGAGCTCGCAGAGCGCGGACGGCAGCTGGGCCGCCGGTGGCTGGGCGCCGGTCCTGCAATCCGCGCAGATGAGCACTGCGCTCGAATTCGCCGATAACGCAGGACGCACGATCGACCAGGGCAAGTTGACGCAGGCGCGCGCCTACCAGCGCAGTCAGGTCGCGCCCACCGCGCCTCCCCGCCTGGTGTATGGCGGGGAGGGAGCCAGCGCGGATCCCGCCGCGAAACCGGCGCCCAGCGTGGTCGACCTCAATGCATTCGGCCAGGGAACGGGCGACCTGTCGAGCAGCTCGTTCGGCGTGCGTCGCGATGCCGCCGCCGGCGTCGAGCTCTACGCGTCGGCTGCCAACCAACGAGGCGTCGTCGCGGAAGCGAAGGCGGCAGAGCAGATGGTCGAGGCCGCCAAGAAGGAAGGCCAGCTGCCAAAGGACGCGAAGGTCGAGGCCAAGGTCCTGCAGCAGCTCGGTGTGCCGGCGTCGCGGTCCGAGTCGCTCGAGCAGGCGTTCGCGATGAACAGTGCCGCCAAGGTCCGCGACTTCGACCCGAACGTGCTCGACGGTTTCGGCAACAATGGCGGCGAGGAGTTCCTGAGCTACCAGATGAAGAGCGAATCGCTCGTCATGGACGGCGGCGAGGAGTGGGCCAAGTGGAGCGTCAAGATGAACGAGCGCCTGGCGAAGGTGCAGAACACGGACGGCAGCTGGAGCGGCCACCACTGCATCACGAGCCCCGCGTTCTGCACCGCGACGGCGATCAGCTGCTTGACCGCCGACCGCGACGTCGAGTGGCTGCGCAAGGCGGGCAGGCTCGCAGCCAAGTGAAGTCCTGGCCGCTCGCGCTCGGGCTGCTGCTCGGAGCGTGCGTCGAGCGCGGCGCTGGCGAGCGCGCTGCTGCATGGCTCTGGTCGCGGCAACAGCCCGACGGCTCGTTCCGCAGCGAGCAGTACGCGGTGCTGCGGTCGGGCCAGGCGATGACGCCGTTCGTGCTGCACGCGTTGCTCGGCAGCGGCGTCGTGCCCGCGCCGAACCTCGAGCGGGCGCTCGCGTGGGTGCGCAGCTCGATCGGCGCCGACGGCGCGATCGGCTACGCCGACCCCGAGCTGCTCGAGTATCCGGTCTACGCGACGTCCGTGGCGATTCTCGTGCTGGTGCGGATCGGGAAGCCCGACGACGAGGAGCGCATCGGCAGGATGGCGGATTGGCTCGTGCGCCAGCAGTGCGGCGAGGCGCGTGGCTTTGTCGCGGCGTCACCCGCGTATGGCGCGTTCGGCTTCGGCGCGCGTGGGCTCGCACCCGGGGATCCGGGGCACGTCGACCTCGCGCACACGCGTTTTTCGCTGCAGGCGCTCGCGGCGGCCGGTCGTCTCGACGAGGCCGTGCGCAACCGCGCGTTCGCGATGCTCGGCAAGCTGCAGCGCAGCAACGGCGGCTTCTGCTTTTCGCCGGTCGTCGCGGCCGCGAACAAGGCGGGACGCGACGAGGACGGTCAGTTCCGCGCCTACGCGACGGCGACCGCCGACGCCGTGTTGGCGCTGCAGGCGCTCGGCGCTTCCGAACAGGATCCGCAACTCGTGGCTGCCCGTGCGTGGCTCTCGCGCCACGCGAGTGCTCTTCGCATCGGTGGCATCGACGAGCAGCCGGGCGAGCCGTGGCACGACGCGCTGCGCTTCTACCACGCGATGGTCCTCGCCGAGGCGCACGCGCCGGCGCGGGCCGCGGTCAGCGCGATGCTCGCTGCGCGGCAGGCAGCGGACGGTAGTTTCCGCAGCGGGATGGTCAGCGCGATGAAGGAGGACGATCCGCTGCTCGCCACGGCACTCGCGCTGCGTGCACTCGTCGCGAGGTGACGGTCGACTCCTTCTCGCTACCGCTTCGGCACGAGCACCGTCTCGTATTTGCACGACTCGGGAAGCGTGCGGATCAGTTCGGGCAGGTCGCGGAAGCGCAGCAGTTCGGGACACAGCGGCAGCCGGTTGCCCTGCTTGCCGTACGGCTCGCCGAGCTCATCGGCGCCGATGCGCTCGATGCGCGGACACAGGTGCGCGGCGAGCAGCGCAACTAAGCCGGCTTCGCCGAGCCCGACGACGTGGACCGGCTCCGTGCCGGGCAGGCTCGCGCACACGAGCGCCGTGTCGAGCGCTGCCTGGTAACCCTCGCCGCGGCCCAGGAAGATGCCGTTGCGCTGCCAGGAAGAGCGGAAGCGCGCCCACTCGCCGTAATGACGAGGGTCCATGACCACGGGCCGCTGCAGCGTCGCGAGCCACGACGCATGGAACGTCTGTGCGAGCGCCATGCCGCGCGGGTCGATCACGACCGTGAACGGACCGTTCGCTGCGTTCGTCTTGCAGCGCAGCGGGATCGGGACGCCATCGGCGCCGCTCACGGTGCCCCGCCGCCACGGGGCCGCACCGTCGTCGAGCCACTCGATGGCTCGCGGCACGACGTGCAGGTCGAGACCCGGGGCGAGGCTCGCGAGATCATCGACCTTGGCGCGCCGCGCGAGATGTTCGGCCGCCATGACGTCGGCGTCGAGTTTCACGTTCGGGCACTCGCGCATCAGCGGCTCGAACTCCTCGAGCGAGAACAGCCGGAATCCGGGCTCCTCGACGCGCGTGCGCGGCGCGCCGCCGGGCGCCGTGCCGAGCAGCACGTCGTGCAGGAACGCGTAGACCTCCTCGCGCATCGGCCGGTCGTAGTTGTGTTCCTCTTCGGCGAAGCGCGAGCGCGGCTCGGGTCCCTGCAGCCGCGCCCAGTGCGCGCGCAGCTCGGGCAGTCCCTCGCGCGGGAAGTTCTTGGTCCAATCGCCGCTGACGCTGCCGAACATCACGGGGCGCTTCGCGAACACGGCACACATCTCGGGCACGTCGGTGCGCGCCGCGAGGCGCGGCACGTGGTTGCAGCCGCAGTGCGCACTCGTGTCGTCGACGATCTCCGCGAGGTAGCACGCCATGACCATCGGCGCGGCTGCGGCGAGCCGATCCTCGAGCGCCATCAGGTAGTAGGTCTGCTGGCCGCCGCCGCTCGCGCCCGTGCAAGCGAGCCGGTCCGGATCGACGTCGTCGCGCGCCAGCAGCAGATCGATCGCACGCTGGTTGTGCCAGGTCATGACGCCGACCGAGTTGACGCCGCTCGCGACATGCTCGACGTGCACCGAATCGACCGCGAGGCAGATCCAGCCGAACTGCGCGAACGTGGCGCAGCGCGCCTGCACGACCGGATGCCGCGCGCCGTTCTGCCAATGGCCGTGTGGACACAGGATCGTCGGGTGGCGCCCGGCCGGCACGGTGGCCGGCAGCCACAACCAGCCCGTCGCGCGCTGGCCCGGAAAGCCGATCCAGCTGATGCGCTGCAGCCGCACGCCGTCGCGAACGACCTCGGCGTGCATGCGCACGTCGAGTGCTTGGGCTGCCGGAGGCGGCGAAAGCCCGAGCGCGTCGGCGACGTGTCGCCGCACCTCGAGCCGGCGCTGTGGCCACGCGGCAGCGCAGTCCGCGGCGAGGCTCGGGGTCGTCTTCGGCAGAGCCTGCGCGCGCAGCTCGCGAAGCGCTGCCTTGCGCGCGTCTAGCGACAGCACGGGCAGAGCGGCCAGGATCGACTCGCGATGCGTCGTCGTGCGCAACACCTCCACGTGGTCGATGTCGCCCGCGAACGGCTGGTGCGCGCCGATGTTGTTGCCCAATCGCAGCTGCGCGGTTGGCGAGCCGCCGGTGCCGAGTTCGGCGGACCCTTGCGGCACGTCGTCGACGAACAACATCGCGATGTTCGCCACCGGATCGTACGTGACCTCGATCGCGTGCCAGACGCCGTCGTCGATGCGCACTTTCGACGGAACGCGCACGGAGGTCCACGACCATGCTTCGAACGAGAGGTGGCCCGGCGAACGACCCATCACGAGCGACAAGCCGACCGCTTCGCCGTCGCGCGCCATCAGCGGCGTGCAGAAGCCAGCCGCCGTCGTGCGCAGGTGGCAGCACAGCGTGAACGGTTCGGCCGACGAAACGGGGCACGGCCCGGCGTCGATGTGGGCTGCCATGCCGTCGAAGCGCGCGGCGCCACCCTTCACGCCGTCGGCGACGAGGTTCGCTCCGCGCCAGGTCGCATCGGCCTTGTCGAGTGGCAGGCAGAGAGCTGACTTCGTCGATGCCTCTTGCTGGGAGAGTGCCGCGCCAGCGAGCAGGGGCGTGCACACGAGGAGCAGGCTGAGCCTCATCGCGGCAAACATACAGCTGCCGCCCGCCGCGCCGCGCAATTCACTTCACGACAGCCGTTCGGGCGGCGACCACGTGGAACGGCAGCGCCTCGTCGCCCTCGAGCTGCAGGCGCTTGTTGATCGCCCACAGGTGATGGTCGAGGCCGATCTCGCGCTGCGGTACGAAGCCCGGCACCGAGATGACCTGGACCAGCGCGCCGCCGAGCCCGCGGTGCATGGTGCCGCGCGGCATGTAGACGAGATCGCCGACGCGCAGCGGCCGCACCTGCAGCAGGTCCCGGACCTGTTCGCGACCGACCTGTCCGGACTCGATCGCGCCCACCTGCTCGGAGGTCAGGAGTCGCGCGCCGTCCCTGGCCATCTGCACGAGGTAGATCTCGTCGAAGCCGCCGACCTTCGGGTGGTAGTGCGAGAACGAGTCGGTGATGCGAACCCGGTGCGCGTTGAGCTCGCGCAGCACGTAGGGTCCGTTCTCGGGCAGCCAGGTCAGCAGGATGCGCCGATACGCGCCGGTCTCCTCGGCGCAGCCGCCCGGAGTGTCGGTGATGCGCGGATCCCAGTCGGGTCGGATCAGCGCGGGCAGCTCGGCCGGGAGCGGTGTCGGCAACTGGAAAGCCAAGAGGTCGACGCCCGGACCCGCGTCGAGCGCCCAACGTTCGCCCGCGCGCAGCAGTACGACGTCGCCGACCGTGGGTGCCTGCGTGCGGTTCGCGGGCCCCTGCACGAACAGCACACGATGCGATGTCGTCGGTTCGATCTCGCGGCACTTCGGGTGCCACTCCACGTCGTAACCGGGGTTGGCCGCGGCAAACGCGGCGCGCAGCGCGCTGAATCCCGCGGCGCCGTCATCGAGGTTCGTGACACGGATCCCCTCTGCGGGCGGTGCCATCGCGCACGCGGTGAACACGAACAGCGAGCAGACGGTCGAGACGAGGTGGCGCGGCATCGGTGACCGTGGCATGTGGGCTTTGCAGAGCCGCGGCAGATGCCTACTCTACCGGCTCGGGGCCGACTCCTCTCTGGCGACCAACGAGGCGTGATCATGAAAGGTCTCTCACGACGTGGCTTCCTCAAGAACACGGGCTCGACGTTCGTCGCGCTCGCGACGGCGCCTTCGCTGGCGCGCTGGAGTCCGAGCAACGAAGTGCGCATTGCGTGCGTGGGGCTCAACGGCCGCGGCGGCAACCACATCGAGGAACTGCGCCGGCTCGCGGGGGTGCGCATCGTTGCGCTAGTCGACGTCGACCGCGAAGTGCTCGACAAGCGCGCGAAGAAGTTCGCGGAGCGCGGCGAGAAGGTGGAAACGTTCACCGACCTGCGCGACGTGCTCGACCGCAAGGACGTCGACGCGGTCGCAATCGCTTCGCCGAACCACTGGCACGCACTGCAGGCGATCTGGGCCTGCCAGGCCGGGAAGGACGTCTACGTCGAGAAGCCGGTGTCGCACAACATCTGGGAAGGCGCGCAGCTCGTGGCCGCGGCGCGCAAGTACGGACGCATCGTGCAGGCCGGAACGCAGTCGCGCTCGAGCCACGGCATCGCCGAGGGCATCGCGTGGGTGCAGGCGGGCAACCTCG
The DNA here is from genome assembly GCA_035649575.1 of Planctomycetota bacterium. Classification (GTDB taxonomy): domain Bacteria; phylum Planctomycetota; class UBA1135; order UBA1135; family UBA2386; genus DASVAL01. The sequence continues at coordinate 83,127 of DASRJH010000050.1, forward strand.
GCAAGATCCGCCTCGCGCGCGGGCTCTGCTACAAGCCGCGCCAGAGCATCGGCAAGGTCGCGGGCCCGCAAGAGGTCCCGGCGCACATCGACTTCGACCTGTGGACGGGCCCCGCGCCGAAGAAGCCGCTTGCCCGCAAGAACCTGCACTACGATTGGCACTGGGTCTTCGACACGGGCAACGGCGACGTCGGCAACCAGGGCATCCACCAGATGGACCTCGCGCGCTGGGCGCTCGGCGAAGCGGGGCTGCCGGCCCGCACGTTGAGCATCGGCGGACGGCTCGGCTACGTCGACGACGGCGACACGCCGAACACGCAGCTCGTCTATCACGAGTACGAACGCGCGCCGCTGATCTTCGAAGTGCGCGGTCTGCCGCGCGACAAGGAGACGCAGGGCAAGGACTGGGGCAAGGGCATGGATGCGTTCCTGGACACGCGCATCGGAGTCGTCGTGCACTGCGAAAGCGGCACGCTGCGCATCCCCGACTACTCGCGCGCGATCGCGTACGACGACAAGGGCAAGGAGGTCCGCCGCTTCGAAGGCGCTTCGGACCACTTCGAGAACTTCGTCGCGGCAGTGCGCAGCCGCAAGGTGGAGGACCTTCGCGCCGAGATTCGGGAAGGACACGTGTCGAGTGCGCTGTGTCACATGGGCAACGTCTCGCACCAGCTCGGCGCGCCGTGCAGCAAGAAGGAGATCGAGGCGGCTGTCGGCAAGCATGCGGACGCGGCCGAGGCTTGCGCGCGCATGTTCGCGCATCTCGAGGCCAACGCAGTCGATCTCGAAAAGACGAAGCTGCAGCTCGGAGCCTCGCTGGCCATGGACGCCGGGACGGAGCGCTTCCGCGACCACGCCGATGCGAACCGCCTCGCCACGCGCGACTACCGCAAGGGTTTCGAGGTTCCGGCCGAAGTGTGAGCCTGTTCGCCAGCGGGGCGACCAAGGTGCCCGCGGCAGCCCGCCTCAGCGCAGTTCGACGCGGACGGGCGTTCCTTCCTGTGCCCCGACGACGAACGACGCCGTGCTCGGCTGTTCCCGCAGCCGCGTCGCGAGCGTGTAGCTGCCGGGAGCGAGCCACAGGTTCATCACGATCCGGTCGCCGTCGCGCTGGTTGGGTCCGCACGTAGCACACAGCTTGCCGTCGCGGCGCACGTCGCAGGCGACCCACTTCGGCAGCTCGGTGCCCGGACTCGCGACGAACAGAAACCGCTGGCTCACGCCGGCGAGCGGTGGCACCACGAGCTTCGTGTCTTCGCCGTCGCGGATCGTGAACGGGATCGCCTGCGCGGTCACGTTCTCGCCCTTCACGAGCAGCAAGTAGTCGCCGGGATGCAGCAACAGCCTCGACCGCGGCGGTCCGACCAGCGCGTCGACGTCGGACGCGTGATCGCCGTTCGGGTCGACGACGAGGCAGTCGTCCGCCTTGGCTCCGCCCGTGACGATCAGGGCGCCGCCGCGCGCGAGCTGCAGCACGCCGACGTCCCAGGTGGCCCCGGGCTGCACGGGCTGCCAACGCACGAGACGTGCCGCGAAGCTGGCCACGTTCGCGTGCACGCCCCACGACCCGGCCGGGACCTCGAATGCGAACGAGCCGTCGCCGGCGACGATGACTTCCTCGGCGACCATGAGCACGTCGCTGCGGCTCGCGGACACCGTCTCGCCGGCGGCGGGGCTTCCGTCCGGCAGCAGCAGTCTGCCGACGATCTTCGCGCCCGGCGCGGTGTCGCGCTGCAGCTTCAACACGACTTCGCCGGCGGCCGGGTCGATGCCCTGCTGGGTGAACGGCAGGTAGCCGCGTTCGGTGATCCGCGCCGACAGCAGGCAGCCGACGGGGCAGTGGCCGAGACGGAACTGGCCGCGCTCGTCGCAGATCGCCTCCGCTCTCCACGGCTGCGCACCGGTGCTCGAGCAGAAGACATGGACGTGCGCCGGCGCACCGGTCTCGTCGACGACGCGCCCGCGCAGCTGCAGGCCCTGCGACAGGACCAGCTCGACGTGCACCGTCTCGCCGGCGGCGCCGCGCACGACGACGGTGCCCTTGCCGGCTTCCTTGTCCCAGCCCGAGAGCGTCGTCTCGGGCGCGGGCAGCCCGCGGATCGCGAAGGCGCCGTTCTCGTCCGTCTGCGCTGCGTACCTGGCCAGATCGTCGGTCTCGCCGGTGCGCACCGTCACGCCGGCCAACGGCCTGCGGTCCTGATCGAGCACGGTGCCCTCGCACGTCACTCCGACCGGCAGGGCCACGCGCACGTGCACCGTCGTCCCCGCGACGGCGTCGCACGAACCCTGCCACGGCGCATGCCCGGCCGCGAACGCGTGCAGCGGCTGCGTACCTTCGCGCACGCCGATCGCGAGGAAGCGTCCGTCGCGATCCGTGGCGACCTGCGCCGGCAGCGGCGGCCCGCCCTGCGCGGTGACGCTGATGGCCTCGGTCCGCCCGGCGCCGACGCGCACGGTGGCGCCCTCGACGGGCTGGCCTTCTGCATCCACGACGACACCCGCGACGCAGCCGCCGGCAGGCTGCAGCTCGATGTGCACCTGCTGCGTCGATCCTGGCGCGCCCTGGACCAGGTAGATCTGCGACGCCGCGTGCCCCGCGGCGCGCGCGCCGATCACCGCCTCCGTGTCGCACTCGCGGATCACGAATGTGCCGTCCGAAGCACTGTGTCCGATCGCCGCCGCGGGCGTGCCGAAGTGGGGCCTCGTCAGCTCCAGCAGCGCGCCGGCGACCGGGACCCCGTGCGGATCGACCACTACGCCGCGCAGCGTCATGCCGCCCGCGAGCTCGAGCGAGCACTCGCGCACAGCACCCGCCTCGATCTCCACGCCTTTCACGACCCGGGGGCGGACGTTCGTGTGCACCCATACGAGTCCCGGGGCCAGGTCCGGAAATCGCGCCGTGCCGTCGTCGTCGGTGATCGCGCTCGGCCACACGACGCGAACGGGCAACGAGCGGTAGATCCGCACCGCGAGTCCCGCCGCGGTGTGCGGCTCGCTGCCGTAGCGAACGTGCACGAGCAGCGTGCCCGTCTTGGCCGCGACCGCCGGTGCGTCGGGCGCCGCAGCGCGCCCAAGCTCGCCGGGCAGGGCCGGTGCCATGCGTTCCGCGTCGAGCGCAGCGACGACTGGTGCCACAGGACCGCGCGGTCCCTCCGTCGGCGCGGGCCCCGCGTCGAGTGCCGGCCACTGCGTCCAGGCGAGAACGGCGACCATCACGGCCGCAGCACCCACAACGAGCTTCGTCTTGGTCATCGCGATCACTCCCGTTCCGGCGTGCACCGCGGCCGGCCCCAGCACCTCGCGCCACGGCATGCCGCGCGGCGACGTGATGAACGGCAAGAACGGCACGACCCAGGCCCGGCGTTCGCCGTGCCGCGCGTGCAGGCGCTGCCGCAGCTGCTGCAGCCCGTCGTGCAGCCGGTTCCACACCGTCGTCGCCGGCAGCCCGAGCTTCGCGGCGATGCGGCGCGGCGGCAGCCCGTCGTAGTAGCGGAGCAGCACGACCGTGCGCAGCGGCGACGGCAGCGCGTCGACGGCCGCCACGAGCTCCCGCCGCCGTTCCTCGATGGCGAGCAGCTCGCTCGACGAAGGCACCAGTCCTTCGGGGGCCGTCCACTGCTGCAGCAGCTGCCGCCGTTGTTCGCGGCGCCGCCGGTCCGCGACCACGTTGCGCAGCACGCGCGCGAGCCAGTGCCGCGGTCGCTCGATCGGACCGCCGCGCGCCTGCAGCGCGCGCAGCCAGGTCTGCTGCACGACGTCGTCGGCCTCGTCCGCGACCAGCTGCCGGGCCAAGCGCCGCACGAACGGTTCCTCGGCCAGCAGCAGTTTCAGGTCGTCGGGAAGCGCGGTCATTGCTCCAGGACCAAGACGTCGGGGCGGCCACTTCCTCGGCGAATCTGCCTCGGCGAATCCGGCTCCGCGGCAACGCCATGATCCGTGCCCCCCGGCGGGCGTCAATCGGCGCAGGTGCGCGGTCGATGCCTACTCGACCGTCCAGACCTTGTAGGCGGCTTCGATGCGCGAGGCATCCCAGCCCGCGCCGTGCAGCAATACGCGGTAACGCAGCTGCAGCTGTCCGCCGACCGGCACGGTCAGGGTCCCCGTTCCCGCTGGCTTGCCTTCGAAGTCGTGCACGCCGAACGGATTCGCCGCGAGCAAGCCGTAGGTGCGCGCGTGCCACCACGTCGGGTGGCCGTGGTTGGTCGGATGGTCGAAGATGGCCACCCCGACCTGCTGTCCGGCGACCGTGCCCGAGTCGTCGATCCAGCGCGCCTTCTTGCCCCAGACCTCCTTGTTCTGCTGCCCTTCGCTGTTCGTGAGCCTGCCGGTCGCGGTCTTGCTCTCGACGCAGAGGGCAGGATGCACGCGCAACGCGAAGGTGCCTTCCTTCGTGTCGCCGAGCACCAGCGGCTGTCCCGCCGGCCGCAGCGTCACCGTGACGTCGATCGTGCGCGCGTCGCCACCGGCGAAGGTCAACTCGCGTTCTTCGGTGCAGACGACCGTGTCGTCGTCGGCGAGCCAACGATAGCCGCATCGCAGACGACAGCTCGTTGCCGTCTGTTCGACGTCACAGACGCCGTTCCACTGGAGACGCTCGCGGTGTGACTTGCTGGTCCAGAAGTCGAAACCGTTCACCTCGCCGTGCGCGAACCATAGCGACTGATGGTGGGGATGGTCCCGCTCTTCGCCGGGCACCTCGGCCATCGGGAAGCTGCGCGTCATCGGCACGCCTTCGGGTCCGAGGACCGGGAAGACGAACGGCCGCGGCTGTGCCGCGAGGTGCACGCTCGCGAACGGCTCGCCGTCGAGCGTCACGTGTGCGACGTCGCTGTCGACCCTGGCATCGATGCCCGGAGTCGCACAGGCCGCGAGCGCGACGAGAGACCCGAGAATCGCGAACGACGTTCGAGATTCCCGGGTGTAGGGACTCACTGGATCACGACGCGATCGACGCTCGACGCCGCATGGATGCCGCCGGTCGCGTCGATGTAGAACGCCACTGCGTCGATCGCGAAGCCCTGCAGGAACTGCGCGATGAACGCCGGGAACGTGAATGGCGCGTTCGGGAACAGGCTCGGGTCCGTCGTGTACGTGAAGTGCAGTGGGTTGCCGGGTCCGGCCGCAGAACCGAGGCTCAAGAACGCGAGCGAGTCGACTTCGAGGCCGAGGAAGTTGCCCATGGCCAACGGCCGCGCCGTCGTGAGCGAGAACAGCGTGAACCCTTCGACGTAGCTGGCCGGGTTGTTCGTGATGGCGACCGACAGGTCGCCGGGGCCGGTCGACGTGAGATCCATCACGGGGCCCGAGTCGTCGCGTCCTCCGCCGATGCCGCTCGAAACGAGCGCGAAGTCCGCGTCGACGGCCGGTGTCTCGACGTGTTGATCGAGCGCCACGAGCGGCGCGCTGACTTCGACTTGCCAGAGGCCGTACGCGGGATTCTGGACATACACGTTCTCGACGGTGTCGAGCGTGTTCGGCGAGCCACCGGGCGCCGTGTAGTGCGTGACGGGCGTCGTCGCCATGCCGGTGTTGCCGTAGTAGAACGTGCCGTTCGGCGCCGTGACCTTGACGCTCAGATCGTTGACGCGGTGCGGGCTGCTGAACGGAGTGGCCAGGGGCAGGTCGGCGTAGACCATCGTCGTGCGGAACTGCGGCGTGTTGGGCTTGACGTGGACGAAGTAGGTCCGAGCCTGACCCTGCTGCAGCACGTCGATCTCATCGAGCACGAGCATCTGCTTGCGCAGGTCGTACAGGTCGTGCAACGCCGGGAAGCCCCAGCCCTGGCGGTAGCGGCTCGCCGTGCCGGCGGAGACGACCGTCGGATCGTATTGGCGCGCGGTGTTGATGAGCAGCGCCTTCGTCGTCGTGAAGTGCGCCTTGTAGTCGAACCTGTCCTGCCAGGTCGGCGCCGCCGGGTGGCCGAAGTAGCCGTCGGTGAACATCTCGATGATCAACCCGACGTGGCCCGCGACGATCGGCGTGGCGCTCGACGTGCCGTTGAAGCCCAGCGTGTAACCGGTCGCCGTGCTCGTCGTGTGCACGTTGTCGTAGTATGCGCACATGTCGGGCTTGATGCGCAGATCCTGCGCCGGTCCCATGCTCGTGCCGGACTGCGTGTCGTCGACGACGGTCGACGTGTTGGCGTGCACGATCGCGCCGCACGAGATGATGTTCTTGGCCCACGCCTGCGGACGCGCGTTGTTGTTGCTCGTGTTCGACATGCTCTGGCAGATCGGAATGTCGAACGTGAAGATCGTGTGGTCCATCTCGGCCGAGCGCGCGTCGTAGTTGGGGATCTGCGGGAAGCCCCACGACGCGGTCTGGAACATCACCCTCCACGGCCCGGCCGGGTCGGTGATCGCCTGCACGACTCCGTAGCGGCTGTTCTGCGCAGTGCTGCCGGCCGGGGTGCTGAAGATGAAGTTGTAATGGGTGTAGTAACCCTGACCGTCCGGGCACATGCCGCGCGCGTTGGCGGTGAGGCCGGCCGAGAAGACGCAGCCGAACGTCGAGCATCCGTGCGAGTCCGACGTGCCAAGGAACACCGACTGCGGCGCGGTCCGGTAGGCGTTGGCGGAGAACTCCGGATGTGTGGCGTAGATGCCCTCCATGATGTGGCCGCGCACGCCTTTTCCGGTGTGTCCGGCCAGCTGCTCGATGTAGTTGGCGCCGCCCTGGATGCGGGCATTGTTCATGTCGTTGCCGGGCGGCTGCGACTTCTGGATCCACAACACCGTGTCTTCGCGCGCGATCGACGTGACTTGCGCCGCCGTGAGATCGGCCTCGATCAGCAGGTTGCCACCGGCGTAGCGCCACATCGTGCCGCCGCAGGCTTGGATCGCTGCGACCAGCGCGTTCTCGTCATGCTTGGGGTCGACCAACACGATGACGTAGCGGTCGGGCCGCACGGGGCCGCTCATCAACGCGGCGAACAGCGCTGGTTCGTACTTGTAGGCCGGGTGGAACGCGCCGACCCACCGCACCCGGTCGAGCGCCGCGAGCTTCTGCCGCGCGGCCGTTCGCACGATGTAGCCGTTGTAGGGTGCGTACCACATGACCTTGGCATCGGCGTTGGCGAGCGCTTCCCTGTCTGCCGGGGTCGGTTCGGAAGTGAACTGCACGAGCACGAGCGTGCTCGCCGGATCGGCAGCGAAGGCGAGCGGCACCTGCAGTTCCCCCTGCAGCGGATCGAAGGCTCCGTAGTTCAGCATGAGGCGCGGCGCTCGCGTGTCTTGTGCCAGCGCGGACACGCCGAGAGAAAGGGAGACGAGAAGCAACAGGCCGGATCGAGGCATGGTCATTGGGCTCCGATTGCCAGGGAATTTGGGAGAGGACAGCGTGACTTGTCCCTCCGCGCGGCGGCGCGGTCAACTGCCTCGTGGTCGGGGGGCGGTAGCTTTCTCGTCTCGGAGCCCGGATCGCGTCCGAACGCGACCGTGCTCGACCACGGGTTGGCGCGGTCCGCCGGCCGGCGGCGACGGTTGCGAGTTGGGGGTCGTGCAGGTGATTTCCGGGCCCCGACGGGATGCTGCTGTGACCGCGGGAGCGACATTTGCGCCGCCCGTGGTCAGCCGCCACACTCCTTCGCCTCATGACCGAGCCAGGCGTCAGAAAGCACTACCCCGAAGTCGCAGCCCAAGCGAACTTCCCCCAGATCGAGGCCGAGGTGCTCGCGCGCTGGCAGGAGCACAACACGTTCAGGCGTTCGGTGGAGGATCGGCCCGCGGGTCAGAACGGCAGCAACGAGTATGTGTTTTTCGACGGGCCGCCGTTCGCGAACGGGCTGCCGCACTACGGGCACCTGCTGACCGGTTTCGTCAAGGACGTCGTGCCGCGTTACTGGACGATGCGCGGCCGCCGCGTCGAACGGCGCTTCGGCTGGGACTGCCACGGCCTGCCGGCCGAGATGGAAGCCGAGAAGGAGCTCAAGGTGTCGGGGCGCGAGCAGATCCTCGCGTTCGGCATCGACAAGTACAACGACGCGTGCCGCAAGAGCGTGCAGCGCTACACGAAGGAGTGGCGCAGCTACGTGACACGCCAGGCGCGCTGGGTCGACTTCGACAACGACTACAAGACGATGGACCTCTCCTACATGGAGAGCGTGATGTGGGCGTTCAAGACGCTCCATCAGAAGGGGCTCGTCTACGAAGGGCAGCGCGTGATGCCGTACTCGTGGGCGATGCAGACGCCGGTCAGCAACTTCGAGACGCGCATCGACGACGCGACGCGGCCGCGCCAGGACCCCGCGATCACGGTCGCGTTCACGCTGAAGGCGCAGGCCGGCGACGCGGGCCGGCTGCAGATGCTGGTCTGGACGACGACGCCGTGGACGCTGCCGAGCAACCTCGCGCTCGCCGTCGGTCCCGAGATCGACTACGCGATCGTGCAGAAGGGCGGTGTGCGCTACGTGATCGGTGCCGCGACGATCGCCCAATACAGAAAAGAGCTCGACGGCTTCACGACCGAGCGCACGCTGAAGGGCAAGGAGCTCGTCGGCCGCACCTACGAGCCGCTTTTTCCGTTCTTCAGCAAGCACCCGAACAGCTTCCGCGTGCTCGCGGGCGACTTCGTCGACACGGCCGAGGGCACCGGCGTCGTGCACATGGCGCCGGGCTTCGGCGAGGACGACCAGAAGGTCTGCGAGGCGAACGGCATCGAGCTCGTGTGCCCGGTCGACGACCGCGGGCGCTTCACGATGGAGGTCCCCGACTGGCAGGGCCTGCTCGTGTTCGACGCCAACAAGGACATCATCAAGGTGCTCAAGGAGCGCTCTGTGCTGCTGAAGCACGTCACCTACGAGCACAACTACCCGCACTGCTGGCGCACGCGCGAACCGCTGATCTACAAGGCGCTGCCCGGCGCGTGGTTCGTGAAGGTCACCGCGTTCAAGGATCGCATGCTCGCGCACAACGCGACGATCCGCTGGATCCCCGAGCACGTGAAGGACGGCCAGTTCGGCAAGTGGCTCGAGAACGCGCGCGACTGGTCGATCTCGCGCAACCGCTACTGGGGCTCGCCGATCCCGGTCTGGAAGAGCGACGACCCGAAGTATCCGCGCACCGATGTCTACGGCTCGCTCGCCGAGCTCGAACGCGACTTCAAGGTCAAGGTCACGGACCTGCACCGGCCGTTCGTCGACGAGCTCGTGCGCAAGAACCCCGACGATCCGACCGGCAAGTCGAAGATGCGGCGCGTGCCCGAGGTGCTCGACTGCTGGTTCGAGTCGGGCTCGATGCCGTTCGCGCAGGTGCACTACCCGTTCGAGAACAAGCAGTGGTTCGAGAGCCACTTCCCGGCCGACTTCATCGTCGAGTATGTCGCGCAGACGCGCGGCTGGTTCTACACGCTGGTCGTGCTCGCGGCGGCGCTGTTCGACAAGCCGCCGTTCCGCACCTGCATCTGCCACGGCGTGGTGCTCGACGAGAACGGCGCGAAGCTGTCGAAGTCGCTGCGCAACTATCCGGACCCGGTCGAGCTGTTCGCGAAGACCGGCGCCGACGCGCTGCGCTGGTTCCTGATGAGCTCGCCGATCCTGCGCGGCGGCGATCTGGAAATCGCGAAGGACGGCAAGCAGATCCACGAGGTCGTGCGCCTCGTGCTGAACCCGATCTGGAACGCGTTCTACTTCTTCACGCTGTATGCGAACGCTGATGGCGTGAAGGCGAGAGTGCGCAGCGACCAGAAGGCCGTGCTCGATCGCTACGTGCTCAGAAAGATGCGCGCGATGGTCGAGGGCGTGCAGCGGTGCATGGACGAGTACGACATCGCGGCTTCGTGCCAGGTCGTGAAGGAGTATCTCGACGCGCTCAACAACTGGTACATCCGGCGCAGCCGCGAGCGCTTCTGGGGCGAGACGGGGCCGGCGGACCGGCAGGATGCGTACGACACGCTCTACACGTGTCTCGTCGTGTTGTGCCGTGCTGTGTCGCCGCTGCTGCCGCTGCTCTGCGAGAAGGTCTACACGGGGCTCACTGGCGAGGAGTCGGTGCACCTCGCCGACTGGCCCGACGTCGCGAAGCTGCCCGTGGACGCTACGCTGGTCGCGCAGATGGACCGCGTGCGCGATGCGTGCTCGGTCGGGCTGTCGCTGCGGGAAGCGAAGAAGCTGCGCACGCGCCTGCCGCTGCCGAAGGTCACGCTGGCCGGTGCCGACGCGGCGCGCATGCAGCCGTTCGTGCACCTGCTGCAGGACGAGCTCAACGTCAGGCAGGTCGCGTTCGCGGACGACATCACGGCGTTCGGTTCGTTCCGCCTGCAGGTCGACGCCAAGACCCTCGGCCCGAAGCTCGGACCGAAGATGAAGGACGTGCTCGCGGCGACGAAGTCCGGAGCATGGAAGCTCGCCGGCCAGCGCGCCGAGATCGGCGGCGCCGTGCTGGAGCCTGGCGAGTTCACGCTGCAACTGGTGCCGAGGGAGGGCATCACGGCCGCGGCATTGTCGACCAACGACATGGTGCTCGTGCTCGACACGAACGTGACGCCGGAGCTCGAAGCCGAGGGCACGGCGCGCGACTTCGTGCGCCTCGTGCAGCAGGCGCGCAAGGACGCGCAGTTGCACGTGAGCGACCGCATCACGCTGTGGATCGAGACCGACGCCGCGACGGAAGCCGCGCTGCGGGCGCACCTCGCCTACATCCAGGAGCAGGTGCTCGCCACCGCGGTGGAGTGGGAGCCATCGCCGGTCGAGTCGTTCGCGGCAGAGGGCAAGGTCGGCTCGGGAGCCGGCGCGTCGGTGACGTTCTGGGTCACGAAGGCCTGAACGGGCTCACTTCTTCTTGCGGCGCTTGGCTTCCTCCGCAGCCTTGCGCTCCGCCTCCTCGCGCGCTTTCTGCTGCTCGACTGCCGCCGCGGCCACCTGACGCATTCGGTCGACCTCGGGCGCCAGCTCGCTGCGCGGTGCCAACTTCAACGCCGACTCGAACAGCGACAGGGCAGCCGCGCAATCCTGCCGGCCCTCGAGGCGGCAGGTGCCCTTCAGGAACGAGAGATACTGCTCGGCCCAGCGCTCGCCAGGATGTGCGCCGCGCTCTTTCTCGACGCGCGCCTCGAGCTCGTCCCACTGCTTCTGCTCGCGCAGCGCCTGCAGCTCCGTCTGCATGCGCACGAGCATCGGGCGCGCCGCCGCGTCGCGTGCGATCGCATCGAAGCGGGTCTTGAGACCCGCCGCACCGCTGGCATCGAGCTGGATGATCTCCATGAGCTCCTTGTGGTAGTTGGCGGCCACGATCGCGTCGTCGAGGGTCTGGAGGCCTTCGGCGAGCGCCTGGGCGCGTTCGATGCCGCGGCAGGTGCTGGCCTTCTGCAAGGCCGCGGTTGCGGCGATGCTGGCCTGGCGCCGGTCTTCGACCCACGCGAGCATGGCCTTCGGGGTTGCCGGCAGATAGCCGGTTCCCGCGTAGGAGCGCCCGTAGGAATCACAGAGCCAGATCGCCGGCAACCGGTCCGACGGGTACTTGGTGCGCAGCTTCGCGTTCTGCTGGCGCAACGCCGCGGGCACCTGGCTCTCGTCCGCAGGCAGGTCGATGCGGACCAACAGGTAGTTCTTCGACACCTCGTTCAAGAACTCGGGTACTCCAAGGACCTCGGCGTCGAGCTTCGCGCAGAGGCCCGCGCTGTCCGCGGTCGTGAACGCGAGCAACAGGTGGAGCTTCGCCGCGACCGCGACCTGTCGCGTGGCCTCGAAGTCGCTCTGCCACTTCTCGCCACTGGTTGCCGGTGAACCGGCCGGCGGTGTTCCGGGCTTCGGTTGCTGCGCTGATGCCGAGCCAGGTGCCACGAGCAGCCAGAAAACCAGCAGGGAGACGAAGTGCATGCGGACCTCGGCGACTTCGAAGGCGGGCGGCCGGGATCCTACTGCAGCGCGAACGTCAGCGCTTCGCCACGGGGGCCGGCGTCGGCCCCGGGTGCGCGACGCGCGTCATCGCTTCGTAGCGCCCGAGGTCCTTCCGCCACACCATCTGGGTCGTGCTGTAGGAACCGTCTTGGTGGCGATACCAGTCGACGCCTGCAGAGCTGCGTTCCACCGCGGCGATCGGGCTCCATGGCAGCGGCCCCCAGTACTCCGCGACCCTGGTCGCGCCGACGGCACCGTTGAGCGCGGGCACGAACGACCCGTCGGGCAGTTCGAGCTCGCGCGAGTGATCCACGCTCGAGGACTCCTTTGCTCGCTCGACGGACGCGACTTCGGCCGCGGGCGCGGGCGCCGGTGCAGGCGGTTTCGACGCGGGCAACGGGCAACCGGTCGGTGCTGCCTCCTGCCGCGACGAGAACCACGGAGCTGCCGAGGCCAACGCCGCGCACGCGAGCGCGGCCGCGGCCAGCCCCTTCACCGCCCAGCTCACAGGTGTACCTCTTGCGCGTTCGTCCACTCGGCGAGGTTGATGTTCGTGTCCCAGACGATGGCCTGGAACGCGAAGCTCTGCCCGACCAAGGCTGACGACAGCGTGTTCGGCGCAGCGATCGCGAAGTCGCGCGCGCCGAGCGACAGCGTCGCGAGACCGAGTGAGATCGTTTGAGTGCCGTCGCCGATGAAGCTGTGCCCGATCAAGACGGTCTGGAGCGGCCACACGAAGAAGGGCTGCTGGAAGCCCGCGGATGCGCCGAGGAACACGAGACCGAACGGCGCGAGGTTGTCGGTGACGCGGACCATGAGGCCGTCGCGGCGCGGCTGGCCGCTGATGTCCGGGAACAAGCCGTTCATGCTGAGGTTCGCGCCGGGCGCACCGAGTCGAGTGCTCGTCGGATCGATGCCGCCGATGTGCAGGTTCGGGCTCGTCACGTACGGTCCGAGGATGTAGGTCCACGGCGTCGAGAACGACGGCGCGGTGAGCCTGCCGGCCCACGTCGGATCGGGCGCGCCGAGCCGGTGGTTCTCGCCGAAGACCGAGCTCGTGCCGGCGTTCAGCAGGTCGGCGCGGAACA